>JBLHUR010000056.1:0-32696 GCA_047629805.1 Akkermansiaceae bacterium | reverse complement strand
AATCCGGGCTTTGGTCGTAGCACTCGGGCTCTGCGCCGGTGGGGTCCCTTTCCTGGTTGAACCAATTGAGGTCCGGGTCTTCGTCCGGGATCCATTCTTCGCTAAAGCTACGAATGGCAGGCCCATTTTTCGCTGACGCTACGAACCGCAGGCCCATTCTTCGCTGAAGCTACGAAGGGCAGGCCCATTCTTCGCTGAAGCTACGAAGGGCAGGCCCATTCTTCGCTGAAGCTACGAAGGGCAGGGCAGACGGGGAAGATCAGGTGCACAGAAGCCTCTTCCGAGCGAAGGCTTTCCCTGATGCGGTCTTGAGATAACGCTCAAAATCGATGGCCGCGCTTTCGGATTCGAAACCACAATACCACGCCAGAGTCCATGGTACGCCGGTTTTGGTCGAAACATTTCCGCCTTGATTGTGGACTCTGAGGCGCTTTTTCAAATCCGATGAAAGCCCATAATAGAATCTTTCTGGATTCTGCTCGGAACGGAGAATGTAGGTGTAAAACATGCGATCAAAATTGGGATGAGTTTCCTGCATGAGCAACCCTTCTTCACCGAAGGCTACGAAGGACAGGCATTCGAAGCTTCCCTCACGGAAGCGAAGAATGGGCCTGCCATTCGTAGCTTTAGCGTAACAGTTAGTGCGGGAAATAATATGCGCCCCATCCGGTCGTAGTAGGTCTTAGTCCACTCGGAGGTTGCGGCTTCATCGGCATCAAGAGCCGTGCGTTTCGACCAGAGCCCCCGCCCCAGAGCTGCACTGGCGTGACTTCCATAGTCGTAAGCCAAAAGGTTCGGAAATTTGTCAAGAAGCTGACAAGAGGCTAGGGACGCGTTGGATTTCGTCGAGGATGACGAGTTCCCCTTCGTGCTTGCTGAGGTAGAGTTCGGCGTCGGCGAGCTTGGTGAGGTCGGAGGGGCGTTCAAGGTCAAGGTAGTGGGTCGGGTTGTCGAGTTTGAGACCGTGAACGAGGGTGGTTGTTCAACTTGACGGGCACCGAGGAGGAGGGCGGCGGGAACTTGGCCGAGGCGTTTGATGAGTTTTGGGAGGAGGGTGTGTTGAGCCACGAGCCACGAGCCATAAAAAATGAGCAGAGTAGGCCCTATCTTTAGGGCAAATTTTTCTGCCTCTTGGTCTGCCAGAGCTGGAAGAGGACGGCGAGGAGGGCGATGACGGCGCCGAAGAATTCGCGAGTGAGTTCGATACGGGAGTCATCGGAGGACATCGAGACTTGGGTCATGGTGAAGGGGTTTTCGCCAAAGAGATTATCCCAAAGGCCGGGGCCGGACATTGTCATTTCGATGAGGCAGGCCACGACGGCGAGGGCGAAATACCAGAGGGGAAGTTTCTTAAAATTGATCAGGATGAAGACGATTCCGATGATCCCGTAGAAGAGAAGCCAGAGGGCGGAGTCGAGTGAGGAGGGGTTGGTATAGACCTCCGGGTCGATGTCGTTGCGTTGGAACCAGGCGAAGATGAGGAAGAAGGTGGCGAGGGCGTAGTTGAGGAACTTCATTTCGGCTAAATTGAATGTTGAGTGATACGGGTGGGAGGTTAGCGTCCTTTCCATGGCACGTAAGATCTTATTTGTCTGCACCGGGAATACCTGTCGCAGCCCCATGGCGGAGGGGATTTTTCGGAAGGCGGCGGGAGGGAGTGATTTTGAGGTTTCCTCTGCTGGAGTGGCGGCACAGCCGGGGAGTTCGGCGAGTCGCGATACCGTGGCGGTGCTGAAGGATCAGGGGATCACGCTGGCGAAATTTCGGAGCCGGATGGTGGATAACAAGATGCTGGAAGAGGCAGATGCCGTCTTTTGCATGACGGAGGGGCATTTGGAGATGCTTGAGATGATGCACCCGGAGCATGAGGGGAAATATCACCTGGCGTGTGACTTTGTGGAGATTAACGGGAAAGTCGGGGTGGATGTTCCTGACCCGATTGGGATGGGGCGCAGTGCCTATGAAACGACTTCGAAGGTGCTTAATGGGGCGATGGGAGGTATCTTGGCGTATTTGGAAAGTCGTGAGAGTGCGAAATGAGTCGCGCTTTTGTAAGTGAGCGCTTGCCATTTCCCCTCCGAGGCGTCAGGGAGGGGGTGTTCTATGAATGCTGATTCTTACCGTATTGCAGTCGGGGCCGATCACGGCGGGGTTGAGTTAAAAAACGCGATTGTGGAGGCTTTGAAAAAGGCGGGCCACGAGGTAGTCGATTACGGGACGCACGGGACCGAGTCGGTTGATTATCCTGATTTTGCGAATGAAGTCGCGCGGGCGGTCAATGAAGAGCGCGTTGATCGGGGGATTTTGGTCTGCACGTCAGGGGTGGGGGTTTGTCTCGCGGCGAATCGATTCCGCGATGTCCGGGGTGCCAATGTGCGCACGGTTGAGGAGACGAAGATCACACGTTCGCACAATGATGCCAATGTGCTCTGCCTTGGTCAGAGCGTGGTGCCGCAGGATGTGGGCTTGGAAATGGTGGAGGCTTTTTTGACAACAGATTTTGAAGGTGGCCGTCATGAAGCGCGACTTTGTAAGGCATCCGGTTCGCGCCTCGCGATGACGGATACGGAGGTTTTTGAGGCGATTGTGGGCGAGGAAAAACGTCAACGTAGCCATATCGAGCTCATTGCTTCAGAGAATTTTTGCAGCCCGGCTGTCATGGAGGCTC
This sequence comes from Akkermansiaceae bacterium, assembly GCA_047629805.1. Taxonomy (GTDB): domain Bacteria; phylum Verrucomicrobiota; class Verrucomicrobiia; order Verrucomicrobiales; family Akkermansiaceae; genus SW10. The sequence goes on along the minus strand of JBLHUR010000056.1, from coordinate 30,028 downwards.
AGGGATCGCTCCTGACCAATAAATATGCCGAGGGTTATCCCGGGCGTCGTTGGTATGGTGGCTGTGAAAATGTTGATGTTGTCGAGGAACTCGCGATCAGCCGGCTGAAGGAGCTTTTTGGAGCGGATCACGCCAACGTCCAGCCGCACTCGGGGAGCCAGGCGAATACGGCGGTTTACTTCGCGGTGCTCCAGCCGGGTGATAAAATTCTTACAATGGACTTGGCCCACGGTGGTCACTTGACCCACGGGCATCCTGCTAATTTTTCAGGCCGACTTTATGATGTCACTCATTACGGGGTCACGGCGGAGGACGAGACGATCGACTACGATGCTCTTGAGGCTCAAGCCAAGGAGGTGCAGCCCAAGCTGATCACTTGTGGTGCGAGCGCCTACTCGCGGACGATTGACTTCGAACGCATGGGCAAGATCGCCAAGGAGGTGGGAGCTTACCTTTTCGTGGACATGGCGCATATCGCGGGACTGGTGGCTGCGGGAGTGCATCCCAGCCCGGTTCCGCATGCTGACTTTGTCACTTCGACCACTCACAAGTCACTTCGAGGACCCCGGGGCGGCGTCATTCTTTGCAAACAAAAATATGCCAAGAAGATCGACGGACGCGTTTTCCCCGGGGTGCAAGGTGGCCCGCTTATGCATGTCATTGCGGCCAAGGCGGTGTGCTTTGGCGAGGCTCTCAAGCCCGGCTTTAAAGAGTACCAGATTCAGGTGATCAAAAACGCGCAGGCCATGTCGGCGGCCCTTGCGAAGAATGGCTACCGCATCGTATCCGGCGGCACGGACAACCACGTCTTCATGGTCGATCTCCGTCCGGTGGGGCTCGATGGTTCCATCGTTTCCGACACTCTCGACAAGGTGGGGATCACGGTAAACAAGAACTCGATTCCCTTTGATGAAGCGGGTCCAATGAAGCCCAGTGGCATTCGCATTGGGACTCCAGCGGTCACGACCCGTGGCATGATGGAGAAAGATGTCGAGACGGTGGCCGACCTTATTCACGGAGCGCTGCAAGCCCGTGAAGATGAGGCCAAGCTGGCGGAGATTCGTGAGAAGGTCTTCGCCTTCAATGCGTCTTTCCCAATGCCTTGGTAGGTTAATCAATCCATTCACAAAGGCGTGCGTCCTCTGCTGGTTCGTCTTGATTTAAACTGCTACTCATTATGAAAACGGCGCACGACCAAAACTTTCGGCTCCCGTTTTCTCACAGTGTAGCTTGGGAGAATGGGCACTTAATTTGGTTTAATCTCTGAAAAAACCGTCTTCGCGCCTTTGACTGAAATTTTTTGGTTCTTGGCGTAGGCTTTGGCGGCGGCTTCGCGGATCTCTTTCTTGGTGCCGTTTTTGAACCAGACTTCGAGAGAGTCATGGAGAATAAATGATCCCGGATACATGAGGCTCTTTGTCATGAGGAGGGGTTTGGAATTCATGGTCGCGAGCGGTTTGGTGAAATACTTGTCGGTGATACAGCCGAGGATGATGGATTCGCTGGCTTCGTCGCCTGCGGCGGCGGCTTTTGGGAGGTCGATGAGGTTGTCCATCATGCCGTTGTGGCCGATGAAGGCGACGAGTTGGTCTTTACCGGCGTCGCGGGTTTTGGTGAAGAAGTGTTCAAGGCAGGTCCTCATTTTGTCACCTCGGTAGGCATGGGCGATCAAAGTGGCTTTTCCGCTGTGGTGCTGGAATTTCAAGGTGAGCAGGATGGGGCTGTCCTTGGGTTTTTTGGTCTCGATGAGTTTCCATTTCTTGCTCTTTTTAAAGTAAGCGGAAAGGCCGTCGGAGCATCCCCAATAGAGGTTTCCGGCGGGATCCATCCCATTTCCGATCGCTTTGCCGACTTTGGCGATGGCTTGATGTTCGTTGTCGCAGAGGCAGACGAGGACCTCTACCTTGCGGTCTGCGAATACTGACAGGGTTAGGATTACCAAAATTAAGATGACTTTCATTGATTCAAACTACTCTCTGATTCTTCCTACCTCAAGTTTTCGTTAAGGGCTCTGAGACGACAAGATTCCCGGGATTTTCAACACAGATCTAAGAGAATTAGGCAGAGATTCTCACACATTTCCCCAACCAAGCGCCTCAACAATTCGCGAATATTCGTCAGATTCGTCAGATTCGTCAGATTCGTGATCCTCCCTCCGCGATCCTCCCTCCGCGATCCTGCCAATCCAAGTGACGAGGGCTCCTCGCACGACTCCTTTCCCGCCATCTGCGCTTGGCTCGCTCTCGTTTTCGCTTCATCCTTCCGGGGTGAGTCTCCTCGCCTACCTTGCCTTTCTTCTTCTCCTCGGTGTCATTGCCCAATGGTCCGCTTGGCGTTTGAAGCTGCCTTCCATTCTGTTACTCCTCATTTTCGGTTTTGCGCTTTCGCATTTCACCGGCACGCGGATCGACAACTACCTTGCCAACGAATCCTCGCTACTCAGCCTCGTCGGCTTTTTGGTGGCGATCATTCTTTTTGAAGGTGGCCTCACCTTGAAGTTCTCCGAACTCAAGGAAGCCGGGACCCCGGTGCTCAAACTCTGCACCACCGCAGTGGCGATCGCCTTCGGCCTCGCGGCGGTCGCGGCTCGGTATACGCTTGGCTACGAGTGGGAAATCTGCGCTCTTCTCGGGGCGATCCTTGTTGTTACAGGGCCCACCGTGGTTGCCCCTCTCCTTCGGCTCATCAAGCCCCGCCGAAAGGTTGCTTCGATTGTAAAGTGGGAGGGCATTGTCGTCGATCCCATCGGCGCGGTTCTCGCGGTTCTCGTCTTCATCACGATCCAGGAAGGAGGTCTGGGACAAGGGTGGGACAACATCGCGATCGCCCTCTTCAAGACCATTGTGGTGGGTGTCGGAATCGGATACGCCTCGGCCAAGGTCACGGAGTATCTCATGGCGGAGCATCTCATCCCGGACTTCCTGGAGACGTTGTATTTCCTGGCCCTCGTTGGCGTCGCTTTCGCTGGGTCCAACGCCCTACAGCATGAATCCGGCCTCCTCACCGTCACTGTTCTGGGCGTCGCTCTGGCCAACCAGAAGAAGGTCTCGGTTCGTCATATTCTCGAGTTTAAGGAGAACCTCCGCGTCCTCATTATCTCACTTCTTTTTCTTATGCTTTCTGGTCGCATAGGAATCGCGGAAATCATGGCGATTTGGCAAAAAGGTCTCTTTTTCCTAGCCGCTCTCATCCTCGTGGTCCGCCCTGTTTCGGTCTTTCTCGCGAACTTCCGCTCAAAAAGCACCACCTTCCGTGAGCAGCTCTTTCTCGCCCTCCTTGCCCCCCGTGGAATTGTCGCCGCTGCGGTGACCTCCGTCTTCGCGTTGGAAATTGTGCACGCCGCCAAGGACAATCCTGACAATGAGCACTACGCGATCCTTGCGAGTCAGGCGGGTGAAATTGTCCCACTTGTCTTCATTGTCATTTTGGGAACGGTGACCTTTTATGGATTGCTCGCCGCTCCACTGGCCCGACGCCTGGGGCTCTCTGATGCCAATCCCACTGGCATCCTTTTCGCTGGTGCTGATCCGTGGATTCGGGTCGTTGCCAAGGGTCTCGTCGAAGAAGGTCACCACTGTCTCTTGCTCGATACCCGCTACGAAAAAATCGCCGCCGCCCGGCTTGATGGTCTCACCGCAGTGCGCGCGAATATCCTCTCCGAATACGCCGAGGAAGAGCTCGATTTCTCCGGTCTCGGCCACTTGATCGCCGCGACTCCAAACAACGAAGTCAATTCCCTCGCCGCTCGTGAATTCCAGCATCGTTTTGGGAAAGCCAATATTTGGCAGATCACTCCGCCGGACGTTGATGCGCATCATCAGAAGGCCGTTGCCAACCACATGCGCGGGCGCTTTTGTTTCCTCGGCGGACCTCGCTTCACCGAGTTGAGCACTTTCGTTCGCAATGGCGCGGAAATGAAGAAAACTCTCCTGACCGAGGTCTTCACACTGGAGGATTACAAGTTAACCCACGGTGAGAATGCCATCATCCTCTTCAAGGAAACCGAGGGTAATGTCCTCTCGCCGGTTCTGTCGGATACCGAAAAAATCGAAGGCCCCATCACCATTCATGCTCTCGTCATTGAAAAGGACGCGATCGAAACGAAGGCTCTTAAGAAGAAGGAAGCGCCCGTGGTGAAGAGTTAAGTGGGGGCGGGAAGTCCAGCCAGCTTGGACCCTTAATTTTCGTGTTGGGTCAGGAGAGAGCGGGATAGCCCGGCGGATTCATGTGCGCCTGAGATAGGCGAGGAAGATGCATTGGATCGATGAATCGGTTTCATTCGAGGTGGCTTTGTATCTGCTCAACGGTGGTTGCTCACCAAGTGAGTTCAAAACCCAATAATAGAATTATCTAACATGAACATTCCGAATCAAAAATTCTTGGCATCACTCACCGCTGCTGGACTTGTTACCGCTGGACAGGCTCACGCAGATCTCTCTGCCGAGCTTTCTCTGGACTACAATTCACACTTCATTTCCTATGGTTTTGATGTCTGGGGCGGTGGAGACGACCCTCAGGGAACTTTCAATCCCAGCCTCTCCATTGACTACAAGGTGAATGACGCGCTGTCGTTGAATGCCGGCTTCTGGCTCGACGTGAATGACAATGGCGGTGGCCCCTTTGAGACCGTCGAGACGGATGTCTGGATTGGTGCCTCATACACGAGCGGAATCACGACTGCCTCGTTGACCCTTCAGAATTGGCAATACGGTGGAACTAGCGAAGGAATTCTCGATCTTGGGCTGTCGTTCGACACCTTGCTCAGCCCTTCGATCACGATTCACAAACGTCTCGATGAAGGAGCCAGTGGTGGCTTCAATGGGACATTCCTTGTCCTGGGTGCCGAGCATTCCTTCGATGTGAATGAGCAGTTGAGCATTACCATTCCTGTTTCGGTTGGCTTTGCCATTGACGAGTTTCACACGACCGAGACCGGTTACGGTTTTGCCTCCATCGGCCTCTCGGCAAATTACACGCTCAACGAAATGACCTCTATTCATGCCGGAGTCACTTACTGGGATACCGACAGCGCAGTAACTGGAAATGCCGAAGAATCCTTCTACGGCTTCAATGCTGGGATTTCCTTCTCTTTCTAGATTTCCATCTTAAAATTCTCACTTCAGAATCTTGATGAAATTGAAAAAAACCATCCTCCCGGCTCTTGCCGGATTTGCCCTGATCGCATCCTCCTGCAGTGAGGAATCCGAGGAAAAGGTCAAGGATGCCGCTGAGTCTGCAAAAGACGGTACGGAGGAAGCTGCTGCAAAAGCTGGTGAATCTATCAAAGAGGGTTCCGAAGCGGTGAAAGACAAGACTGAGGAAGTTGTTGAAGCCACCGCGCAAGACACCGTCAAAGTCGGTGTGCTTCACTCCCTCAGCGGCACTATGGCCATCTCGGAAACCTCTCTCCGTGACGTCCTCCTCTACACCTTTGATGAGATCAATGCCGCTGGCGGAGTTCTTGGAAAGATGATCGAGCCCGTCGTCGTCGATGGTGCCTCTGATTGGCCTCTTTTTGCGGAAAAAGCTGAAGAGCTTTTGGTGAAAGAGAAAACTGCCGTGACCTTTGGTTGCTGGACCTCGGTCTCGCGAAAGTCGGTGCTCCCAGTGTATGAGAAACACAATGGGCTCCTGTTCTATCCGGTTCAGTATGAGGGTGAGGAGATGTCAAAAAACATCATCTACACCGCGGAAGCAGTGGGTCAGCAAGCCATCCCGGCTGTCGCCTACCTTCTCAAAGAGGGCATGAAGAAGTTCTATCTCATTGGAACGGACTACGTGTATCCCCAGACGACCAACCTGGTACTTTTTGAATACCTTGTTTCAAAGGGCGTTCCCGTTGAAAACATTGGAGGAGGTCTCCGGACGGACGCTGAAGGCAAGGTCATTTCCGCTGGAAACTACACTCCCTTTGGTCATTCCGATTTCCAGCAGATTGTAGCTGATATTAAGAACTTCAGTGCTTCCGGAGATGCTTGCGTCATCAATACCATCAATGGGGATGCCAACGTTCCCTTCTTCAAGGAATTCGCTGCTTCCGGTCTGACTTCGGAAGATTGCCCGGTTGTTTCCTTCTCAATTTCGGAGGATGAATTTCGGGCACTTCCCGCGAAGGATTTGGTCGGCCACCTTGGTTGCTGGACCTACTTCATGTCAATTGACTCACCCGCCAACACGAAGTTCAAAGATGGCTTCCAGGCTTGGCTTAAAAAGACCGGCGTTGCCGGAGTGGTGAAGGAAAACCGCGTGACCTGTTCTCCCATGGTTCTCTCATACAATGGCGTCTACCTTTGGAAGGCTGCGGTTGAGAAGGCTGGAAGCTTTGATGTCGAAAAGGTAACGGCGGCTCTTGAGGCCGGCATTTCCTTCGATGGACCTGGCGGCACTGTGACTTCGCAACAGAATCACCATGTCACCAAGACGGTCTTCATCGGTGAGACCTTGGAAACCGGTCAGTTCAGCATCATCGAAACTTACAAAGATATTGTTGGAGAGCCCTTCTTGAAAGGAACGTTTTCCAAGTAACTTTTTCCTCGGACATCCGATCGGTAAATTCTTTTAGTGGGATTTTTCGTGACTCCTCCCCGCTTCGGCCACCGGTCCCGAAGCGGGGATTTTTCGTTTTCAAAATTCGAGTAAGTCAAGCTGCGGTGTGAAAAAAATGAAACTTGGCATTGCTCCTGCATTCTTCATCGCATCCATGAAGCTGAATAAAAACTGTCGATACTTTTTACTCAAGTTGCTCTTGGTATTGATGGTATCGGGCTCGGCCCAGGGTGATGAGAAGGAAGCACGTAAGTTGCTTTCCCGGCTAATTCTCGCGCCTACTGATGAGCGAGTCGCAGTGGTCGAGTCCCTCTATGACCATGGCGATGAGATCATCAAGGAAGTCATTGAGGGATGGCGGATTGGAGAGATTTCAGTGGTGGAGAAAGACGGGGTGCCGCTGGCACTCTTGAAAAGAGGTGAGGGGGATTATGAAGTGGTCGAGACCGGGGAGATTGTCAGCGGGGGAGGAACGATCAACCGTGCTTCCCGCAGTCTTCGTAAGAAGTTGCGTCTCGTGGTCGATTTTCTCGACCTTAGTTCCGATGATCCGGATGAGAGGATCGATGCGGCGATGAAACTGGGGCTGAGCCAAAAGACAGACTATGTTGAAGTGTTGGAAGCGCGTGTGGGTCGGCAAAGTGATCCCGAGGTGAAGGAAGCATTCAACGTCGCACTCAATATTTCACTCCTCAAGAATGGCGATGAGGCCCAGAAACTAAGTTCTGTCCAAGAGCTGGGTGCCACTGCGTCGTTCCCGGCGCGGGACTTTATTGAGAAGCTTCGGGTTGAGACGGTAGAGGCTGGAGCGGAAGGGTCGTCTGAGCTGGTGAAGGCCTGCGAAGCGGCACTTGAGAAGATCGATAAAGTTCAAAAGAGGGTCGAGTTTTTTGGAGCGCTGGTGCGTGGGCTGAGCACAGGATCGGTCCTGCTTCTCGTCTCCTATGGCCTCGCGATCACCTTTGGTTTGATGGGAGTGATCAATATGGCCCATGGTGAGTTTATCGCGATTGGGGGCTACACCGCCTATGTTGTGCAGGGCCTCTTTGAAAGTTCCTTCGGCATCGGATCGACGGGGTATGAGTGGTATTTTGCCTTCGCTTTACCGGTTTCATTTTTTGTGGCGGCCTTCTTTGGAGTTCTCCTTGAGAGGGGGGTAATTCAGTTTCTCTACAACCGTCCCCTGGAATCACTTCTGGCAACATGGGGAATCTCCATGATCATTCAGCAGCTCATTCGCCTGAAATTTGGGGCAGCCAATGTCGCGGTGTCTTCACCGCAGTGGCTCTTTGGAAGCTATGAATTCCATCGGGTTTCGATGTCCTATAATCGGCTCCTTCTGATTGGCTTTGCGATCTTTGTCATTTTTGCAACCTGGTTTCTCCTCAATAAAACAAGTTGGGGGTTACACATTCGAGCCACCATGCAGAACCGTCGCATGGCTTCGAGCCTCGGAATCAAGTCATCCCGGGTGAACATGATGACCTTCGCTTACGGGTCCGGCTTGGCAGGTTTGGCGGGTGCCTTTCTTTCACAAATTGGAAATGTCGGACCTTCGATGGGGCAGACCTACATCGTGGATAGCTTTATGGTCGTAGTCGTAGGTGGAGTTGGAAATCTTCTGGGGGCCGCTCTTTCTTCGCTGGGAATTGGAATCGTGGACCAGGGCTTGCAGCCCCTCCTCGGACCGGTGATGGGCAAGACCACAGTGCTCCTCGGGATCATCCTTTTCCTCCAGTTGCGCCCCGGTGGTCTCTTTCCTGCTAGAACTCGAAGCCTTGATGATTAAATGATTGCTGCACTCAAACCATTCGAAGACCGGTCGGAGAAGGTCGCCTTTGCGTCCATCGCCGCCGTGATCGTCCTGATGCTCATGTCGAATACCCTCGTCAGCGAGGACTCTGCGATTCATGTCCCGGTCTATACCCTGGGAAATTGGGGGAAGTATCTTTGCTACGCTGTCCTCGCGATGAGCCTCAACATGTTGTGGGGATACACCGGATTACTCTGTCTCGGGCAGTGTCTCTTCTTTGCGCTCGGAGGCTATGCCTTCGGGATGCACCTCATGTTGATGACGGTCGACTATGGCAAGGTGCCGGAGTTCATGCAGTTTATGGGCTACCTTAAACTGCCTTCATACTGGTATCCCTTCTATAATCCCTTCGTTTCGATTTTGGCAGTGATGGTGGTTCCTGGATTGGTTGCTTTTGTCTTCGGTTTCCTGGCCTTCCGGTCACGGATCAAGGGGGTCTACTTTTCCATTTTGACGCAGGCCCTGACCTATGCCGCTGCTATTCTTTTCTTCCGAAATGAAACCGGCTTTGGCGGGAACAACGGCTTTACCAATTTTAAGTCTCTCTTCGGCGGAGACCTCCGAAGCGTGGACGCCACACGTTGGTTGTTTGCGGCCTCGGGAGTTCTTCTTCTACTCGTCTACTGGCTCATCGCCTGGCTCCTCACCACCAAGTTTGGCAAGGTCCAGCAGGCCATCCGTGATTCGGAAAACCGGGTTCGTTTCTCGGGATACTCCACCACTCATTTTAAGCTCTTCATCTTCGTGGTCTCTGCGATCATCGCCGGCTTGGCAGGCGCGCTTTATGTCCCCCAGGCTGGAATCCTGAACCCGAGTCTGATGGAGCCAAAAATCGGCCTTGATATCGTGGTCTGGGTCGCGGTGGGAGGTCGTGGAACCAAAATCGGCCCCATCATTGGAGCGATCTTGGTCAGCGCGTTGAAGAGTTATACCACCAGTGCTTTTCCTGATTACTGGCTGATTATTCTGGGAGGCCTCTTTGTCGGAGTCGTCCTCTTTATGCCCGATGGCATCGTTGGCCTGGCCAAGAAGCTCTGGGGGAAATACCTAAACAAGGAGGTGAAAGCATGAACCCACTCTATCGCGATACCGATCTCGTTCTCTCAGCGGAGGGCGTCCACCGGTCCTTCGATGGCTTCAAAGCCATCAATGATTTGAACTTCTACCTCGGTGAGGGCGAACTCCGCACCGTGATTGGGCCGAACGGGGCGGGAAAGAGCACCTTCATGGACATCATCACCGGACGGACTCGCCCGGATCTCGGCACTGTGAAATATCACCAGGCGGACGGGCATGACGTTGATCTCACCAAGTTGCCGGAATATAAAGTCAACCGTCTCGGGATTGCACGGAAGTTTCAAACTCCCAGTGTCTACCATCAGCATACCGTTTTCGATAATTTGCTCCTTTCTCTCAATCGTCCGCGAGGAGTTTTTAAGGGCTTGTTTTACAGTATGACCAAGGCAGACCGTGAAGAGATCGAGAGCGTGTTGGAGACGATCCGCCTTCAGGATCGGCGCGATGAACTGGCGGGATTCTTATCTCACGGACAGAAGCAATGGCTTGAGATCGGCATGCTGCTGGCTCAAAAGCCGCGAATTCTTCTCGTTGATGAACCTGCCGCGGGCATGAGTGATGAGGAGACCGAGCGGACGGGAGAGCTTCTCCTGAGTTTGGAAGGAAAGCACAGTGTCGTGGTGGTGGAGCATGATATGGAGTTTGTGCGGCAGATCGCACGCCGGGTCACGGTGCTGCATCAAGGGCATGTTTTAAAAGAGGGGAGCTTCGATCACGTTTCGAATGACCCCAAAGTCAAAGAGGTTTATTTGGGAAGACAAGCTCATGGGTAACTTATTGGAATTACAAAACGTTGAGGCTGCCTACGATCAGTCGATCATTCTTCGCGGGGTGAATCTCGAAGTGCCGCCCAATTCCGTGGTTGCTCTGCTGGGGCGAAATGGAGTGGGGAAGACGACGACTCTCCGCACCATTATGGGGCTGGTGCCGGCCACTGCGGGAAAGGTCATTCTGGATGGCGAAGAACTGGGTCGCACCAAGCCAGAGAGCCGCGCACGCAAGGGAGTCGGCTTTGTTCCGCAGGGTCGCGACATCTTCCCGATGCTCACGGTGTGGGAAAATTTAAAAGTGAGCCTGTCAATCTATGGCAAGGAATCGGCTGATCGATTGGAGGAAGTCTATACCCTTTTCCCGGTCTTGAAGGAAATGCTCCATCGCAAAGGTGGCGTCCTGAGTGGTGGGCAGCAGCAGCAGCTCGCAATTGGGCGTGCCCTTCTAACGCGGCCCAAGGTTCTCGTTCTCGATGAGCCGACCGAGGGGATCCAGCCCTCCATCATCGACCAGATTGAGGATGCGATTCTTTACCTCAAGAAAACCTACGACATGAGTATTCTTCTTGTGGAGCAGTATCTTGAGTTTGCCAAAGTAGTCTCGGACCGTTTCTACATTATGGACCGGGGTGCCATGCTCACCGGCGGATCGATTGGAGAGCTTTCTGAAGATCTCATCTCCCGCCACCTTACTGTTTAAGACTGATGCACCTGACTCCGAGAGAAAGAGATAAATTGATGGTAGTGGTTGCGGCTGATCTGGCCCGCCGCCGACAAGCCCGTGGCTTGAAACTGAACTACCCCGAAGCAATCGCGATCATCACTTATGAAATATTTGAAGGTGCCCGGGATGGTAAATCAGTGGCCGACCTGATGGATGAGGGCACGCGTATTCTCACCCGGAATGACGTCATGGATGGGGTCGCGGGAATGATCCATGACGTGCAGGCTGAAGCAACTTTCCCGGACGGCACCAAGCTCGTTACGGTTCACAATCCGATCCAATAGAAGATGACCCCCGGAGAAATTATCCCCAAAAATGCCCCGCCGATCCTTGCCAACGAGGGTCTCGAAACGGTCACTTTGATTGTCGCCAATACAGGGGACAGGCCGGTGCAAATCGGGAGCCATTTTCACTTCTACGAGGTGAACTCCGCGCTCGATTTTGACCGCGAAGCAGCCCGCGGATTTCGCCTCAATATCGCCTCGGGAACGGCCGTGCGTTTTGAGCCGGGCGATGAAAAAGAAGTCGAGCTGGTGGCCCTCGCGGGAGAGCGGGTGGTGTGGGGATTGAATGGACGCATCAACGGAGCACTCTGAATTTATGGCCCTGGAAATATCACGTGAAAAGTATGCCGAACACTACGGGCCCACCGTAGGTGATCAGGTCAGGCTGGGAGATACCGAAATCATCATCGAGGTGGAGCGGGACTACATTGCCGAGGGCGGAGGCTATGGTAATGAGGTCAAGTTTGGGGGTGGCAAGGTCATCCGCGATGGGATGGGCCAGTCGTCCTCGGCGCTGGATGCCGACTGTCTCGATCTTGTCATTACCAATGCCACGATTCTTGATGCCGAGTTGGGAGTGATCAAAGCTGACCTGGGAGTGCGGGATGGGCGAATCGTGGGAATTGGCCATGCCGGGAATCCGGGAATTCAGAATGGAATTGGCTCGGTGATCCCCGATCCCCTTTCCGGGAAGCTCGATTCCATGGTGATTGGGGCCGGGACCGAGGTGATCGCCGGAGAAGGGGCCATTTTAACAGCGGGTGGAATTGATGCTCACATTCACTTTATTTGCCCGCAGCAGATTGATGAAGCAGTTGCCAGCGGTGTCACCACGATGCTGGGTGGTGGCACGGGCCCGGCAACCGGGACGAATGCCACGACCTGCACTCCGGGAGCCTGGAACATTCACCGAATGCTCGAAGCGGCCGATGAATATCCCGTAAACTTGGGTTTCCTTGGAAAAGGGAACTGCGCTCAGGCGGAGCCTCTCCGCGAGCAGGTGCGCGCAGGTGCGATCGGGCTGAAACTTCACGAGGACTGGGGCACGACTCCGGCGGCGATCGATACCTGCCTGTCCGTTGCCGATGAGATGGATGTGCAGGTTGCCATTCACACCGACACCTTGAACGAGTCTGGCTTTTTGGAGGATACCCTGGCGGCGATTGATGGCCGCACCATTCACACTTATCACTCCGAGGGTGCGGGGGGCGGGCACGCTCCCGATATCATGAAGGTTTGCTCGCATCCCAACGTGCTCCCTTCTTCGACCAATCCGACCCGCCCCTTCACGGTGAACACGCTCGACGAGCATTTGGATATGCTCATGGTCTGCCATCACCTCGATTCAAAAATCCCTGAGGATGTGGCCTTCGCGGATTCACGAATCCGCCCGCAAACAATCGCGGCGGAGGACATGCTGCATGACCGGGGAGCCATCTCCATCATCTCTTCGGACAGCCAGGCGATGGGTCGGGTGGGGGAGGTGATATCGCGAACCTGGCAAACCGCGCATAAGATGAAAATCCAGTTCGGCCCTCTTGCTGACGAGTCAGGTGATCACCCGGCGGCCGACAATTTCCGCGCCCTCCGCTATGTCGCGAAATACACCATCAATCCGGCCCGCGTTCACGGTATGGCGACTGAGGTGGGATCATTGATGGTGGGCAAGCTGGCCGATATGGTTCTTTGGAAGCCGATGTTTTTTGGGGTGAAGCCTGAGTTGATTTTGAAAGGCGGGATGATCTCCTGTGCCAACATGGGTGATCCCAACGCCTCGATTCCAACCCCGCAGCCGACCTACTACCGCCCCCAGTTTGCGGCGTATGGCAAAGCCCGGTCGCGGACTTGTGTGACCTTTGTGAGTGCGGTTTCACTGGAGGAGGGCTTGGCCGAAAAGTTGCAGGTGTCCAAGCGATTGGTTGCGGTGAAGGAGACCCGTACCGTCAGTAAACACGACATGCTGTTCAATGCGAATTGCCCGGACATCGAGATCGATCCGGAGAGCTACCGCGTCACGTCGGATGGCGAAGAACTGACTTGTGAACCCTTGAGTGAAGTGCCGCTGGCCCAACGATATTTTCTTTTCTAATGGCTCTTCTTCTTAATCGTGTCGGTGAAGCAACCGAAGAGGCGGTGGTGGTTAAGATTGCACGGATTGATCTGTGGAAACGCCGCTGGCGGGGAGTTGCGGAAAACGGTGAGGAAATCGCAGTGAATCTGGATTCTCCGGCTCGAAATGGCGATGTGTTGTTGGGGGAGCGAGGTTGCTTTCGTATTGAGCAAAGGCCTGAAGAAGTGGTGGCAATTGCGATGCCTGTTTTGCCCGATCTTGCTGCCAAGATTGGCTGGTATCTTGGGAATCGCCACATCCCGATTGAAGTTCGGAAGGATGAAATCCTAGTCGAAAATTTTCCAACCCTGGTTGATTCTTTGGCGAGAATTGGAATCGCCCACACCCTGCGCCAGGATGTTTTAAACTGCCGCCCTCACTCGGAGGATCACCGACACTAGCTGCGATGGACGACGAGAATTTGGGAATGATGCTTCAGTTTGCCGACAGCACGCTGCCGGTGGGGAGTTACGCGCATTCCTTTGGTTTGGAGGGGATGTGCCAGTCCGGCTGTGTGAAGACGGTCGATGATCTCCGCCTCTTTTTAGGGCGGGATGTGAGGCATGGTCTGATCATGGTGGATGTCCCTTTGATGCTGCGCGGGTATCAGGCGGCGCTGGATCTAGACTCTGCGGCAATCCGTCACTGGGACGAAGTCGCTTGGGCAATGAGGCCGACCGCTCAGCTTCGCGATGCCGCAAGCCGGATTGGACGTCAGACCTGGCTACTTTATCAAAAGACCTGGCGGGAGTTGGAAGGAGAGAGCTTTGTCTACTATCAGGCATCCATTGTGAGTGGGGTTATTTTTGCCGAGCGGGGTTTGTCCGAGAAATCAGCATATTGGACCTTGGTTTATCAAACCTTCTCGACATTGGTGCAGAGCGCGCTGAAGCTTTTGCCGATTGGCCCGGCCGCGGCCCAGTTGGTTTTACGGGATTCCTTGCAGGTCATGTCCGATCAATTCGAAATCGCGCAAAGTACGACAGATGCCGAACTTGGGGCTTTCAATCCCGTGTGGGACATCGCGGCCAGTCGGCACGAGAGGGCAGATGCCCGACTCTTTATTTCCTAGAAACATGAGTGAGAAAAAAGCAATCAGAGTGGGGATCGGCGGGCCGGTCGGGTCGGGGAAATCAACCCTCTGCCTGACTCTCTGTCGTCACTACGGGTCACTCCGAAATATGGCGGTGATTACCAACGATATATACACCAAGGAAGATGCGCGGATGTTGATCGAGGCCTCGGCGTTGCCTGAGGAGCGTATTCTCGGAGTCGAGACCGGGGGCTGTCCTCACACTGCGATCCGGGATGATATTTCCATGAATCTTGAGGCGGTCGATGAATTGGAAAAGCGCTTCGAGGGGCTCGAGTTTATTCTCATCGAGAGCGGTGGTGATAATCTCACTGCGACCTTTTCTCCGGAGCTTGCGGATGTCTTCATCTACGTGATTGATGTCACCGAAGGAGGAGACATTCCGCGCAAAGGTGGTCCTGCGATTGTAGGATCGGATCTTCTGGTGGTGAATAAGGCAGAGCTGGCTCCCTACGTGGAAGTTGATCTGGAGCGGATGCATGCCGATTGTCTTTCGAAGCGGGGAGAGAGACCCTTTTTGATGACTGATCTCAAGTCCGGTCGTGCCGTTGATAAGCTTATTTCCTGGTTTGATCGCGTCGTCCTTTTTACTGATGTTGGGTAGCTTACAGAGCCAGGCCTTCCTGGAATTCTCGGTGGATGGTGAGGGCCAGACAATGCTGTCGCGTCGTCGGGCGGGGGGCTTGTTCCATGTCGGGAAGCCCTACTGGGACGGTCAGGCACTTGCGGCGCAGATCGTGAATCCTACGGCGGGACTTTTTGCGGGGGACGAGATGGAACTTACGGTGACGCTGGCCGATGAGGCCCAGGTGGAGCTGACCTCGCCGAGTGCTTCGAGATTCTACGCGATGGCGGATCGCCCGGCCCGGATTCAGCAAAATTTCGTGGTGGGAAAGGGGGCGGCCCTGGAATACCACCCAAATTGGGTGGTGCCCCAACAGGGTGCCTCGGTTGAGCAAGACACCCGGATTGAAGTTGATGAGACCGGGGAATTGGTCTTTTTTGATTGTCTCTCGCCCGGTCGGGTAAGACACGGTGAGAAGTATCGTTACCAGCACTACGGGACCTCATTTGAAATTCGCTACGGGGGAGAATTGAGAACCAAGGAGCGGATGGTCTTGAAGCCTGATCAGGGCGGCTGGCCTTTGGTCTATCCGGGTTGGGATGTTACCTTTTATGGTGCCGTTTGGTTTGTGAGTCATCGGGTTGAAGATGGCTTCAAAGCGCTGACTGATCTGGAGAAAAAGCTGAACGAAGAGGGCCTTCGATGTGGTCTCACCCGGCAAGGCCCCGGCGTCATCGTCCTCCGCCTTCTTGCGGCACGTAGTCTGCTTATGAAAAATGCCTTCGCGGAGATTCGTCGAACCGCCGCGCCCCTTTTCCCAATCTTGCAAAGAGAACAACGAATCCCACAAACATGATGAACACTTCAAGCTCACGAATTTTCTCCCTTCTGATGGCTCTGTCCGTCCTCCTCACTTCGATTTCTTCCGCCCATCCCGGTCCGGAAGGCCACACCCATCCGGACGAGTGGCCCTTCGAAATGTTGGCTTACCTGATGCTGGCGCTAGGTGCGGCTTGGGTCTGTCGACTGATGTGGAAGAAGAACTAGGGAAGACGATGCCAGAGTAAGAACCAGTTGCGGCGGGAGGCGTGTTCTGACATCTCTCGGACATGAAATCCGGTTATCATGGTCTTGAGGCGCTTTGGCACGATCTTTTTTGGGAAGCAGAGGAGGCACCGAGTGAGGTGCTTTTGATCGATGATTTTTTACAGGAGAAGGATGGGGTGTCGCTCTATGTGGGGTCTGGTTCCGGGAGGCTTTTAGGGCCATTGGTGGAGGCGGGGCATGAGTTGGAGGGCTTGGAAATTTCGTCGGAGATGGTGGCGCTTTCGCGGGAGAATTATCCTTCGACAAAAGTGGTTGAGGGTTCGTGGCAGGACCACCAGAGTGACGGGAAGTATTCCTCGATCGTGATTCCGGCTTTTACTTTTCAGCTTTTTGAGGATCCGCAACGGCAGTTGCGGCGACTACGGGAGCAGACGGATCACCTTTATTTAACGCTCTTTTTTCCCTGGGCGGAGCTGTCGGGAGATTTGCCGGCGAATGAGTGGTATTTTGATCGCGGGATTTCGCTGCCGAGTGGTGAGATGGGGGAATTGCAAACACGGCATAAAATTAAGGAGCACAGCGGGAGTCTGGTGCGGAAGCATCGTTATACGATGAAGGATGCTGCGGGTGAGGTGGTGAAAAAGGAGGAGACGGAGCAGCGGATGCGATTTTTCACGGATGTTGCTTTGAAGAATCTGCTCAAGAAGACGGGGTGGAAGGTGGCGAAGGAGATTTATAATTTGGGGGACGGCGATGAGGACGACCTGATCTACGTTTCCACCCTTCATCTCACTGGTCATGAAATTCCAACATAAGGGTCGCCTTGCCAAGGCGGATGACTGGGTCTGCGATGATCATTTGCTCATTGCATTGCCTGCAGCCGGGGACAGAAAACTTTCCGACGAGAGTTTCGTGATGAGTTGCGGTGAATTATTTGGAGCAGGGCTGTCATCAGTTTGTGAATGAGAAGGTTCCGATCCAGGGCATAAAAAAAGGCAGAGCACGGTGAGGTGCTTTGCCTGAGGGGAAATCCTGTTAGAAGGATTAGTAACGTCCACCGCCGCCGCCGCCACGCTCTTCGCGGGGCTTAGCTTCGTTGACCTTGAGGGTGCGACCATCAAGATCGGTGCCGTCAGCGCCTTTGATGGCGGCTTCCATGTTTTCCTTGGAGTCCATTGTCACGAAGGCGAAGCCACGTGGACGACCGGTTTCGCGGTCCTCTGGAAGGTGAGTGTCCGTAACTTGTCCGTACTGGGAGAAGAAGGATTCAAGATCTTGCTTAGTCGTGTTGAACGACATGTTGCCTACATACATTTTCATTGTCTTAGAGTGGCTCGCGCTGTGAGACGAGGGTCTGAAAGACCGCCGATGGCACAAGCCGACCTAGGCGCATAGCCGATGAACAGACTAGATACCACATTTTTCTAAAATTTAATCACATGGGTGCTCAGAGGCTCTCGCGTAGATCGAGGGTGCGAATGAGGAGTTTGGACATTCTCGTCCGATCTGAGGGGCCTTTTTATTTTCCATAGCGAAAAATAATGCTCATGTCCAAAGACGGTCCCGGCCGCGCCGCCTTTCCTCTGCAGCGGACACGAATGTCTTCAAGGGGCATATCACCGACACTCCTGATTACTTGCCCCCCCAAGTAAGCCCATTTTCCATTAGGGAGAGAGGTAGAAAACGAAATTTTCACTCGGGTGATCAGCTCTCATACCACGTAGGAAATTTAGTAGTGGAGCTCTCTGCAACCTCGCGCAAAGGGTAATTTACGATTCCAGTCGATTTGAGGAGGGAGTTAAAGTGTGATTTATTTCGAGTGGTGTGAAACTGCTGAAAATTTGTCTTTGGGGCCGGGAGATTCTAGGGGATGAGTGAGAAAGTTGGTGACGAGGGTTCTCGAAAAGGGCTAGACCTGCGCCAACTCACTACGGCTCGAACTGGTGTATGATCATTGTGAAATAGAGGAGACAGCCCAGAGTCTTCGAATCATGCCTGGCAGGAATGGCAGTCACCATCCGCCAGCAGCTCGACAAACATTGCAACACCAAATCCTGCATGGCCTGCCACATCAAGATCGACCCACCCGGCTTCGCTCCCGAAAACTACAACGTCATCGGTGGCTGGCGCGAATAATACCGCGCTATCAAATCAAAACGCCGCTGGGAAAACGGCCTGCCCTTCGACGCCAGCTATAAATTCCCGGATTGCTCCACCTTCCCATCGTGTCCACTTCGCGTATTGAGCCGTATTTGGAAATTACTTGCATCTCCTTGGAATAATTCCACATTTAGGAGCGTCCTATTCCATGTAAATGTATCGTAAATTAACAGCCTTGTTTCTCATTTGCTTGATGGCGGTGGCCTCTGCCACTTCCCAAGCAGGGCTGCGCTATTGTTTGTGTTTACACACTGTTTTTGTTGGTGATTGCGGGTGTTCTGAGCTCGTTTCGGTCGGGAACTGCCCAAGAGCCTCTGCCGACTCTTGCGGGTGTTCGGGATGTTCGCAGAATGAAGAGGTGGCAGCTGAGATATCTTTGTGCAACGACTGCTCCGTAGATCTTTCGCTAAAGCTTGACGACTACACAAGTGCCGAAGGTAAGCAGCTTATTAGCAAGTCCTCTTTCGCAAGTTTAGGCTTCGTTTCTCCGTCCAACGCTACCGGTTTTTTGGTCCCAGCTCGTAGAAGTTCCGTTCATGGAACTCGTGGTAGCCCGCCGCCATTCTTAGCAGTCTCTTCCGTGCCTCTTTTCGTCAGGCACTCCGTGTTTCTTATTTGATTCGTTGATCTGATAGCGTGCGCACCTTAATTGCGCCCGTTTTTTTCATGCGTTGATCCCGTCATCCCATTGGTGATCCGCATATACCGCAGAGGTCTTTTAGAACCTTTGTTTTTCCTCCCAGACCCAACAGATCTCACACTCATGTCTTTAGACGACCTTATTAAAAAATCTTCCGATTCTTCCTCTGCGGGAACACCCTATTCAAAGCGAAAACGATCCTTTGCCTGGTTGTTACCAGTAGGACTCTTGCTCGGATTTCTCATCATCCTCGGCCTCCTTTTCGGGGGACGCCTCCTTCCGGCCACCTCCGTAAAAACCGCTCCGGTCATTACAATCCGCGCTGGTGAATCCCTCTCGTTAAGAGGAGGGGGAAACTCTCTTGTGAACGACACCAAGCCTTCAGGAAAAGGATCTCTCCTCTTTCAGGCTTCAGGATGGGTCGAGCCTGATCCATACACCGTCTTCGTCCCTACTCTGATTAACGGAGTCGTCGATGAAGTCCACGCACTGGAAGGACAATCCATCAAAAAAGGGGATCTTGTCGCAACGCTGGTCGATGACGAGGCTCGTCTCGATTTTCAGTCCGCGCAGCAAAAATACACAAGTCTTGAAAAAAAAATCGTCGCTCACTGCACCGGATTCGAGGTTGTGCGTGCGGAAATTTCCGCTGCTCAGCGTAAAATTGAAGCCTTCGAAACTCGGCTTGATGAAGCCCGTGATACCTCATCGCGCCTCTCGAAATTGAGCAAAGGAACGGTTTCGCAACAACAAGTCGTCCAAGCTCGTCTCGCAACCGAGCGACAGATCGCAATGCTTGCCGAAGCCAAGACCGAGATCCCACGGCTTGAGGCCCTCTTCACTCAACTCGAGGCCGAAGAGGAGGCGATGACCGCCAATCTCGATGAACTGGCAACCGCTCGCGAGCGCGCAAAGCTCGCTTTGGATCGCACCAAGATTACCTCCTCAATGGACGGGATCGTGCTTCAGCTTCATGCCGCCCCGGGGATGAAGAGGATGCTCGATATGGACTCGCCGACCTCGGCCGTGATTGTTGAACTTTACGATCCAAAGCATCTCCAAGCCCGTATCGATGTTCCTCTTAACGAGGCCGCCGCACTTTCCGCGGGTCAGGCCGTCGAGCTGGTTTCCGATCTCCTCCCCAACAAAACATTCACCGGCACCGTCACCCGAATCAGTGGCCAGGCCGACCTTCAGCGAAACACCCTGCAAGCTAAGATCGAGATTAAGGAGCCCGACGAACGTCTGCGTCCCGATATGCTCGTCCGTGCAAAATTCTTCTCTTCCGGAAATGCTCAATCATCAGGCGAAAAGCCGACGGCATCGTCAGGCCGACTGGCGCTTTACGTTTCCGAAAAAGCTCTCGTCAGCGAAACTCAAGTCTGGATCGTGACTCCCGGGTTCCTCGCAGAAAAGCGGAGCATCAAGCTCGGCAACGATACAAAGGACGGCCATCGCCTCGTCCTCGAAGGACTCCGCTCGGGCGAGTCCGTCATCCTCCCGCCACACGCCAAGCTCGAGGAGGGCAGCCGTGTCGAAATCACCAACCCCAATCATTAATTTCCCATGAATCCTCTCATCTCTATCAAGTCCGTCACCAAAGTCTTCACAAAAGGCAAGACGACCATCACACCTCTCGAAAACCTCTCTCTCGAGGTGGCTCGCGGCGAGTTCCTTTCCCTCATGGGGCCATCAGGGTCGGGGAAAACGACCTTGCTCAATCTCATCGCCGGAATCGATTCTCCCACCTCGGGTGAGATTCTCATTGATGGCAATGACATTTCCAAACTGTCCCGCGCCCAGCTCACAAAGTGGCGAGCCGTTCACGTCGGATACATCTTCCAGCTTTACCACCTCGTGCCGATCCTCTCCGCCTACGAAAACGTCGAGCTCCCTCTCTTGTTGGGAAACCAGAACAAGGCCGAGCGGAAGAAAACAATCCTCGCCGCTCTCGATCTTGTCGGATTGGGCGACCGTGCCGACCATCGCCCCTCCGAACTTTCAGGCGGACAAGAACAGCGCGTCGCCATCGCCCGTGCCATCGTTCATGACCCCGACCTTCTCGTCGCCGATGAACCGACCGGAGACCTTGACCGGGAATCCGCCGATTCGATTCTCAACCTCCTCAACAGTCTCGCGACCGATCATGGCAAGACCATCGTCATGGTCACGCACGATCCAAAGGCGTCCGCCGCCGCGCATCGCGCGCTGCAACTTGAAAAAGGCCGCTTCGTCGAAGAAGGCCACCTCCTTACCCCCGCGTAGAAAATCATGATGAAACTCGCCATCCTTGCCCTCAAAAATCTCACCCGTAATCGCTTGAGATCACTCCTCACCATTCTTGGGGTGGCTGCCGGAATGTTTCTCTACGCTTCGGTTCAGACCATGCAGCATTCGCTCTCGGTCGCAACAGAATCGAGCGCCGCAGACACCACCCTCGTCGTTTACCGGGAGAACAGATTTTGCCCGTCGACCTCGCGCTTACCCGAGCATTATCTCTCGACCATCGAGCGCATTCCCGGCGTGCGCCAAGTCATCCCGATTCAGATCGCGGTGAACAACTGTGGAGCCTCGCTTGACGTGATCACCTTTCGCGGAGTGCCACCCGAGGCTCTGAAAAATTATAACCCCGGGATCAACGTGATCGAGGGCTCCTACGATGACTTCGTCAACCGGACCGACGGAGCTCTTGTCGGCCAGCATCTCGCGGGACGAAGAGGCCTGTCACCCGGCGACAAATTTGAAGCGGTCGGCGTAAATGTGACCGTCGCAGGGATCATTTCCTCTGACTCGCCCCAGGATGAAAATGTCGCCTACGTCCATCTTCCCTTTCTACAACAAGCCTCACGAATCGGACTCGGCATTGTCACTCAGTTCAACGTCAAAGTTGAAAGTGCCGACCAGCTTCAAACGGTCGCCGATCAAATCGACCAGACTTTCCAGGCCGACCAGCAACCGACCAATACCCGCCCGGAAAAAGCCTTCTTTGCCGAGACGGCTAAGCAGATGATCGAGCTTATCGGCTTCACCCGATGGCTCGGCCTTGGCGCCGTTTTTGCGGTGCTCGGTCTCGTCGCAAATGCCGTTCTCCTCATCGTTCGTGGACGTGTCAAAGAGACCGCCATCTTCCAAACCCTGGGGTTTTCCCGTTTTGCGATCGGTTTGATGGTCGTGATCGAGGGCGTTTTACTCGGTCTCGTTGGAGGGCTCATTGGCGTGTTCGGAGCGATGGTCTTCTTCCATCTCAAGTCGTTCACACTTGGCAATGAAGGTCTGACTCTTGCTCTGACGCCTTCTGCCACCGTCACCCTGACAGGCCTCGGTGTCGCGGTCGCACTCGGTTTACTCGCCTCGCTTTATCCCGCCTGGAAAGCAACCTCCCGCCCTCTTGTTCAATCTCTCAATTCATAGTGATGCTCCCGTTTACATACGCTCTTCGGAACCTCTTCCGTGATCCCTCGCGTCTGGCGCAAACTGTCGGAGGCTCCGCCCTTGTCGTCCTTTTGCTCATTGCTGCGGTTGCTCTTAATCAGGGAATGGACTCTGTCCTTTCCGCCTCCGGATCCGCAAAAAATGTCATTCTGTTAGGGAAAGGTTCGGAAGAATCGATCGAGCGATCTGAAGTCGGGATCGCGGCCGAATCCGCTGCCGCGACCTCGATCAGCGGGATTCAATCCAAGCTTGGGGTCGCGGCAATTTCCGGAGAAATTACCTATCAAGCTCCCCTCAAAACGGAATCGGGGATCGAGGAACCGGCCCTCCTGCGTGGCGTTCTGGAGCAAGCACTTCTGGTCCACACCACGGTGAGCTTGTTGGAAGGCTCCTTCCCTGGTCCGGGTGAAGCGATGGTTGGCCACCTCGCTCACCGGATGCTTGGCGTTGATGAGGAAGAACTGGTGGTCGGAAAGAATCTCTACTTTGGTGAAACCGCGGTTCGAATTTCCGGCCGTTTTTCTGCTCCGGGGACTGTGCTGGAATCTGAAATCTGGTTTGATCGAAATGACCTTGCGTCGCTCACCCAGCGCGACTCGCTTTCTTCGATCACCCTCCGGCTTGATCGCGTCGATATGGACGAGGTGGAGCTCTTCACCTTTCAGCGAAATGACCTCGAACTCTCGGCAATCCGTGAAGACCAGTACTACGAGAAGCTCAGCATTTTCTACAAGCCGATCCAGGTCATGACATGGGTCACCGCCGCTCTCGTGTCAGCCGGAGCAATCTTCGGAGGGTTGAACACGCTCTACGCCGCCTTCGCGGCCCGCATCAAGGAAATGGCCACGCTCCAATCGATTGGCTATACTCGCACCGCGCTCTTTGTGTCTCTCATTCAGGAAAGTCTCCTCGCCACCCTCACCGGAACTCTCCTGGCCTTCATTCTGGCCTACTTTTTACTGGATGGCCGCACCGTACCGTTTTCCATCGGGACCTTCACGCTGACGCTGACTCCCACCGTGATTGTCTCCGGTCTCGTCACCGGGATTCTTCTCGGTTCCATCGGGACACTTCCGCCAGCAATGCGCTGCCTTCTCCCTTCATTGCCGAAAGCCCTTCGCTCCAGCTAAAACCATCAACCAAAAAACAAAAAAAATATGAAACCAACAAAACTACTCGCCCTCACTCTCACTCTCGTTCTGGCATCCTGCTCGGATAAAAAAGAGACCTCGGAGAACCCTTCTCAAGGAGATTCGGGAAGCCTCGCTTCTCTCGTTCTTACCGCCGCCCCTGACAACCCCATCGATATCGCCGACCTCCGAAAATCAGGGAAGCCCGGCGCCACCGTGACCTTCACTGGAAATGTTATTGGGAGTGACTCCGTCTTCATGGATGGTCGCGCCGTCATGATCATGGGCGATCCGAAGAAGATCACCTCCTGCAATCTCCGCCCCGGCGATGAATGCGAAACTCCTTGGGACGTCTGCTGCGATGATCACGACGTCATCAAAGCTTCCATCCTCACCGTCCAAGTCGTTGATGGAGATGGCAAGCCTCTCAAGACTGGTCTCAAAGGCTTGGGTGGTTTGAAGGAACTCAGTGCCGTCACCGTCACTGGCAAAGTTGCCGCGAACTCCAACGAGTCAAATATGCTTGTTAACGCGACCGGTATTTACGTCCAACCCTAACCGCCACGATGAAGGTTTACTCAGTTGTCGCCACCGGTCTTGTTCTCGCTCTTTTTACATCCTGCTCCACCAGTCATTCGTCCACGGATGATTCTCCTCAGGTGGCTTCCGGGGAGAAGCGCGCCAGCATCCCTTGGTGGCGGCAACTGAATGATTCTGCTCTCAACCAAGACGTCTCTGCGGCATTTGCCTCGAATCCCGGCCTCCGTGCCGTGGCCCTAAGAATCGAACAAGCCGATGCCGCTGTTGCGAGCGCCCGTGCCTCGACCCTGCCCCGGCTCAACCTTGGTTTCGGTTATCGTGAAGGACGAAAGCAACAAGTCGATCTCGGTCCCTACGATCTCGCTCCAAGGGAAAGCGGCGGTCAATTGTCATGGGAAATTGATATTAGTGGAAAACTCCGTGCCGCCAAGAAATCAGCTCTTGAAAATCAAGCGGCCTCCGTCTGGGACTTTCACTCAGCCCGACTCCTCCTGGCGAGTCGTATCGCTGCTACGCGCATGAATCTCTATCGCTTCAATGCCGAACTCTCCGATCTCGCTAACTCACTTTTAGCGAGCCAAGGCACCCTCAACTCTCTCACCGAGCGCTCACAAGCCGGACTGATTTCGGATTCCATACTGGAAAAACAACGAGCTGAAAACGAAAGGCTTCTGCGTGAAAAACTCGATCTCAAACGGCTCCGTGATCTCACGCTGGTGCAGCTGCGCGCTCTTCGCGGTGGGACCAATCCAAAGGGCATCACTCGAGTAAATTTTCCGTCACCGGCGGGCTTCTCGAGTCGTCCCCTGAATGAACTTCTAGCCTCCCATCCCGGCATTCTCGCCGCCGAAGCCCGGGTTCGCTCCGCTTTTCAACTCGAGAAATCCGCCCGTCTCGATCTCCTTCCTTCGTTCCAGTTTAACGCCCTGGCAACTGGCAATCAGAAGAATCTCACCGATCGTTTCCGCACTTGGTCACTGAAAGCAGGACCATCTCTCGACATTCCCATTTATGATCCGGTTCGCTTGGCTGCCGTGCAAACCCGCAAGTCACAGAGCAAAATCTCTGCAGCTCAATTTCAACAAACAGTCCTCGATATCTTGGAAGAAGTCGGGACTGCTCGCATCAACTTCACCAGTCACCGCGCCCAAGTCGCCGCCGCCAGTCGCGAAACTAAAGCCCTCGAGCGGACCCGCAACCATGCTCGTGAACAATTCGACGCCGGTCTGACTTCCCAAATCGAATACCTTGATACCGAACGCCGCTGGCTCGATGCCAAACGGAGCCAAGCCTCCCTCCGTCAAGCCATGTTGAATGCCCAAATCAACTTCATCAGAGCCACTGGCGGAGGGCGACTCTAGTTATTGAGAGTCGACTGTAGGAGAACCTACGACCAATGATGACTGATTTTTTACAGGCCGTATGGGAAAAGTAGGAGATCGTCATAAAGAGGGACGATGACTTTTTGTCGGCAATGTCCTAGTCAGGACGCCAGTCATCAAAAGACCTTTAAGCAGGCTCAAGCGAGCCTGCTTTTTTGGCATTGGATCGGTGTGTTCATCGCGATTGTATAATGTTTAGGAGACCTGTGTCTCAAAAATTTACCCGCCCCACAGCCGATCCATCTCGTTCAATTTGTTCCGAGTGACATGGTAAATCTCTATTGCAACCGCGGACCGCCAAAAGCGGAGCGATTCGGCTACGGTTCTCGCGTGGTCAGCGCGTATACTTTGGGTCGGTGAGTGTCTTCAAGAATGCGACGAGGGCGGCTTGGTCTACTTTGTTAAGTTGGAGGCCGAGCTTGGGATGTTTGGCGAGGTTGGAATCGAGGTCTTTTGAGCGCTCGATGGGGCCGCTGTAGTGGTCGATGACTTGGTCGAGGGTCTGGAAGCGGCCATCGTGCATGTAGGGGGCGGTGAGTACGAGATTTCTGAGGCTTGGGGTTGAAAAGGTTCCGCCGAGGCCGTTGTTGTGAGATTGGTGGTCGGAGAAGTTAGCCCCGCCGTGGCAGTGGAAGCAATCGGCTCCGTATTGCTGGCTGCGAGGTTCGTATTCGGTAAAGAAGAGTTCAAAGCCACGTTGCTCGGTTGCGGAGAGCTTTCCTTTCCCCGACATCGCGCGATCGAATTTGGAGTCGTAGCTGGTGAGGGTAAGGAGGAAGTTCTCGAGCGCGAGGGCGAGTTTTTCTGCGGTGACGGGGCCGGGGCCGAAGGCTTTTTTGAAGGCGGCTTTTTCGTTTTTTTCGAGATGCGCGATGACGGTGGGGAGGTTGGAGGCCATTTCACGATGGTCGGCGATGGGTTGGAGGACCTGGTCGCGGAGAGATTTTGCGCGGCCATCCCAGAAGAAGGAGGATTTCCAGGCGAGGTTAAAGAGGGGCATGGAGTTACGGTCGCCAAGGCGGCCTTCGATGCCTTTTGAGAGCGGGAGGCCGTCGGTGAAGGCGCGTGTGGAGTCGTGACAGGTGGCGCATGAGACGGTGTCGTCCTTTGAGAGCGCTTTGTCGTGGAAGAGCTTTTCACCAAGGGCGACCCGTTCTTCGAGGAGGGGGTTGTCACGGGGGAGGAGGGGCATCGGAAAACGCCGACTCATTTTGAAAGGAAAGGGGGTGTGTTTTTTGGGGAGGAAAAGGGGGGTGACGGCGGCGAGGGGGATTTCGGTGGGGGGGTAAGAGGCTCCTCGTACTGAGAAGGAACTTTGGAGGTTGGCGACGAGAGCGCTGGCGATGGCGTCGCCGGGATGAGAGTGGGTGGAGTTCCCGTCCTTTTCGAAGGAGAGGGCGCGGGGATGGGTGAGGAGTTTTTGGAGGTCGAAGCTGAGGGCGAGGGCGGTGGTGTTTTTGACGTGGAAGTTGGCGGCGAGTTGGACGCAGGAGAGGTTGTTGTCGTTGGCGAGGTGGTAGACGAAGCCTTGGAGTTCTTTTTTGGTGTCGCGGTATTTTCCTTCGAGAGCGAGGAAGATATAACCGCCGGCCCAGTCCCAATGGAGTTTATTGAGATTGGGGTTGAGGGGATGATCACCGGGGTATTGCGAGGGGTCGCCGTGGTTGGATTTTTTAGGAACGCCGAGGGAGAAGCGGAAGCCTTTGTAGGTGCCCGCGGGGACGTCGCTGAGAGTGAAGGAGCTGCGGCGTGATGCGGCGTCGATAAAGGCAAATTGTTTCGGGAGTTCCTGCCAAGTGCCGTCTTGGTTTTGGAGAGCAAGCTCACTAAGGAGGTAGGAAAGGCGGGAGATCGAGAGGGTTTCCTTGCCCTCGTATTTGAGCGAATTGAGGGAGAGAGGGTTGCCTTCGAATTGGTGACTGATGCCGATTCGAAGGGTTCCGCCTTTCACGGTGCCGATCACTAGAAAAATGAAAATGCCTTTGAGCAGGAAATTGCCAGTCCTCTGAGCGTGCGTAAAGCACACCCCGAAGGCTGATTGGATTGCTGAGAGAGGATTCAAATGGCTTAGGGCTTGGTGTAGGTGTTCGTCGAGGTTGCAGTTGTGGCACCGGTGACGGGATGGTTGGTGGCGAAGCTGGCGCGGTAGGCGGTGCCGGTGGCCATGGTGCTGTTGTTGAAGGAGACGGTGATGGTGCCTCCGGTGGGGCCGTCAAGGGCGTAGGCGACTACGGTGCCGGTGGCAGTTCCGACTTTGAGGTTGGAGATGAGGTTGGCTTCCGGTGGCCCGTCGGCGAAGCTGAAGACGTAGCCTGCGGCGGCGCTTCCGGTTCCGGGTGTAGCGCCTGTTCCGCCTGGGCCTCCTCCACCGGCAGCGGTGCTGAAGGCGGTGGTGTCGTAGGTGGCGAGGCCGGTGCGTTCGAGGGTGTAGAATTTCTGATCAATCCCAGTTTCAGTGCGCGTGATGAACTGGTCGTCGGAGGTGAAGGCTGCGCCATCGGTCCAGCTCTGGAGATCGGTGGATTCGGAGATTTGGTAAACTCCTCCTTCGATGCCGTTCCAAACGACGGTGACAGTGTCGCCTTGTGAGGTGGCGTTTTCAAATGAGGTTCCTTTTTCGGCAGCGCCGGCGAAGACCTCGGTTACGGTCTCTTCGATTTCAGTGACGCCGGAGGCGATGGTGGCATCGCCAAAGTAGTTGTAGGCGAGGTTGTAGGGGTATGCGGGGGTGCCGTCTGCCTCCACCGAAGTGAAGTAAGCCCAAGTTCCGCCGGGGAACTCAGGGGTGACGCCGAAGCGGACATTTTGCTCGTTGAGGTCAAAATCGACCCCTTGCGTAGAGCCAAGGTGACCTTTGTAAGCGTAATCCTCCATGTAGTGACCGAGGATGAAGGTAGTGGAAACTGCGGGGCCGTAGAACCCTGAGGAAATTGCGGTGGACGTGCGGGATCCCTCGGTGACAACCCATTGGGGGAGGGAGGTGCGGCCAGTCGCGGCGAGGTTGGTAGAATCATTCGAGCCGTCGCGCATTTGGTATCCTGAGATCATGCGGCGGACGTCACTCGTGGCATCGGTAGGATCGCTGTAGCCATAGGGGCCATACATGGGGAGGCCGTCATTGGCCCAGGCGATGATGGGGCTGTGCTGCCCGTTAAAGTTCTCGGTGTAAGGGCTGGCATTTCCAACGCCTTGGTAAACGACGGTCGAGTCGTAGTCGACGGAGTCACCCAGGGTGTGGCGGAGGGCGGCGGGGCTAGCATGATAGTGGAAGGACTCCATCGCTTGGTGGGCATTGCCGGCGTCGAAGGTGATCCCTTCGTTGATGAAGGCATCGCGATTCCAGTAGCCGTCGCCCCGGTTGGTGTTGGTGGGTTCCTGGTCGCCGCCGGCCGAGGTGTCGTAGGAGAAGGTGTCGGTGGTGTTGAAAAGAGGGACGCCATCAACAAAGAGTCCGCAGGACCCGATGTTCGAGGGAGTCCGGCTGGCAGGGGCGTGATTTTGCGGGTAGTTGGTCGAGCGAGGGAAGCGGTAGAGGATGGCGGCATTGCCAGGGAAGGAGGGAAAGGCGGTCGTTTGGGCGGCATTCAGGAACCAAGGGCCCATCGTGTTGGTGGCGAGGCCGGTGGCCTTGATGTAAACGTAGTCGTCGGAGTAGGAGATGCCTTGGACTCCGGCATAGACGGGAATGGGCTGGTCGCCGATCGTGACGCCTGCGTAGTCGGCCGAGTCCCAAGTGGTGAGAGAGGAACGAATGCCATTTGTGCGCTCATTGATTTCCTGGGCCTGGGTGGCCCAGATGCGGGCGTAGCGTCCGGAGTCGGCGGTGTGCCACGAGTCGACGAGAGCTTCGGCAGGTGCCAGATGGGTGAGGCCTGCGATGAGCAAGGCGGATGGGAGGAGTTGTTTTTGGATCTTCATAGCGTTGTGTTTGGTTCGCAAGATACCGATTGCAGATGAACGAGGCATGAACCTGGTGATCATTTGCATGGAGATAGAGTGTTTATTTCTCAGAAGGCTGAGTGCTTCGCGTTGGACTCGGACCTTGCTCTTGAGGACGGCTTCTCCCTGGGCCTCTACGACTTTCAATTTTTTGGCCCTCGTTCGTTCCCGCGAGTTGGGCTTTGACGGACTTGATACGCTCTTTGATGAAGGGCTTGATCGCGAGGACACTCCGGGAAACTCCAGTGTTGAATCCGGAGTCATCGCCATTGATTCCAAGGTGGAGATCGGCGCGTTCTTGTTGGTTGAGGTGTGGTTTCAGCGCTTTGGTAAAAGTCTCGATACGAGATGAGAGATGTTTTTCGGTGAAGGGGGTTTTCATAAGCAAAATCAACTTTTTTTGGAAAAGCTTGGGGAATTCCTTGGTGGCAAAAAGGCGCTCCAGAAGTGGGATATTGGAAATCCAAGGGCGGTCGATGTCCCAATCAACGAGTGATTCCGGAGAAGTCCCCAGGGTGAAGGTGCCGAAGGCTTCGTTCACATCCCATGGGAGGAGACGTGTCTTGCCATCGGCTTTGTCCATGAGGAGGTAGTAGTTATGGGGGGCGGCGACGTAGCTATCGAGACTGGCAAGAAGGCTGGTGGAGGCGAGGTATCCCGCGAGGAGATCAAGGTCCATCTTGTCGCCAATCTTACGGGCGAACTCGGGGTCTGGAGCGTCTTTGATGAAGTTTAGGAAGTCTCCAAATTGATGGATTTGATCTTCGTTGTCTTCG
>JBLHUR010000055.1:0-33227 GCA_047629805.1 Akkermansiaceae bacterium | reverse complement strand
TGATTTGATGCGCTTCTTCGTTTTTTTTTGAAGGGTCAGGCGGCCATGCCGGGCAATGATGGCGTTGATTTGGGCGAGGCGTTCTTCGGTGAGGAGGGGGAGGTTTTCTTTCAGGGCGGTGAGGGAAAATTCGAGGGTCATGTCGAAGGCGGGTTGGCCGAGAAGTTGGCGCACGAGGGAGTCGTAGTTCGCGACGTAATGGAGGCGGTCGTAGTTGCAGCCGAGCGAAAGCCGGACGACTCCGAGGACGAGAATTTGCCAGAGATCCATGCCGGGGCGACCGGTGGATTTTGGGTCGGCGGGCTGGATGCTTTCGAGGACGGCGAAGACTTCGCGGTTCACTTCGGGTGTGATGAAAACCCATTGGAGGGCGGCGAGGATGGGCGGAAGTTCGTCACGCGTCTTGGTGGGGATTTCGACTTTTTCGATGGGCACGGCTCCGAGGGCGAGTTGGACGTCGAATAATTTTCTCACGGCGAGATGTTCGCCGATAGGAGGATACTTTTGGAGCGAATAATGGGGCTTACTGAACGAATTCTCTGCGATGAAAGCAGTGATGGGCCTCTGTGGTGAAAAGATTCGCCGACCCCTCCCGGCTTGATGGCCTTAGCCAGCAAAGGTTTGATTACTTTTCGACCAGGCACTACTTAGAGCGTGTCCCAGAAAGTGGCATTTCGGGGAATGGCCGTTTTTAATTTTTTGGGAGAGGATGTTTTTTCGGATTCCGGGCCAGATTCGGATGGTTTTCTTTCTTCGACTCGGTTTGGGGACGTCGCAACGGTGGTTTTGCTGCTTCGCGAGCACGGGTGGGCCGGCCCGGTGGTTGCCGGCCTTATTTTGGGGTTTCGCCGTTTTACGCAGCTTTTTTCGGGGGGGCTTTTCTGACCCTCCGGTTTTTCTTCTGGCTGGCTTCGCGGGCGGCTTGTTCGCGCCGTCTTTTGCGAGCGAGGCCGCGCAGGTTGTGGGCGAGCATGATCCAGCGCAGTTCTTGGCGGCGCGAGTCGAGCCCTTTGGAAAGGCTGCGACCGGGTTGATAGTTGTTGGTGATAATGCCGATGCGTGCTTCGGTCTGGGCTCGGCGTTTTTGGCTGGCGGCGAAGGCGGGGTCTTTTAGTTTTTCTCGGAGTCGGGCAGGGCTTTTGGGGGTGATGTGGTTGGCGAGTCCAGGGCGGGGGTTGATGAACTTCTCTTCCATTTTTTCGTCGGAAAATCCACGGTCGCCGCAGATGAGTTCAAGGAGGCCACCGATCGTTTCTTCGGTTTTTGCGACGGCGGCCGGGAGCACTTTGTTGTCGTTAGCGACGTCTTCGAAAAGTTCCCAGTGAGTGATGAGGCCTTCGCGGTTTTCCCCGATCAGCTAGGTTTTGGCGGAGAACTCTACAATGGGTTCCGCGCTGCAGGTTTTCGTCGGGGGGGGCACGACGGTTTTGGAGGCGAGCGCGAGTGGGGTTCAGGTGAAGCCTTTGATCTTGGTGGTGGCGGCGTTGGAGGATGGGGCGGATTATTTTAAGCGGTTTTGGGAGGGGGAAGAGGGGCTTTTGAAGGTGGTGTTGCCGCTCTGAGGCTTGGTTGAGGGGTGGTCTCACGCAGAGGCGCGGAGTTTTGGGGGGGGCTTAGGCTCTGCTTGGTTAGAGGAGGTGGGCTCCGAGGCTAGGGCGGGTGGCGAAGAGGAGGGGTTGGATTCCTGTTTGTGCCTCGAAGCGCTGGTGTATTTGCTTGGCGATCGCTTCGGTGTCGGTGCTGCGGCAGAGGGTGACGGTGGAGCCGCCGAAGCCACCGCCGGTCATGCGGGCACCGAGGACGCCGCCTTCGAAGCCGATCTCTTTTGCGAGGCCGACCATGAGGTCGAGTTCGTCGCAGGAGACCTCGAAGTCATCGCGGAGGGAGCGGTGGGAGCCGGCCATAAGGGAGCCGATGTTGGAGAAGTCGCCGGTTTTGAAGGCTTCGACGGCTTCGATGGTGCGGGCGATTTCGGTGACGACGTGGCGGGAGCGCCGGAAGATGCGGTCGCCCATTTTTTCCTGCGCGGCGTAGAGGTCATCCATGATGACTTCGCGCCAGCTGGGTTTTGCGATGAGGGCGAGACCGTCTTCGGTGTCTTTGCGGCGGGCTCCGTAGCCGCCATCGGAGAGGTCGTGGGAGACGTTGGTGTTGGCGATGATGATGGAGAGGGAGGGGTCGGAAAAGGGAACCATTTCGGGCTCGCCGGAGCGGCAGTCGATGAGGATGAGTTGGTCCTGGACGCCGAAGGTTGAGGCGAATTGATCCATGATGCCGCAGGGGACGCCGGCGAAGTGGTGTTCGGCTCTTTGGGCGAGGAGGGCTTTATCGACGGTGGGGAGGACGGTGTCGACGAGGCCTTCGAGAAGGGTGGCGAAACAGCATGCGAGGGCGGCGGAGGAGGAAAGGCCGGCGCCGAGGGGGACGGAGGAGACGATGTAGGCATCGAAGCCGGGGAGGGCGTAATTGAGATCCATGAAGCCCTGGATGACGCCGCGGAGGTAGTTGGACCACTTTGGATTGCCAAGTTCCTGGCGGTTGGAGAGGTCGAGTTCGATGGGATCGAGGCCGGTGGCTCCGATGCGGGCTTTGCTCGAGTTATTTGGCTTTGCGGCGATGACGATGTAGCGCTCGATGGCGAGGGGGAGGACGAAGCCATCGCAGTAGTCGATGTGCTCGCCAATGAGGTTGACGCGGCCGGGGGCGGCGGCGATGAGGCTGCCTTCGACGTCGAAGGTGGCCTTGAGATTGGCGCGGGCTTCGTTAGCGAGGGTGGTGAGGGGTTTGTTTGGTTCGAGCATGGGGTGTGTGAGTTTTTTAGCGAATCGCCGGAGTTTCCGCAAGTCGGTGTCTTAAAAAGCCCCGCACACCGTGAAGTGGAGGGGCTTTTTGAGAGAGGTCTTTTACTGATTGAAGCTGACGTAGATCGAGATGACCAAGATGACGAGGACGATACTGACCCACTTGGCACCCTTCCAGGGAGTCATGTCGATGGTGGTCCGGGTTTCGATTTTCCAGGCTTCGGCGCGTGGAGCGACCTTGGCCATGATGAGGAGGTAGGCCACGAGGAGGGCGAACACGATTCCCATGTAGTGGAAGTTGTGGATGCCGAGATCCCTGATCCCGCCTTTGATGGCTGGGACGAAGGCTCCTAGAGAAATGAGAATGATGCCTGCGATCATGGCGTTGGAAGCGGCCTTGGCGGGGACGCGACGATTGAGCAGGCCGACCAACACCACCGAGAAGATGGGGATGAAGTAGATGGCATTCATGTCCTGAAGGTAGGTGAAAATGGTCTTTTGCGCAGCGAGGAGAGGAGCCCCAAGCATGGCGGCAATCGCGATGGCTACGACAAAGGTCTTGGCGGCCTTCACGGTCTGCTTTTCGGTGCCCTCGGGGTTGATGGCGTGTTTGTAGAGACCGAGACTGAAGAGGGCCGAGGTGGAGTTGAGGGCGGCGTTGAAGGAACTCAGGATGGCTCCGACCATGACGGCGGAGAAGAAGCCGGTGAGGTGGGAGGGGAGAAGGCGTGAGACGAGGGTGCCGTAGGCATCGTCTGGCTTGACGCCTTCAGCTGCATAGAGGTGGTAGGCAACGAGGCCGGGGAGGACGAGGTAGAGTGGTCCGAGGAGTTTGAGGCCACCGGTGAGAAGGACTCCTTTTTGTCCCTCGGCAAGGCTGCTGGCGCCGAAGGTTCTTTGGATGATTTGCTGGTTCGTGCACCAGTAGAAGAGGTTGAGGAGGGCGACTCCGGTGAAGAGGGTGGAGAAGGGGACGGAGACGTCGGTCCCTTCTGCGCCGGTGGAGTCCATGCGCTCTGGGTGCGCGGTATTGAGTCGTTCCCAACCAGCGGCGGCACCATTGCCGTCGCCCATGGCGTTGAGGGCGAACCAGGCGATCATGATGCCTCCTACGAGGAGGCCGATGCCGTTAATGGTATCGAGGACGGCGAGGGTTCGGAGGCCGCCGAAGCGTGAGTAGAGGAGGCCCATGACACCGATGAGAATACAGGTGAGGCGTAGGAGGAGGGTTTCGTTTTCGATGCCCGTCAAGTTGGCGAGGTCCATCATGTTGATCAGTCCTTTGGCACCGGTATAGAGAATGAGGGGGATGAGGATGAGGGCGTAGGCGAAGAGGAAGATGGTGTTCGCGATTGTCTGGGTGCGCTGATCGTAGCGGAGTTCGAGGAACTGGGGGACGGTCGTTATTCCGGTGCGGAGAAACTTAGGGAGGAAGTAGATCGCCATGAGAACAAGGGCGATGACGGCGTTGACCTCCCAAGCCATGACGCTGAGACCGTGTTCGAAGGCGGCCCCGTTGAGGCCGACCATTTGCTCGGTGGAGAGGTTGGTGAGAAGAAGAGAGCCCGCGATGATGGGGAAGGTGAGGGAGCGTCCGCCGAGGAAGAAGCCGTCGGAGCTTTCTTTTTCATCCCGGCGGGTGATCCACCAAGTGAGGCCGCCTGCGAGGGCGGTGAAGAAGATGAAGGAGAGGACTGTGGTAACCATGTCGTGGATTGTGTGAATGAATGTTTGGGGCTCGGGATGAGCCATGGGGGAGAGACTAGGTTTCCGGTGAGAAGGTGAGAAGGAAATTGTTGGAAGGGATTGCGCAGGGTTGGAGTGGGGCGGAGATTAGATCGCCCTTTCAGGGCTTTTGGTTTTGTGGGGTTGTGGTACCAGGGCGTCGCTCGTTCCTCGCTGTGCCCTTCGCTAGGTTGGTTCGCCTCGTTGAGGCTGGATTGAGGCTGGAAAAAGGGCCACTCGGTGGAGTGGCCTTTTGTGAGAGATTGGGGAGTTTTAATTTACACGAGCCTCCGTCGGGGAAGGCGAGGACGTGGATGATTTTTCCGGAGAGGCAGTAGGTTTGGTTTCCTTTTTCAGGATTGCCGACGGCTTCGGGGTTGGGGCTCATGTCGGCGAAGGGGATTTTTTGGTCGCGGAAGAAGTCGAGGGCGATTTTGGCGTAGTCCCAGGATTGGTCGCGGGAGCGCCAGTCTTCGCAGACGAGGTCGTTTTGGGGGAGCTTGTAGCCGAAGTGATATTCGACACCCCAGCCGCCGCCGAGGAGATTGCCCCAGAGGACCCACTTGCGGGTTTGGTCAACGGAGGGGCCTTTGTAGTCTTTGGCCATTCCGGGGTAGTCGGAGTCGGGTGGCATGCCGTATTAGGCGTCGCCGGGTTCGTCGAAGGCGACTGCCCAGGGGTGGCCGGCTTTGAGGGAGGCGCGGTGCCATTTGACGGTTTGCCAGTGGACGTCTTTTGGTTTTCGAGGATCCAGTTGCGAAGGGTGGAGGAGCCGCGGCCGTATTTGCCGGGGAGGGGGACGAGGTCGCGGGTTTGAATCTTGGGTTGGTCTCCCCAGTGTTCTGGGAAGCGGCTTTCTTTTTTTGGTTTGGTGGCCTTGAAGGGGGCCGGGGGGGTGCCTATTTTTACCTGGGTGGCGGGGCCGTAGGCTCGGGGTGGTTTGGCTTGGTCGGGTTTGGCGGTGGTGAGGATGAATTTATCAAATTCGAATCCGTCTTCACGCATCGAGAAGTGGACTTTGTGAAGGCCGGGTTCGGGGATATCGATCCAGATTTGACCGAAGATGCCGGGGTGGACTTTTTGGGTGCGTTGTTTGGAGTCCCAGGCCCATTGGTTCTTCTTGGTCCACTGCATTTTGGCTCCGGAGGCGGGCCAAGTGCGGTTGAGGCCGAGGTGGATGCCGTTGTCCTCGGTATTGGTGGAGAAGGTGCGGACCCAGCAGTAGTAGCGGCCGGGGGTGTTGAAGAGGATGGGGTAGGTGAGGACGGCGATTTGGCCGCCTTGGTCGGTGAAGTTGGTGCCTTTGATGAGCTTGTCACCATGAGAACGGCGGGTGTCGGGGAGGCTTTCGAGGTAAGCTCCGCCGGAGGCGGTGGCGGCGTGGGAGGGGTCACCATCGGGGTTGATGGCGGGGGCGTTTTCGGTGGAGACGATGTGCCAGGCGCGGACGTCGGACTTTTCTTGGGAGACGAAGTGTTCGGCTTCGATGGCGATGGTTCCGTTTTTTTCTTCGAAGATGAGATCGGGGGCGAGGGGCTTGGTGGAGGCTAGAGAGAGACTCGCGAGGGGGAGGGCGAGTAATTGCATGTAATTAATTTTCATACGAAGGGTGAGATTAGTCGGTGAAGGTGGGGGGGGGCAAGGATGGAAACCTTCCTTTTTTGGGAAGCGGTGACTTCGGTTTCGAAGGGAGATCTTTCGGCGGAATTTGAAGCGAAGGAAAGAAGGATGCTCAATCCCGGAAGGAATCCCGAGCCGAGAATGATTGGAGTTTTTAGAGTGGTCTAATTGGCCAAAATTTCGTCGGGGGCATCGGCGAGGATGCGGTGGTAGGGGGAGATTTCGCGCATGAGGTTTTTCCAGAGAGTGAGGTCGTGGGCGCGGGTGAGGAGGTCAACTTGGGGATCGATGATGGTCCAGGCTTGTTGTTCGAGCTCGTCTTCGAGCTGATCCTTTGTCCATCCGGAGTACCCGGCGAAAGCTTTGACGAGGGTGCCGGGTTGGTTGAGGTAGGCCTTGGCTTCATCGGACGAGATGCGGGTGGCGAAGCCGAGTTTGGAGTCGCTTTCCCAGAAGGCGGCGAAGGTGAGTTGGTCGCGGGAGATTGGCCCGCCGAGGTGGACGGGGAGTTTCCAGAGCTCGATGAAGTCTTCGTCCGAGAGAAGGTCGCCGACGGTTTGACCGGAGGGGTGGTTGAGGATGAGGCCAAAGGCTCCTTCTTTGGCGGTATATTCGGCGAGGAGGATGACGGACTTGTTGAAGTTACCATCG
The DNA here is from genome assembly GCA_047629805.1 of Akkermansiaceae bacterium. GTDB lineage: Bacteria > Verrucomicrobiota > Verrucomicrobiia > Verrucomicrobiales > Akkermansiaceae > SW10. The sequence goes on along the minus strand of JBLHUR010000055.1, from coordinate 26,430 downwards.
CGAAGGGAGGGGTCAGCGATGAGGATTTTTTCCTGGAGTTCGGGGGGGGCCGGGTGGGTGTTCACAGGGGAAGAATGAATGGTAGGAGAGAAAGAGTGAAGAAATTTCCAGAGCGGTGGATCTCTTTCACTTCAGGAGGGTTCGCCAGATAGGGATTCATCGGCAAGAACGAAACTTGTCACTTCAAAAATGCATTACGACTTGCTTGAATGGCCTGATTTAGGGAGGTTCACCGCCCATGAATAAAGAAGCACTTTCCAGAGCTGCGGCTGAGGCCCGCGGATTGGCCATCGATGCCGTCCACGCCTGTTCCTCCGGCCACCTCGGCCTTCCCCTCGGTTGCGCGGATATGGGCGCAGTCCTTTTCGGCGAAGCTCTCCGTTTCAACCCTGCCTCTCCGAAGTGGCTGAACCGCGACCGTTTCATCCTCTCGGCGGGTCACGGATCGATGTTTATCTATACGTGGCTGCATCTCGCTGGTTACAATGTCAGCGGACAGGACGTCGCGGATTTCCGTAAGCTGCACTCCATCACTCCGGGTCACCCTGAGTTTGATGAGACCGAAGGGGTGGAAGCCACGACCGGTCCCCTTGGACAAGGGGTGGGAAATGCCGTCGGATATGCTCTCTCCGGAAAGCGTGCTGCGGGACGTTATAATACGGCTGAACACACCATCTTCGATCACAAGGTGGTTGCGCTGGCGGGTGACGGATGTCTGCAGGAAGGGGTTGCGCAGGAGTCGATCGCCTTCGCTGGCCACAACCAGTTGGATAATCTCATCCTCATTTATGATTCAAACGACGTCACGCTCGATGCGATGGCTGAGGTGACCCAGGGATGGGATTCTGCAAAATACTTTGAATCCCTTGGCTGGAATGCCGTGACCATTGATGGTCATGATATGGAAGCGTTTCTTGATGCATTCAATGCCGCGAAAGCCAGCAGCGGGAAGCCTTCTGTCATCATCGCCAAGACTTTGATCGGAAAAGGGATTCCCCAAGTTTCGGGAACGGCTTCTGCGCACGGTGAAAGTGGCGCTAACTTTGCCCAGGAAGCTCGGAAGGAACTCGGTTTGCCCGCGCAGTCCTTTTTCGTGTCGGATGAGACCAAGGCTTACTTCGCAGCACAAACGGAAGCGAAAGGCGATGCTTTCAACGAGTGGCAGGGCACCTATGATGCCTGGGCTGCGGCGAACCAAGATCTTGCGAGTGAGTTGGAAGACTCCGTTGCCAAGGTGGTCCCGACCGATCTCTCCGATAAGATCCCGGCCTTCGCTGACGACTACGCTGATGCCACTCGTGGCTCGGGTGGCGTGGTGATCAATGCGGTCGCCAAAGCGATGCCTTCTGTCATTACGGGATCGGCTGATCTTTACGGCTCGACCAAGAACTACCTGAAAGAGCAAGGAGACTTTTCTGCAACGAACCCCACCGGACGCAACATCTGGTTCGGAATTCGTGAGCACGGGATGGGCGCGATCTGCAACGGGATCGCTTATGACGGTCTTTTCCGCATCAGCGGCGCGACCTTCTGCGTTTTCGCCGATTACCTCCGCCCGGCAATCCGCCTTGCTGGATTGGCCAAACTTCCCGTCACCTATATCTTCACCCATGACTCGGTCGGAGTGGGCGAAGATGGACCGACTCACCAGCCGGTTGAAACCGTGAGTGGTCTGCGCGTCATTCCAAATGTCGATGTCATCCGCCCTGGAGATCAGGAGGAAGTGGCCGGTGCTTGGATCTGCTCCATGGAGCGTATCGACGGACCGACGGCTTTGATTCTAAGCCGCCAAAAAGTGATGTCTTTGAACGACTATGCGTCTGTTCAGACTCGTCGTGATGGGGTCGCCAAGGGTGCTTATATTTTGAAGAAGGAAGAGGGTGAGCTTGAGTGCATCATTCTTGCGACAGGTTCCGAAGTGGAGCACGCCATCAATGCTGCCAAGGAAATCGGAGCCGGAGCCCGCGTGGTTTCCGCGCCGTGTCTTGAGCGCTTTGACCGTCAGTCCGATTCCTACAAGGAGGAGGTTCTTCCTGCTTCCTGCACCAAGCGTGCCGCGATCGAAGCGGGCGTGACCGGACTTTGGTATAAGTATGTCGGCCTTGACGGCACCGTCGTCGGAATCGACCGCTTCGGTATTTCTGCTCCTGGCAATGTCGTGATGGACGAGCTGGGCATCAATGCTGCGAATCTTGTGAAAGCGCTTAGCTAAGGTTACCGAACATTATTTCAAAGCCCTCATCGGAGAGATCCGGTGGGGGCTTTTTGTTGGATATCCCCCCGATCATCAGCCTCAGCCTTCACGATACTTTGGCAGACGTCGCGAACGTAAAAACTTCTTGAGTTCTCATGGGCACGTTGTTATTCCCTTTCGCCGACCGCTAAAAGACGCCTTTTTCCCCTGCCCAAATGTCTAAATTCACCTGCTTTTGCTCTTAGCCAAGTAAAATTTTGAATGAACCGACCATAGCGGACCGTAAATAGAGTTCTACTAATCTTCAGGATTCCTATCCCGAGGCTCTGCGACATCTCAAATGACTCACTTCCACAATAATAAAAGATGACTGACAATAAAGAGGAACAAGACCAACTCGAAGCGAATGCCACTAGTGAAACGAATCAGAGAGGAAATAGCGCTAGGATTTTTCTAAGCATTCTGGTTCTGGCCCTCGCTGGCACTACAGCCGCCTTCGCCTACCTCCGTGATGGGGACTTCGTTCAGGATCTACTGGTCAAGGACGAATGGATCTCTCAACTGATTGGGAATCTCCACCCCATTTTGATGTTGCTTCCCCTCGGGCTCATTTTACTCGTTCTTCTTGTCGAAGTCTTAGCTTGGTTGTCTTTCAAAAAATGCAAACACGTGGCTGGCCTAACGCTGTTTTGGGTCGTGATTACGACGGTGCTGGCGTCTGTCAGTGGGCTGGTCTTAATGAAATTGGAGGGGAATTCCGGACCCGATTGGGCTCAGTATCTCTGGTATGGCGTTGGAGCGATGGCTGCCTTTGCCCTCAGCTACATCTGCAAAATTTGGGGGCGCAACAGAAACGGTTCCGGGATTGTCTACGCATTGTTTCTCTTGGGGGGAATCGGGGCACTCGGTTACGGCGGATACATCTATGGGCAGAAGGTCCACACCTACGCGGTGGTGCCGTCTGCTAGTGAACTCACGACGCCTTTCGGAAATCAGAAGGTCAGGGAGCAGATGAGCGCTTCGATTGCCGAACTTGAAGAATCAAAAATCATGATGCAGGCAGGGCTCTCTAAGAAAGAAGAAGCCATCGCTCTCAGCAACTCAGCCAGAGAAACTGCGGAGAATAAATTCCGCGGCGAACAGAAGAAAGTTGCGATGGCTCAGAAAGACGTCGTCAAACTGAACGAGGGTATGAAAGCTTCCCAACAAAAAGCGGCCCAAGCTCAACTGCTAATTACTGAATTGAAGACGCAGCTTACTGACGCCCAGAAGCAAACCGCCGAAGGCCAGAAAAAGGTCCAAGCTGGTAACGCAGAAAAGCTGAAATTTCAGGAAGAGATTAAGGCGCTCCAAAGCCAGATCGAGGCGCTGAAGAAGCAGAGCCAAGATGCTGCCAAAAAGCAAGAGGACGAAGCCAAGGCTGAAAAACCTAAGGTGGAGAAAGCCGCTTAGTAAATCGAACACTCTAAAAAGCCCCCATCGGAGAGATCCGGTGGGGGCTTTTTTGATGATGTCTGAGTCTTCTGGCCGCTTTTATGCAAAGTCACGGTGAGTTCCGAGTCGAATGATGCTGCCCCCTCCCAAAGTCGTGGGAGGTGAGCTGGGGAAGGGATCGTTTCCGAAAACGCGTTGGAGCCTTTTGAATGAGGCAGCGTAACGCGATTCCGGAGCCCTTTCCGATCTGTGCAAGGATTACTGGTATCCCATCTCCGCTTTGCTTCGATTCATAACATCCGTAATCCGTCGCCGTGCCTGGTCGGGTGGCTGCCTTTCCCCGAGGGGACCGCTTCCACGCGGGCACCGGTCGCTGCCGCTCCCTCGTCGAGCGGATTACGGAGTGTTGTGTGAAGCCTCCACACCATGACTCCGCCCAACCCAGCAGCATTGGAGGGGAAGAGGAGCGCCTCGGGCAGCGTTTTGGCCATGGACCGTCCGAAACCCTCATAATTCTGCTCATTTCCTACTTTCTGCGAGTTTTTCCTTGTCTACCCGCAGTCCACTCGGCAATTCTAACAGATTCCGGACCTCCTTCCCTTGGCCCCCCTGTCTTCCATCTCAACGGCACCCTCGAAAAGCAAATTCCAAGCAAACTAAAATATATTATATGAAACTCTTCCAATCCCTCAGGAGCACCACTTTGGTGCTCTGCGGTTTGTTGCTCCAACAGACCGCAGCCTACGCCCAAGGCGACGTCACCCAACCCGGTGATCCCTTGATCACCAGTTCCGGCAACACTCCCGGATCTGAAGGGGTCGCCAACGCAATCGACAATCAGCCCACCAAGTATCTCAACTTCGACACCGTGGGCATCGAGGGTATCCCTTCCGGATTTGTCGTGACTCCCGGAGTTGGTAAAACGGTTCTTTCCGGCCTGACGATGCAGTCGGCCAATGATGGTGTGGAAAGAGATCCCAAATGGGTGCGTCTGGAAGGATCCAATGATGAGGCCCCCACATGGGAGGCCGGCAACTGGACCGTTCTTTACGAAAATACCGAAGTGCCTGCCTGGACGGGCCTGTTCCCCGATGGTGATCGGTTCCAAACACAAACCTTCATTTTCGGCGACCAAGCTCCCTACACCCATTACCGCTGGACGGTCTTAATGGTGCAGGGAGAGGATGCCAACAGCATGCAGATTGCCGAAGTTGAGTTGCTCGGCAGGTCGATGCCGGTGGATGTGACGCAACCTGGAGATCCGTTGATCGCCAGTTCGGGTAATACTCCAGGTTCCGAAGCGGCGCCAAACGCGATTGACAATCAACCCACCAAGTATCTCAACTTTGATACCGTTGGCATCGACGGCCTTCCCTCGGGGTTCGTGGTCTCTCCCGCAGTGGGCGAGACAAACGTCATTGGCCTCAGGTTGCAATCGGCGAACGACGCTCCCGAGCGCGATCCTCTCCGGATCCGATTGGAGGGATCAAATGACGAAGCTCCCACCTGGGTGGCGGGCAACTGGGATGTCATCTATGAGAATGAAGAAGTGCCCGCATGGAACGAGGTTTTCCCGGCCGGCGATCGTTTTCAAACGCAGGAATTCTTCTTTTTTGGTAACGAGGCTTCCTACCGGCATTACCGCTGGACGGTCCTTCAAGTCCAGGGCGAAAACGCCAACAGCATGCAGATCGCCGAAGTTGAATTGCTGGCGTTTAGCCCATCCGCAGATTGTGCGATCGCCGAGTTCCTGATCGAGCCAGTCGCCACTCCGGTGCTGGAGGGGCAAAGCGCCGAGTTCTTCACCAAAGTCAACGGCCCTTGGCCAGTGCAATGGTACAAGAACGGCGAACCTATCGCGGGCGCCATTCAGACGGTTTACACGACGGAGCCGATCACGGCGGCCAATGCCGGAGATCTATATTCTGTGGAGATCGTGGGCTGCGAAACCAGTGAGGCGGTTCAAGCGGTGATTTTTGACCCCGCCTCCCAGCCAATCAGTATCGGGGTCAACTTCGCCGGCGGCGGCGCCAATGGCGCTCCAACCAGCGTCGAGCCCACTGAGATTGGCGGCGCGTCTCTCCAGGCTTACTGGAACAACCTGCCGCCTGAAGGGGTCGGCCTCCCGACCGGGATTGAAGAAAACCTGTTGAACAGCAGAAATGAAGACTCCGGAATCTCGGTGGAATGGATCTCCGGCAACACCTGGGGCGCAGGAACCGGAACGGATGACACCAACGCCAAACTGCTTAATGGATTGATCGAAGGTGGCGACAATCAGGACGTTCCCAGCACGATCATTTTCTCAGATGTTCCCGATGGAACGTATTCCATGCTGATTTACTCGGTGGCACGGCCTCTCGAATTTCCCACCGTGGATTTTGAACAGGTCGAATCCGAGCAGAACATTTTCATGACGATGGAGAACGCGGACGCCTACAATCTAAGTCCGGCGTTCAGGGAGGTCACGAGCACCGACATCGCGGCCCGCGGCACGGGCAACTACGTCCGCTTCGACGACATTACGCCTGACAATGATGGTAAAGTCACCTTGAACTTCTGGGATGAGGGCGACGGCGTGGCCAATTCAACGGTCAATGCACTGCAACTGGTTGAGTCAGCGAGTCAAGCCCTGCGTTTCACCAGCATTCAGCTTGATCCTACCACCCGCAACGTTTCGCTCACGTGGACTTCCCGGGAAACCCGTAGATACATCATGACGCGTTCGACCGACCTTATCAATTGGCTGGAACTGGCAGACAGCATCGAGTCGGAAGGCGATTCAACCTCCTACCTTGACTTAGCTGTTCCGGCTAATCTTGGCAAAGTGTTCTACCAAGTGACCGAAGAATAGCGCTTCGACGGAAGTGGTTATGATCCCTTTTTGTAGATGAGGCGCAGTTTTGTGCCGGGGTAAATTGTTTGGGTTTTGGTCAGTTCTGCGCACAGGTTTTGTAGCGCGGCGTTGTCTCGGTGGGTGCTCAGTCTGTCTTTGACCCTGAAGCGCTCAAGGAGGTTTTCCTGCAACTCGCTTTAGAAACGACCCCCTCATGGGGGATCCCCGCCTCGCTTCAGTCGCAGACCAATTGACTCTGATCGATTGAACTCATTGCCGCTCTGAAGCTCTAAAAAACGAAGGCTTAAGAACCCCTGGGCGAAGCCTTGTCCGCAGGCCTCGACCGGATAACGAGAGCCGCTCACCACGAACACGGGAATGGGAGCGAAGCGGACATAGAGCACCCGGCGGGTGGCCCCGCGAGGGGTGAGCAGAGCGAATCAAACCTCTCCTCGTTCCCTTGACGGACCATGTCTGTTGGGGGGGCACCATTGATCAACTGAAGGAAGACAGTGGTGGAAGGAGAGGAGTCAGACCCATCCATAGTAGTCAGAGACGGTCGGACCGATCACACGGCAAAGAAATGGGCCGGAAGAGATACCGCAGTCAAAGCACCCACGCGAGGGGAAAGAACGCCCCCACTCAAAGCGGGTCAAGCACCCTGACTGCCCTTAACTTAGAAGGCCATCGAGTTAGGAAAGGTTGTCAGCGAGAAGTGATCTTCATGCGTCATGCCGATGACCTGATCGTCGGATTTGAAAGACAGAGCGATGCGTAACGCTACCTCGCCGAACTCCCCAAACGCCTCGGGAAGTTTAACCTTCGCCTTGCGGAAGAGAAGAGCGGCTTGGTGACATTCCTACGCCGCGGGCAAGGCGATTGGATCCATCCACAAAGGCCCCCTCCGCCCATTCTGCTTATTAAACCATCGGCTAAAGCGCTCCTTCAACTCCTTCATAAACACGCTCACATCACAAAACCGCTTCATAAACCTCTCAATCAACTCCCCCGCCGCCCGCTCATTTCCCTGCCCCCGAAACTCCCCAAGCTCCCGCTCCAACTGCGCAAATAAACTTCTTAGAGTACAAGGTCGCCAGATGCTTCAGCAAGCTCCGCTCACCCTCCTCACCCTCAAACCGCGCCAACCACTTCGCCCGCTCCGGGACCTTCACCAAAATATGGAAGTGATTATCCATCACCACATAATTCAAAACCTCCACCCCTAAAAACGCGGAAACCCGCCACATCATCCGCCGAAAAGCCCCCTTCGCCCGCCAAATCGAACCAATCCTGCGCGGCGTCTTCACCTCCGCCAACTCCAAAGGCGACCAAACCCGGCCCACCTCAGATCCCTTACCTTCAGGCACTTGCGACTCCATCTCTCCACCCTACCCAGCCCCAAAGCCCTGTCCACCTCAAAACCAGCCTGGCATGTTTTATTTTTATTATAATTAGCTTGTCACCTTAACGCCATCCGATGCCATGAGTCTGGCCGCCCATCAACTCACCGGGCGACATGAATTCCTCAATCGGTCGGCGTCCGAAAGGAACGGCGAAGGAATAAATTAAGATGATTGCGCGAAGAGTTCGGGTCCGTCAGTGAGGCGGATTTCTCCTTGTGTAGCGGGCTACTCATTGAGAAATCGAACGAAGCTGACGGGCGCGAGATCGAGAGCAATGTCTTGATTTATTTCGGAGTCGTTCCTAAGCCTCATGGATTTTGAGGGCGTCATATTCATAATGACTCCCCAGGCAGAGGGCATCTGCCACCATCGCCCCGAAAAAGGCCCCTCTCATCGATTCTTCTTTAAAAATGGAATTCATCATTCTGGTTAGTCGCGTTCGATGATGGCGCAAGCGGAGATCAATGACGATGCCCCGTTCTGGGAAAGCTTCCCTGAGTTTGAATTCTCAGCAAGCGGGACGCGAAACCCTCCAAAACCTGCCCCGAGTTTGAGGTGGCTTGAAGTGCGCTAGACCCCTCAACTACGGGCGCTGTGAGGATTCTATCGTTCGCTATGCTCGGCATATTTTTTGCAGGGGACACTTCCTCCCCGAAACACCGCTCGCCAGCAGCAGACAATCGATCAAACTGAACTTCTCAAGAACATCTTCGAAGGAGGTGAGTTGGAAGAACCAGTGGTCAGTTCCATTTTCGAACACACCACTCGACACGGTGCAGTTGCAGGGGAAACCCAAAAACTAAAAAGCCGCCCTCGTATGAGAGCGGCTTGAAGAAGCGTCTTACTTACACTTTTTTGGAAGCGGCGAGGGCTTGGAACGGCGGTGAGGTTTCACCGGCACAGTCTTAGGCCCGGGCTTCGCAGAGGTGCGCTTAGGCGCGCAGGTCACTTTAGGTTTTGCCATAATAGTATGATTCTACAGGGTTGCCTCTCCCTGAACCTAAGCCTGGATTGGCTTGACTCCGCTGCCCTCATCTGCATCTTAAGTGTCCGACTACTTGAATGCTTTGGCGTTGGAGCCTCCCGTTCAGGAGAGGTTTCCGTCAGGGAGGTTCGGAAAGAGGAGCGTCTTATAACGACTCCTTTTTCTTGAAAGAAGTATTTACAAAATCACGTTATTTGTCAATAATGTTTCTTGAGCGAGGGAGAATTAAATTTCATCAAGCTCCCGACGTGCCGGCAGCCGAACTCAAGTCATGGAGAATAAATATGAAAAATCGATTCAAGTCACACGGCGTGATGACCGATCATGGGCTGTTGTGCGTGAGGGGAATTCCCGCGCGTCTTCTCTGCATCAGACGCAGAAGTCCGCAACCGTCGCCGCGAAAGAGCTCTCTCAACGCTACGGCGGAAGCTTGGTGATTCACGGGCGGGATGGGCGAGTGCGTTTCGGGGCGAAGGCCAAGGTTGCGTCTGGCGGTCGAACCGTGGAGCCAGAAGCTTCTGATAAAAAACAGGCCTTCGCCAAAACTCTGGGCGAACGTCTCACCAGTGCGCGCAAGATGCGGGGGTTCTCGCTGCGCGGTTTTGCTGAAGCCCTCAACAATGTCTCCCACACCACTCTGCAAAAGTATGAGAAGGCTACAGCTCCCTTAGACACCAACATCCTCGGCGAGATCTGCCGTGTGCTGGATCTCCGGATGTCTTATTTTCTCAAGAAGCCCACGTATTCCTATTCGCAGGTCGAATGGCGTAAGAGTAGTAAGATCGGCAAGAAGGTGCAGCAGCAGCTTGAGTTTGATGCTCTCGATTACTTCGAGCGATATCTCGAGGTGGAACGATTACTGGGCCTTCAAACAGAAGAGCTAACGGTCGCTGATTTTAGTAATTCGCCTCTTCTCGAATTGCCTAAAAAGATTGAAGCACTGGCTGAGCGTCTTCGTGAGAAATGGGGGCTGGGAACAAATCCCATACCGAATGTTCACAGTATGTTAGAGGAGCATGGCTTTAAAGTGCGTATCCTCCCTAGCAGTGGAGGTTTTGATGGGCTTTCCAGTTTTCTTGCTGGAGCAGATTTTCCTGTTCCAGTCATCGCGCTCTCTGATGAATATTGGAAGGGGAACAAAGATCTTCCCCGTTTCCGTTTCACTGCTCTTCATGAGTTAGGCCATCTGGTGATGAAGCTCCCGTTGGCGCTCGAGCACCGCGCTAAGGAGAGTTGCTGCCATCGCTTTGCATCAGCCTTTCTCTTTCCTCGCCAACAGTTCTTAAGTGCACTGGGAACGAAGCGAGTGAAAATCGCCGTCAGCACAGGCACCGAACTGAAAGCAACTTGGGGGATGTCGATTGCGGCCTTGATGCGGCGCGCCAAGGATCTGGAAGTAATCACGGAAGGTGCTTATAAGGGGTTTTCGATCTGGAGCAGTAAATCAGGATTCCGGAAACGCGAGCCTCAGTCTTGGCAGGGGTATGAAGGCTCGCAGCGTTTCAAGCGACTCGTTCTGCAGGGATTTAATGAGAGCATCATCACCTCGTCTAAAGCCGCTGACTTTCTTGGGATCAGCTTGGGGGAACTTTCGAAGGAAGCGGATTCATTGATTTAGCACGGTATGAGGATCGCAGTCAAAGATGCCAATATTCTCATCGACCTAGAGTTGATGGGGCTTCTTGACCTCTGGTTTCAGTTGGAGATCGAAACCCTGACCACGAGCCTCGTCGTCAATGAACTGATCCGCGGAAACCATCATCTTACTCTGGCGCATATAGACTCTGGAACGATTGAATCGGTGGCCCTGGATCCATATGAACTCGCTTTGAAGATCGAGGGGTTTGAGGGAACTGGACTGAGTGAGGGAGATGTCTCGGTCTTCCTCCTCGCAGAACAAAGAGATGCCTTCCTCCTCAGTGGAGATTCGGCTCTGCGGGTGGCTGCTGAAGTGCAGCAGATTGAGGTGCACGGGACGATTTGGATTCTCGACCAGTTGATTGAAAAAGGTATCCTTTGCTCAAGAGTCGCCGCATCAAAGCTTGAATACCTCGTTTCTCTAACGGGTGAGCAGAAGCGATTTCTCCCCTCGAAAATCTGCCATCAGCGCGCCACAAAATGGCGGAAACTTTAATCTAACCGAAAAATATGCTAGGCATATTTTAACTAACATTGATATGGCAGAAAAAGAGGCACCAACAGTCATCCCATCTTTTAACGGAAAATACCCGTTACACGACCTATCCCCACGCAGATTTGAAGAACTGATATACTCTCTTGTTTCACATTCTAATCGTGCGGGAATCGAACAGCAATTACCAACAATGACCCGCGCTGAACTCATGCAAGGAGTTGGAGAGCGCGGACGAGACTTAAGCCTTTATAACGACGCTAAAGTTGTAGGGTTGATTCAGTGCAAACATTCAATGCGGTCAGGACACCGCCTAAATAAAACCGAAATCCAGCAAGAGATTCTCAAGTTTCTTCTTCATGCCTACAAGGATAGTAGCCTCATCCCCTCTCCTGATCAATTCACCTACATTCTCACGACTAATATTGACCTCTCCGAACCGGCAAAACTCTTCCTACTAGATACGCATAGCGAAATTTCACAACCCACCGAAAAAGTAATAGAAATACTAAAAAAAACAGTGGCGTCAACGAAATCACTAAAGACCCTAAAAGTTGACGAGAAGCTTTACTCATGGCTCTCTGAAATCACAAAAAAAATCAGATTTAATCGCTTAATCGGATCTGACATAAACGCTCAAATAGCACAGAATGAATCAGCCATAATTCCGTCTTTCTTTAGTGTGAAAAAGGTTATCGACTCGGAATTGGCAGGAAAAATAACACAACTTCTTGAAGATCGACTCGGATCTTCCCTCGCCCCTTCATCACAACCGATTCGGGATGCGCTAGCCGGGTATCTGACTCGCTCTATAATAACGTATCGCCACATAAAAACATTGGTCTTCCGGAATCAGCAGATGCTGCTGAACGACCTCTACCAACCGCTAACTCTTATTTCTCATCATTCCGGAGCCACCACAAGAGTAACTGGTTACCCGAAAAACCTTCTTGAGGAACATCGTAATATTCTCGTTCGAAGCACAGCGGGGATGGGGAAATCCACAATGATGCGGCTAATGTTCATTAATGCTGTCGAATCCAAACAGTGTTCGCGAGTTCCGATCCTAATAGAACTTCGACGACTCTCAACAGCCAACGATCTGGTCTCTGAAGTCCTCAATCGCTGTGACCCACTTGTAGGAACCTCACGCGCCGAGTTCCTAACAATGCTTGATCAGGGCGCCTTCGTTTTCTTTCTAGATGGCTATGACGAAATCAGGCCAAGTGCTCGTGAAGCAGTCACAACTGATTTAACTTCATTCATTGAACGAGCGCACAAAAATATCTTCGTACTCACATCAAGACCTGACACTGCGCTCGCCAGTTTCCCTAGCTTTCAAGAGTTCACTATTTCCGGACTAAAATTGAAGGAATCCTACGAACTCTTAAATAAATACGGAAGAACTGACGGGCATACGCAGGAGCTCGTGAGTCGCCTAAAGAAGCCCGCATTTAAAGCTATACGAAGCTTTTTGGAGAACCCAATGCTCGTTAGCCTATTATTTATTGCATACCGCCATACACCACGGCTTCCATATAAGAAGCATTTGTTTTATCTTCAAGTCTATCAGGCTGTTTTTGAGGAGCACGATTTATCCAAGGACGGATTGGAGCGGCAGAAGCATTCTGGGCTAGATATTAGCGACTTTGAAAAGATTCTCCGTCATGCAGCTTTCAATGGATCTCGACTAGGATCACTCGAATACTCCTATATTGATCTAGTCAGCTTATTGGAGCGGTCTTCGAACTTTAATGGCATAAAATGTTCAGCTCCAGATTTCATCAAAGACTTAACTTCCACAGTCCCTCTATTTATTCGAGATGGATCCTACTATTCTTGGGGCCACAAATCTCTCCAAGACTACTTTTCTGCACGCTTTATTGAAACAGTGGGAGGCACTCTACGAAATCAACTTCTCCGGAAAATTTACGACAGTGATTCGGTTCAAAGATTCGCGCATATTCTCGAAGTGTATCGCGAAATGAATCCCCGATCTTTCAGGGAGACTATCCTTCGTTGGTTTCTTGAAGATTTCGAGTCTCATTGCTCTTCAAAACACTACGAGGAACATTGTAGCGGGGTCAACCGTTCGGATATAAAGAGGCGATTAGAACTCACATTTGGACGAAGTGTCAGCTTTAGAGTTTACGGTCTAGAACGTTCTGAGGCGCTTAGAGGCATGCCAAACGACTCTCGGATTTTCGACATTTTGAGCGATTGGAATCACGGAAAACCCTTTGTTTTACAAGAAAACAATAGGGTGACACATAATAGGCAGCAAGATCGGGCACTAGCCGCCATAGAATCATGGAAGCCTAGTATTTATTCTTTATTAAGATTTTTGGTGAACGTGGAACCTCAACTTGTCTACAGAGAAAAAAATCTACATATATCAAGAGCTGTCAACTGGGAAGAGGATCGCTTATTTCAAGCCACTGAACCAACGGAAGAACTCAATCAAGAATCTGAAACTTTTATAAGTATCAATGAGATGCTTATGCACGGCTTGCATCTCAATCCTAAAAACGCTTATCAAGAACTTATCGAGATTAGAAGGTTAGGCTTAGATGACATTGATGAAGAGCTTCTGGAATTTTAGCTATCTATAGCAAAAGGAATGCTGGATAGAGTAGTACGGACTTAACCCATCTTTAACATGCCGAACTTGGATCCCTTTATTCTCAACGGTTTGCTGACATTAAAAATTCCTTCGGGCACTACATTTCCTTCATTTTCTTAAATTCTCACTCTCTGGAGCCCGCCGGGGTCGGGGGATAATCCGAGTTTTTTGTCGATGTCTCCAAGTTCTTCCTCCGGGCGGCTCGCTTGCCGGATGTGGAGAGTTTTTCCGTCCCGCTGTTTGAAGGTGGCGGTGATCCGGCATTGTTGCTTGAGCTTTTCGCGTAAAGTCGCCCAGCTTTCGTTGATCCCGTGATCTTTGATTTTCATCCGAATCACCTGCACCGCCTGATAGGCCAGGACGGTGATAAAGAGGTGGCCATCGCATCGATCTTCCTTGTGGTGATAGACCGGGCGCATGCCAAGCTCGGACTTTAAACTCCGAAAAACCGATTCCAGATCGGTCAACATTGTATAAGTCCGCCAGAGGGTTTCAATCAGGGAGATCAATTCCGCTTCCAATTCAAGATCCGTGACGATGAGGAGTTCCTTGCCCTCGACCTCGATTTTCACCACCCGGATGGGGTCGCCCTGCCACTCCTTGCCCAGTTTCACAAGTCCCTACCAAGTGACTCCAGCGGCCCGGTCCGCCTTGCTGAGAGCAAGCTCTGCGACCACTTCCATCAGCGGCTTATTACGAATGCGAATGACGTAGGAGGCTCCTATCTCGCTGAGTTCATGGAAAAATCCATACTCAAGTCCGTAGTAGCGATCTGCCACAAGGCCCAGTGCATTGGAGGCAAGGCAGGGATGAGGGAACCATCGATCAGGGTTAATTGGTCCGCCATGCAAGCCAGGCGGGGGTCGCCCCAAGAGTGGGTCGTTTCCGAAGCGAGTTGCAGAAAAACCTCCTTGAGCAACCCGAAGAGCATGAAGCTGAAGTCGTCCTCTTCCAGAAGCTTGCGCTTCGGGTCCGCTTCTCTGGGCGACGGTCCGGAGATCTCGTCGCGTTGTGCCTGTGCCGTGGCCAGGCGCTGACGAAATTTGCGCAAGATCTTCCAATTGGAAAGATCCCGTGTCTCCACGGCTTTCTTTTTGGATGATTTCTGACTGCCCTTGGCCACACCCAGAGCTAATCAGGACGGAGCAAATCGTACAAGTGACATTTTCGTCAGATAACCTCAACTTCAATGGAGCTCATCCTGTGCCGAACACTACTGAGGCTCACCCATATCGTTAGCAAAAAGTGATGCGAGGTGTGGGAGAAAGAGGGAGAGAGCGAGGACATAAGGCTTCGCTCAGAATAGTTGGGTTTTGTTATGGAACTACAAAAATGTCCTTTTTCATCAGCGCGCCGGGATAAATTCCCCTGTCCAAAGTGCCAGACGAATTTAATGAAAACAAGAAAGACGGTCACCCGGGGGATGATCGTCTTTCCTTCTTGGTATTCGGGAGGGCTTTTTTAAGCGCGCTTCCGTCGGAGGAGGGCGAGGGCACCGCCGAGAATTCCGAGGAGGGCCGTTGAAGGTTCGGGGACGCCGATAATCTGAATCCCATTGATGATGGAAATGTCATTGTTTGGGAAGGGGATCGCCGGGGTGGAGGAAATGCGGAAGTTGAGGTCGGTCTTTCCGGTATAGCGGACGTAGTTGCCCGTAGGATTGATGCCACCATCGAGATAGGTGGATCCGACCACGGTGCCAAAAGAGGGACCTGATTCGGTGAGGTTGATGGGGGTGACTCCTCCGCTATCAGAATGGGTGATTTCGGAAAGTCCTCCGGCTCCGCCATTTGCGTGAGAGCTGTAAACGTAGACGTCGTAGGAGGTCCATCCGAGGGTGGCGAGAGAAGGAAGCATGACATCGACGGTGATGGGGCTTGCGGTTGGAGGCGAGGTGCTTGCGAGGAAGGTCGCGATGCCACGGGACATCATTTTGTCGTCGCCCGGTCCCGGGACACTGCCGCCGAGATAACCCAGGACAGCCCAAGACATTTGAGAGTTCCATTGCACGATTGCGCCGGAAGCAGTGCCGCCTCCAGTTAAAGGGGAGACGGAGCCAATGAGTCCAAAAGCGGGCTCCCAGAATTGAGCCGGAGTGACCCCGGCGGTATCGGTGGTTACCATGGGGGGAAGGGAGCTATTTCCCATGAAGTCGACTGAGATCGTTGTAGCAGAGGCGGCTGAGCCAAAGGTTAGGGCGGCGACTGTGATGACCTGAGCGGCGGAGGTAGTGATCTTTTTCATTGATGTAGTGGATTGAGTGTTTGGGATATTTTTCTCTTCACTTGCTTCATCGCGCTTTCGAACCGCCAGTATCAAAAAAGTAAGATTCTTTTCGCGGAGGCCGATTTTTTCGGCCGAATCTGATTTAGGAGGTGACACTTCTGGCGATGAAATTGCCAAAGGTCTTGTTCCTGGAAACGGGGGAGGATGTCACCGCGTTTGTGAACGGTGCTGAGAGCTCCTCGGATAAAGGGGCGGGGCTTGTTGGCCTGACGCTTTTCGAATCATCTGCCAGATCTCTTCATAAATCTGTGTTAAGAATCTCCGGATCAAGCAATCTTCATTCTCCTGCCCCCAAGGGAAAAACTAGCGTAGCGAGGGGTGAAATGCCCTTGGGTAATGGAAATCCCCCTAGAAACCAGAGGGCTGACAGTGCGCCCGAATCTCACGCCTCCGGCAGAAATTCTAAGCCCAGCCCACGGACTATGATCCGGGAAGGGTTCCCTGGATTTGAATTCCCAGCAGCGATCATCCCGGAGAAAAACCTCGATGATACGGGGCTCAGGGAGCCCGATGCATAAGAGTTGCTGGATGAGATTTTAATCTCACTCGATCGCTTGGGTTAATTCTAGCGTTTAGCTCGGCCCGGAAAAAAGAAAAAAGGATGCCGGGCCTATCGAAGGATTCAGACGATCGTGAAAGGGGTCCCCCGTGATACCAGAGAGTGAATTTCGATGGCTGTTTTGCGGCGCCTTTATTTGACACTATTCACCAGCGCAGGCGGGAGGGAGGGAGGGGAGGAAGGCTTTGCCACCTTCTTTCCCTGAGGTGTTCTCGTCACGGGGTAATGACTGCAGATGAAGCTACTCGGCGGCGATGCGGAGGCGGGTGGTCTGGTGGCCGGGCGCTTCGGCGGTGATTTCCCAGGCTCCGCCTGGTTCGTGGTCCGGGACGGTGGTGGGGGCTTGGAGGGTGCCTGCGGCGGATCCGGTGGTCTCGGACATGACGTCGCCGAGGGCGAGGACGGCGCGGAGGGCGGCCTCGGCTTCTTGCTCGGTGATGGCGAGTTGAGGAGGCATGGGGATCTCGCCCCAAGTGCCGGAGCCGCCTTTCTTGAGCTTCTCTTTGAGGGTTTCGAGGGCTTTGGGTTGATCCTTATAGCGGAGGGCGACATCGGTGTAGCGGGGGCCGATCGATTTGGCGTCCGTTTGGTGGCAGGCGAAGCAAAGCCGGGCGGTGAGGGTTTCGGTGACGGGCTTGGACAGACTGATGACGCCGGAGTCGTGGCCGGCCGGGGCGATGTAGCGGAGGCGGACCACGGCCTGGGAGGGATCGCTGAGGCCCTTGACCTTGAAGCCGAGGGTTCCTCCGGGGGCGAGGGTGTCGGCGGCGAGTTCGAGTTCGAGCTTCGGTTGTTGATTGGCACCGTTGAGGGGGACGCGGGCGATGCTGCGGTTGCCTGAAGCGTCGATGGCGACGGCCCGCAATTCGCTGCCGGTGTTGGCGGGGACCGTGACGGTGGAGCCGGTGGCCAGTTTCGTTTCGGCAGTGCCGATGGTGAGCCACCACTCCACCGTTATTTTTTCGTTCTCGGGATCGCTGGCGGACTTTACCTGCCAGCGATTGGCTTGACCGGCGACAGCCTCCACTTCGAGGGAGGGTGCCTCGTTCCCTCCGCCGGGACGAATGCGGCGGACGCGGCCGTCGCGGTTGAAATACCAACCGGAACCGTATTCTAGGAGCCAGTAGGAACCATCGGCGGCCAGCTCGAGGTCCATGGGATGGCGGAGGCCGTCGGAGATCTTCACCAACTTCTCGAGGTCATCATTCTGGTCAAGTTTCGCCTTCCAGAGTTTGCCGCGCATCCAATCGTAGGTGATGAGACTGTGGTCATCTTCCTTGGAGAGAAGATTCCAGGGGCGCTTGGCATCGTGGTAGAAAATCGGGCCGGCCATGGCGTTGCGGCCGCCGGATTCCATGACCGGGAACTCGGAGGATTTGGAGTAGGGATACCAGATGAAGGCCTTTTGGGCAGGGGGGAGGATTTCGAGTCCGGTGTTGCGGCTCCCGGGATTGCGCGGAGCGGTGGGGTCGGTGAGGGTGCCGGGCTTGCCGGTCGTGAAATCGACGATGGGGTAGGGCTTGTTGTTGCCGATGAGGAAGGGCCAGCCGAAGTTGCCGGCTTGGCGTGCTTGGTTGATTTCGTCGTAGCCCATGGGGCCCTTTGCGTCGGCTTCGCGAGCGTCGGGTCCCACTTCGCCCCAGTAGATGTAGCCGGTTTTGGGATCGAGCGAGAGGCGGAAGGGATTGCGGCAACCCATCACGTAGATCTCGGCGCGGGTGTCCGGGGTGCCGGGCTTGAAGAGGTTCCCGGCGGGGATTTCGTAGCCGTCTCTGGTGGGGCGGATGCGCAGGACCTTGCCGCGGAGGTCGTTGGTGTTGCCGGCGGAGCGCATCGCGTCGGTGTGATCGCGCTTCTCACGATCATCGATGGGGGCCTTGCCACCGCTTTCGAAAGGATTGGTGTTGTCGCCGGTGGAGAGGAAGAGCAGTCCGTCCGGGCTGAATTTGAGGCTGCCGCCCTGGTGGCAGACGGTGTCCCGGCGATCGGTGATGACATCGAAGATTTTCTGTTCCGAGGAGAGATCGAGGAGGCCGCCCTTGAGGGTGAAGCGGGAGAGGCGGTTGAGCAGCTCGGTCGGGTGGCTGTAGTAGAGGTAGAGCTCTTGGCTGGTGGCGAAGTCGGGGGCGAGGGTGAGACCGAGGCCTCCGTCCTCGCGGGCGTATGGGCTCTTCTTGTCGGATTCCCGGAGGGCCGTGACGGGGAGTTCTCCGATGACGAAGGTGCCACCGGTGTCGGGATTGACGCGGAG
The DNA here is from genome assembly GCA_047629805.1 of Akkermansiaceae bacterium. Classification (GTDB taxonomy): domain Bacteria; phylum Verrucomicrobiota; class Verrucomicrobiia; order Verrucomicrobiales; family Akkermansiaceae; genus SW10. The sequence continues at coordinate 7,728 of JBLHUR010000055.1, read as the reverse complement.
GAGGCGGCCTTCGCGCTCGAGGACATAGACGCTGCCGTCGGGGGCGATACTGATCTCCATCGGGTCGCGGAAATTTTCGGCGATGGTGTCGATGCGAAGGGTCTCGGCCGACAGCGAGCCGAGGAGGAGAAGAAAGAGAAGGAGCTTTTTCATGAGGTGAGGGTGTGGGAGAAGGGTTTAGGCGATCAATTCGGAAAACACATTAGTCTGGGCGATCCTATCGTTTTTTCAAGTTTAGGTCGAGATTGCCGTAGTGGTCAATAGGGTTGGCGAAGGGATTGAGGAGAGTGGTCCCCCAGTTGCCGATCGTTTGGTAATTTTAGGCACCGTAATTTGGATATTGACTGGAGAGACCGGCGATTTTGAGACGCTCGCCTCCGCTGCCGGTGAAGGGTTGTGGTGGTCGCCATTTTCGGCTTGGACGAGGTGGCCCTTATTCCCAGGAAGCCCTGAGGCAATCTGCCAAGTCGGGATCTGGGCGGAGGTAAGCAGCAGGAGAAAGAGAATTTTTCATGATAAGTGAAGAAGTGTTCGCGACTTTCTTTGCCAAATGACTCTCAGGGTTTCGAAAACTTACGAAGTAAGGGAGTCGAGGTCGGCTTGGACCGTGATTTTGGGATTTGGCTGGGGGTTTTCGACGAGGGTGGTGCCTTGGCCGAGGAGCTGGAGGGCGGAGACCTCGTCGGTGATTTGGGCGTCGCCTGAGGTGACGCTTTGGTAGGCCTGCTGGATGAGGTCTTTGGAAAAAGTTTGGGGCGTTTCCATGATCCAGAGGTCATCGCGGGAGACGGACTGGGTCGTGATCCCTTCTGGGGTGGCGCGCTTGAGGGTCTCGGTGACGCGGCGGGCCAGGCTGGCGGCTCCGGATTTTTCGGCAGCGGCGAAGGTGGCCTTGATGGACTCGGCTGAGACGAGGGGGCGGGCGCCATCGTGGATGGCGACGTGGGTGATGTCTTCGTGAAGCGCGGCGAGGCCGGCGGCGACGGAGTCCGACCGTTCGGCTCCGCCATCGACGCGGGTGACGTTTTTGCCGAGATCAGTGAGCCACGCGAAGCGCTCGGGCGGAGTGACGACGATGACTTGGGAGATCTCTTCAAGTGAAGAGAAGGCTCGAACGCTATGCCAGAGGACGGGCTGGCCGGCGAGCGGGGCTGCGAGCTTATCAAAGCCCATACGACGGCTCGATCCCGAGGCAACAATAATGGCGGCGTAACTCATCCTCCGGAGCCCAAGTCTGAAACACTGATAAACTGAAACACTCGCAAACTTTAGGAAAGATGCTTCATGACCTCTTGGGAGAGGGTTTTCCCGTCGACGCGACCTTCGGTTTTGGCCTGAACGATGCCCATGACCTTACCCATGTCGGCGCGGGTGGTGGCTCCGGTTTCAGCGACGGCTGCGGTGACGATGGTGGAGACTTCTACGGCGCTCATCGCTGCGGGGAGGTATTTTTCGAGGACGACAATCTCGACCTTTTCATTTGCGGCGAGTTCGTCGCGACCGGCGCTCTCGAACTGCTCGATGGAGTCCTGGCGCTGTTTGATCTGCTTGCGAACGATGGCGAGGGCATCGGGGTCGCAAATGACGTTGTCCTTGTTGCCGGACTCGATGGCGGCATTGGTGAGGGCGGTTTTGAGAGCGCGTAGGGTGGTGAGAGCCACGGTGTCCTTGGCTTTCATTGCGGTCTTCAGGTCGGTCATTAAGGTTTCTGCAAAAGTGCTCATGGGGGAGGTTGTGTAGGGAATCTCCACTCCGTGCAAGCACGGGTCTTGCGGGAGGGGTGGATTGTGATACCGATACGGCGTGAAAAAGCAGAGTATCGGCGGGTTTCTCTATCTGGCATTTATTGGTCTGGCCTTGGCAATCTTGGGCGGATTTTTTGTTTTTGTTTTGGGGCGGGGGTATTTGCGGGCCAAGGAAACACGCGAATGGCCCCAGGTGCCGGCGGTCGTAATGGTTTCACAAGTGGGGGAGCGGCAGTTGGGCCAAAATGTTCCCCGTGAATACACTCATGAGCTGGTGTATGAGTATCGTTTTGAGGGCAAGGCTTATCGTGGCGAACGTTTGAAACGTCGGGATAACCCGTTCTTTAAGGAGGAGGCTAAGATCCTGCCTGAAGTGGAGCGGTTGAAAGTGGGGAGTAAGACGGAGGCTTTTGTAAATCCCCAAGACCCGGAGGAAGCTCTTTTGGAGCATGAGACGAAAGGACCCGGTTACTCGATCTGGTTTCCCGGACTTTTTCTGGTGGGAGGGCTGGGGGTGCTTAGCCGTGCCATCTATAAAATGTTAGGGAAACGTGATGACTGAAAGGTTTCGCCAATGCGGAATGTAGTGTTTTACGATGAATTTCTCGTTACTGACTCCCTTGTTGGCGATCGGGCTCCTTTTGGCCCCGGCTCACGGTGATGAAAAAAAGGCGGCAGCCCATCAGCTTTCCGAGTGGAAATTTGGTGAGACGCTTTTTGGGGATGATGTGATTCCGGCAGGCTTGCAAGGTCGAGTGGTCGTTCTGGAGTATTGGGGGGCCAAGTGTTCGTCCTGTTTGGAGGGGATGTCTCAGTTGGCGATTCTCGACCAGCAGTATCGCGCGAAAGGGGTCCGGATTATCGGAGCGGAGGCTTATCGTTCTGGAAAAGAGCAAATCGGGGAAGTTGTGGAGTCCCAGAAAGTGAAATTTAGTATCACAGACGGAGTGACCGGGCCGATTTCGATCCGCGGGTTGCCGCATGTTGTTGTATTCGGCGCGGACGGGAAGTTGCTTTTTAGTGGTCACCCGAATGATCAGGATTTCGAAAAAACGGTGAAAGTGGCGGCTGCGAAGGTGAAGGAACTACCGCGGGAGATTGTAAAGTCGGATAAATCGACTCCAGAGAAGAGAAGGACGTGGACGAATCACGAGGGGAAGCCCTTGGTAGCTTCCCTCAGTCGAATTGAAGGAGAGCAGGTCATTTTTAAGTTGAAGGACGGGACTGAAGTGCCCTACGAGCTTAAGAATCTCTCAAAAAAGGATCAGGAGTTTATCCGTGCCAAGGTTCCGACCGAGAAGGTAAAGTAACCAAGATTGTCGAGTCATGAAAGCAAAGCACTTGCGTCCTTCATGTTTCTAGTTAAGGGTAACGTGTGCGAAAATTTTTCATTGCCCTATCCCTTTTGTTGCCGGTCCAAGCACTTACAATCAAAGTTGATTATCGCTACGACACAATGGGGTTTTTTGAGAACAAAGCGGCGAGAGACGCTCTGGAAGCAGCAGCGGAGAGATGGAGCCGGATCGTTGATCAAGAGCTGACTGCGGTGAACATTCAAGATGATAGCGTCAATGATCGTAGATTCAGATTCTTTCACCCGGCGACTGGCGAGGAGTATCATGTGAGTGCAGCGGCAGGGCCTGGGAGCGATTTTCTAGCCGACGTCAACCATCCCAGCAACGTCCCTGTCGATGAATATGTGAACGGCTTTACCTTGGAGAAGGACGAGTGGATTCTCTATGTGGGTGCGCGGGATTTGGAATTGAGTGACGCATTGGGTGGCGCGATTGCAGCATCCTTTAATGTTACAACTGCGGCTTCGGATCCAAACAGCTTCATCAATCGGGGTTTTAATACAGGGTATTATGCACTTGGCACTCTAGGTGGGGTTGTCTCTTTTAACCTGAACTCTAATTGGGGTTTTAATCGATACGACCCGGGATCTGACGGGGCGATTGATTTTTATTCGACTGCTCTTCACGAAATTGGACACTGTTTTGGCTTCAGCGCGAAGAAAACCTCTGAATGGAAATTATTGGTTCAAGAAAACAGGTTTGTTGGAACGAATGCTTTGGCAGCTTATCGTGCGGACACTGGCGAAGTGACGAGTTCACTTGCGTTCAAGTCAGTCATCGATAATCACTGGCAAGATGATACTTATTCGTCGAAAATTTTCCCTCTCGGGAAGCCTGAGTATACGGGGACTGTTGGAAAGGGGGCATTACAGGATCTCTTGATGGATCCAGAGCTGGCTTTCACCTCAAAGATTAAAAGGCTGGAGCTCACAAACGTCGATATTGGAGCGATCAAGGATATCGGATGGAGTGTGATCAGTGAGGATCCTCCTGCAGGGCCGGAGATCCCCCTTGCTTTTGAACGTTCGGAGACGGGCGGAATTAAGCTTGGATTCCACACTGAGGAGGGAGTCTCCTATAGCATCCAGACCTCGACGAACGGGAGCAATTGGCTCACGGTCCGTCCTTCATTGATGGGCAACGGTTCGCACTTAACTTGGGAAGACGGTCAGGAGGGCTTCACCGATCCCTACGGTGCTGCGACTGACTTAACGGGTAAATTTTATCGAATTCGCAAGGATTAAGGGTCAATCAGCAATCCGAAATCCCCGGCAGTTTTGCAGGGAATCGATGTCCCAGACTTGATGCTCTTTGATGAGGGAGGCGAGTTCTGACTCTTCGACGATCTCGTTGAGAAAATCCTCCACCTCATCAGCTTCTCCCATGAGCTGGAGCTCGACGGTTCCGTCTTTGAGATTCTTAATCCATCCTACGACGTCGAAGCCCCGTGCAAGTTGCTTTGTGACGTAGCGAAAGCCCACCCTCTGGACCCGTCCGCTAAAGATGACCTTTTTTGAAGTCACGGAGTCTTGGGGGAGTTCGAGAAGGTCACGCGCATGCCTTTCTGCGAGAGCTGAATATCGCGATCTGGTTGGACTGACCGCAGCGGAGTAAGGAGGGTCCGTTCAATCTCCGCGATGAGACTTCGGGCTGCTTTTTCGGTGGCCATTTCTACGTGCCAGGTGAGCGAGAGCTTCTGGTCACGTTCACGGACTTCATAGCGATCGCCTCGCCACTCCTCTGCGAGTGGTCCGGCCTCAAGAACCCCGGCGAAGGGCTCCAACCACAGACGCAGCCCCAGTTCACCAAGTTGGTCACTGGATTTTAATGGATCAGGCGATTCGGCGAATGTGATCTCGCGCAACACAATCGGGTCTCGATTGGGGTGAAGAATTTCCGCCGTGGTCTTGGCGGGGTTGAGAAACATCTTCGCCCAGGCCTCTCTGGAATCAATGTAGAAGAACCGCGAGTAATCGGCACCGTCCATGTAAGGGAAATTACTGAAGCCCTGAATGGCCGGAGGGAGGTCATTGAGCAACTGCTCGCGAAGGGGTTCAGGGTCTTGATACTCGGCCTCGTCGGCTGCCGAATTTCGTCGCAAAAAACGAGCGCTAAGAGCTCCTGAAGAGCCAACGTGGAGGGCTTGCCAAGCCTGCCATTCGTCCCGGTTAAGCCACTTCTTTTGAGGATGGTTTTGAAAGGAAAGCTGTTGCGCCAAGAGCCTCGCGAGGACGGAGCGGTCCGGGACACTCACCGGATCAAAATTCTCGGAGATCAAAATCTGCTCCTTGGTGAGGTCAAAGATACCCTTTACGCTGCTGTTGATCATGATCATTTGACCAAGTAAACGATGGTTGGGCGGCAAAAGTCCGATCAGTTCCCATGCCAAATTTTCTTCTTCCAGTCCGTTATCGCCATGGACGAATCTCAAGTTCGTCTCAGCCGCATTTCGCATCGTTGCTGGCGAGGCCAAGCGAACATCGGGTGCTTTCAAAAAGACCATATTATAATCCTTCTCGATCCATGCCACGAGGTCGTCGGGAATTGGATAGGGGCCCTTGGAAAGCATCGAGCGCACCTGGGCTAGTTCTCCTCCCAGTTCATCAACCCGCTGAGTGAGTTCCGAGTTCTCGGCACGTAGGGTTGCCGCCTCCTCCAGACCGGAACGAGTCCCCATGGATTTCTTCAAGTAGTCGCCGTACAGCCAGCCGCCCGCGATGAGCCCGGCGGTCGTTAGGATTTGAAAGACCCGCTCAGGACTCATTGAGACTTTTCTTTCTTTTTGCGCTCCGCCTCAAAGGGGTTGTCATTCGGATTGGTCGCGGAGTCCGTATGGAATTTTGGATCTACACCATAAAGATCCAATTCTTTTCGAGTTCTATCAAAGGTCTCTTCTGCGGTTTTACCAGGATTTGGAACGAGCGAAATTGCTTTGCTCTGGTTCCCGTCGGCATCGTAGAAGTAGTAAACCCGACGAACCGGCATCTCGACCCGATTTCCGTGTTCGTCGCGAAGCGAGGCAGGGTAGTAGTTCTTCACACGGGCATCGAACATGTCCTCTGCAATCAGCTGGGCCGTTTCAGGATGATATCCGTATTTGACCCGATAGAGCAAAGTTCCCTGCCCGTCGTAAATTCGGCCAACCGAAAGGAATCCTTTTTGGTTCCGTTCGTACTTCGCCATCATTTTGATCTTCTTGTTGTGATCCTTGGTCGTTTTCACGAGGCTTCGATCATCTTTGGAGCGTTCGAAGACTACAAACGAACCGTCCCGGTCATTTTTTTTGATGCGGACGAGGGGGCCTTTTGATTCCCAGAGATCGTCGTCGGCAAAAACGGTCCCGAATGTGAGAAGCGGCAGGACAAGTAAGCGAGTGAGTTTTTTCATTGAGATGGTATGGGTGTGCCTGAGAATATGACTAATCCCATGATTGAACGCAACCCCGGAAGCGAGCTCGTTCAAGGCTCACCTGTTTGGACGGCTGGTCCTTTCCAGTGGAAGCTTGAGAAAGAAGCCCTCGTCATGGCCATTCTCAACATCACTCCCGATTCCTTTTCAGACGGAGGGCTACATTTTACCCCGGAAGATACTTTTGCCGCTGCTCGGATATTTGTAGAAGAAGGTGCCGATATTCTCGACATCGGGGGAGAGTCCACCCGGCCTGGCGCAGCTCCGGTGACTCTCGTGGATGAACTTGCCCGAGTGATCCCAATTATTAAACAGTTGGTCACTCAGGAGAAGGTCGCCTTGTCTATCGACACCTGTAAGCCCGAAGTCGCGAAAGCCGCCCTGCAAGCGGGAGCCCACATCGTAAATGATATTAGCGGCTTCCGAGACCCTGCCATGATCGAGGTTTGCGCAAACTCAGATTGCGGAATCGTCGTCATGCACATGCAAGGCACTCCACAGACTATGCAGAAGGCACCTGATTACTTGCACGTGATAGAGGAGGTCCGCGACTTCTTCGACGAGCGCCTTGAAACCTTGACCCAAGAAGGAATCGAGGCTTCGCGCATCGTCTTCGATCCTGGGATCGGCTTTGGAAAGACTCTCGAACACAACCTCGCCCTCCTGAATGGAGTAGGGAACTACCTTGTGCAACAACGTCCCATCTTAATGGGGCTTTCACGCAAATCAATAATTGGATCCCTTTTGGGTGACCCAACGATGTGCCGTCGTGAAGCCCCAACTCAAGCGCTTACCGCCCTTACTCGCGCCAATGGAGCGATGATTCACCGTGTGCATGCTGTGCGCGAGAACCTTCAAAGTCTGCGCATGATCGAAGCGATCCTCTGATGGAGGGAGAAAAGGAGATATGGACCAGAAAAGAAGGCGTAAACGGCGTGTTTTTGCAAAGATCGTAGTTCTATCTGAGGAAACCGGGGGAATTCCGGGGTTTTCCTGAAAAATGAAATCACCCGAAACCATTGTCGTTCAATGACTTATTTCCACAAAAGCCAATTCATCAAAAAACCATCACAGAAAACATTGACGTGAGAGTAAAAATCCTTAGGGTTGCCCCAGCAGCCGCTACCGGCTGCTACCGAGAACAACTCGAAAGGGCTCGCTTGAACGATTCATCGTCAGCGGGCCTGCTCAGTCTTCCGGTTAAAAGTTCTTTGAAAGTA
>JBLHUR010000054.1:0-33342 GCA_047629805.1 Akkermansiaceae bacterium | reverse complement strand
GGGAGTAGCGTTTTTCGGGCGGGGTCCAGGCGGCGCGTCGGGTCGCGAGTTCTTCGTCGCTGACGTGAAGGGTGAGGGCGCGGTTGGCGACATCGAGTTCGATGAGATCGCCATCTTGCACGAGGGCAAGGGGGCCGCCGACGGAGGCTTCGGGCGAGATGTGGAGGACGCAGGTTCCGTAGGAAGTGCCGGACATGCGGGCATCGGAGATGCGGAGGATGTCGCGGACTCCTTTTTCGAGGAGGTATTTTGGAATGGGAAGCATGCCGGATTCGGGGATGCCGGGGGCGCCAATTGGGCCGGCATTTTGCATGACGAGAACGTGTTTCTCGGTGATGCCGAGGGCGGGATCATGGATGCGTTTTTGGACGTCGGAGTAGTCTTTGAAGACGATGGCGGGTCCTTTGTGTTGCAGGAATTCGGGAGTGGCCGCCGAGGTTTTGATGACGGCACTGTCGGGGGCGAGGTTTCCCCGAAGAATGGCGGTGCCGCCTTGCTTGGCGACCGGATTGTCGAGGGGGCGGATGACTTCGTCGTTGTAGACTTCGGAGCCGTCGAGGCATTCGCCGAGGGTCTTACCGAAGACGGTGGGGGCGTCGAGGTGGAGGAGGTGACGAATGCGGTTGAGGAGAGCGGGGAGGCCACCGGCATCGAAGAAGTCGGCCATGACGTATTCGCCGGATGGTCGGAGGTTGGCGAGGACCGGGGTTTTTCTGGAGATTTCGTCGAAGAGTTCGAGGGGGAGGTCGACCCCTGCGCGTTTCGCCATCGCGGTGATGTGGATGATGGCGTTGGTCGAACCACCGATCGCCATGTCGGCGGTGATGGCGTTTTCGAAGGATTCGCGGGTGAGGTAGCGGGAGGGTTTGAGATCCTCCCAGACCATGTTCACGATGCGGAGGCCACACGCGGCGGCCATGCGTGAGTGGGCCGCGTGGACGGCGGGGATGGAAGAGGCTCCGGGAAGGGTGAGGCCGAGGGTTTCGGTGATCGAGGTCATGGTGGAGGCCGTTCCCATCGTCATGCAGTGGCCGGGGCCGGGCGTGATGTGATCTTCGAAATCCTGCCAGTCGTCGCAGGAGAGATTTCCGGCTCCGCGTTCGGCCCAATACTTCCAGACATCGGATCCCGAGGCGAGGGGTTTGCCGCGCCAGGAGGCCCGCATCATCGCTCCACCGGTCATGAAGATGACGGGAATGTCGACCATGATGGCGCCCATGAGGAGGGCCGGAACGGTCTTGTCGCATCCGCCCATCAGGACTGCGCCATCGATGGGGTGGGAGCGGAGGGTTTCCTCGACCTCCATCGCGAGGAGGTTGCGGTAGAACATCGAGGTGGGCTTCATGAAGGTCTCGCTGAGACCCATCACGGGCATTTCGACGGGGTATCCGCCGGCCTGCCAGATGCCGCGTTTGATTTCCTCGGCACGTTGGCGGAAATGTGAGTGGCAGGGGAGGAGGTCGTTCCAGGTGTTGAGGATGGCGATGACGGGTTTGCCTTCGTATTCCTCTTGGTTGATGCCGAGTTGTTTGTGGCGGGAGCGATGGCCGAAGGAACGGAGATCGTCGGGGCCGAAGAAGCGGTAGGAGCGAAGTTGATCGGGGGTGAGGCGACTCATGGTGTTGGGGCAGATTGAAGGGTTTTGGGGGGGAGGGAAAGGGCGGAATCCTTGAACATGGAAGATTGAACGTCCAAGGCTGAACTTTTAAAAGGCGTGGTTGCGGTGGGCTAGCACCGTTTGACGGATACGATTCGATTTTAGGATGGCTCCGGTTTGATTGATCAGAGAAGGTTGGGGGATGGGTGCCATTGAAATTTGCCTCGTCGGCTTGGCGGTAGTGATCGTTTCGATTCTGCTGCTGCGCTTGCATGCCTTTCTGGGATTACTTCTGGGAGCATTTGTGGTGTCGGTTCTGACGCCTGGAGTGGGGACCGAGGCGATGGGTCAGGTCGCGGCGGGGTTCGGGGAGGGATGCCGTAAAATCGGGATCCTGATCGCGCTGGCGGCGATTATTGGACAGTGCCTTTTAGTGAGTGGGGCGGCGGAGCGGATTGTGCGGGGACTGCTCTCGTTCTTTGGGGTGAAAAGAGCGCCCCTGGCTTTTCTGGGGAGCGGATTTGTTCTCGGGATTCCGGTGTTTTTCGACACCGTGTTTTATTTGATGCTTCCGCTTGTGCGGGCCTTCGCGCGGACGAATCCCAAGGTCTATCTTTTGGCTCTTCTTAGCGTGGTTGCAGGAGCGAGTATGGCGCATTCGCTGGTGCCACCGACGCCGGGACCTTTGTTGGTGGCGGCGCGTCTTGAGGTGAGTTTGGGCATCTTGATTCCGGCGGGGTTGATGTTGGGGCTGGTGACGATCACCGTGGGATACGCTTATGCCCGCTGGGCGAACGCCCGGTTTGATATTCCCTTTCGAGAGTTGGATGCTCCCGAGGTCGAGATTGATGAGGAGAAGGAGCTTCCGGGGTTGGGGTGGTCCTTGCTGCCCATTTTGCTGCCCCTGGTGCTGATCAGTGTGGGAACCTTTGTGAAGATGAAGGGGGATGTGCCGGATTGGCTGGCCACTCTGAGTGACAAGAACGTGGCGATGGCGCTCGGGGCGGGGATGGCGATGAGATTGGCTTTGCGGGTCTGCCAATTGAAAGAAGTGATTCACGAGGCGCTCTCGAGCGGCGGCGTGATTATATTGATCACGGCAGCGGGGGCGGCCTTTGGGGCGGTCTTGAAGGACACCGGAATTGGGGGGGAACTTTCGAGGATGGTCGGGGATGGTGGAGGTGTGCTCCTCTTGGCCTTTGGGCTGACGGCGCTCGTTCGTTTTGCGCAGGGATCAGCGACAGTGGCGATGATAACCGCTGTGGCCATCGTGGCCCCGATGGTGCTGGAGGCCGATCTAGGATTTCACCGCGTCTATGTCGCGCTCGCGATCGGTTGTGGCTCGAAGCCCTTGCCGTGGATGAATGACAGTGGTTTTTGGATCGTCTCCAAGATGTCGGGGATGAACGAGACTGAAACGCTCAAGACCTTTTCCGTGATGTTATCGTTGATGGGCGTGGTGGGCTTTGGCGTCGTATGGCTCGCGAGTGTCCTGATCCCGCTGAGCTGATCCGGTGCCGCAGGAAATCTGGCTTGGTTTCTTGGAGGAAAGAGAAGTGGGCTCCATTATTCCTCGAGAGAGCAATCCGAGAGTTTGGGGTTCTTATTATCCAAAACGCTACATTCGAAAGGAGAAACGAGCCGGCTTTTTGACCATCTCGATGAACGCTATCCTGCCGCGCATCAGGATTTGTGAAACGACAGTTTTGGGCGGGAGAGGATTTGGTGTTCTACATTGGGGCTGAAAATTTGCGAAGGAGGTTTTTGGACAAGCAGCTAAAGAATTATTTTTCAAGTTCGCCAAGAAGAGACGCCACGTGACCGCAGGTTTTACGTGGTTTCCGGCGACCCGGGAGTCGAAGGATCGGGAGTCTGGGCTGGTGAGTCCGCTGGACTGGCTTTGAGAGTCGCTTCGCTCTCGTTCGAAGTTTTCATTTTTCAGTCGGTTTGTCGGCGTCTTCGATGCGCTGACCAGTTGTGACAGCCTCGGGTTGCCCGCGAATGGTGCCTCAATCGTTCTCACCTAAACGAAATCCAATTTCTTAAAATTCCCGCCCAGGACTTTTTCCGAGGGGAACTCCACCCAGTTTTCCAAGAGGCTGGCGTAGACTGAACGGAAGTCGGTGTGGAATTTCATGTCGCCCTCTTTGTCGAGGTCGGTGAGGCTGGGATGCTTGCCGATGAGGCCTGCTTTGCTCTTCTTGTGTCCTTCCGGAGTGACCAGAAACAACTGGGAAGCGGTTCCGTGATCAGTGCCGAGGCTGCCATTTTTCTGAACGCGGCGTAGGCACGGTAATTCGTTTGGCAGTTTGAAGCACCCCGATCCCAGTGCAATTTCATTACGATTCTTTCAAATTATTCCCTTCCGCGTGCTGACTTTTTTTCCTTCTCCTCCCAGGCCGCGGGTTTCTTTTTGCTCCATCCCTTCGGAAATGAGCAGCCTTCGATATTCCTTACTCACTCCGCCCTGCGAGCAACTTCTAGGGCCATTGTCCTTTCCGTTCAAAGCAGAAAGGGTGAACACCAAACCACTCTGCGCCTTCTTCGCACCGCTCCCTCCGCCTAGCTCTCCGCCACCTCTCTCACAAATTTCTCCCGCCCGTAAACCACTCCGTTCGTAAGTGACGAAATCCGCTTTCGTAAAACCACCCTTCCGCTCAAAACTCCACCCTCAGCCTGCACTTTCAAGCGTGCGCGCTCCATCACCCCGCTCCGTCTCTTCGCCTTCTCCGGATTGCCCTCCACCTCCAATCCCTCATCGAAAAGAAACATCCGATACCTCGGCAAAGTCTTCTTTTCCCACAAATCCTGAGGGTGTTTCAGCGCCTTACAGATCCCGCGCTTCGCCCGACGACTCCCCACGCATGCCTCGTCGTAGCCGCTCCATTCATACTCCAAAGGATCCTCCACAATCCCGGCCCTTAGCGGATTGAGATCAATATAGGCCGCCATCGTCGCCAGGGCCTGCTCCCCATCCACCAGAATGCTCTTAAAATAGTCCATCACGACATACGTCAGCACCTCCACCCCAAAAAAAATCGAGATCCGCCACATCATCCGGCGAAAAGCCTCTTTCTCTGTTGCTCCGAAGGGAAACTCCCCATTCACCGTCCGGGATACTAGGCGCGAATGAGCGACTAGAAACGAAATTTGAATGCGGGGCATAGTGCGGGTCTCCCCGCTTCTACAGTTCCCTGCTATTTGGGGGAGTTCGCTTCACTGAGACAGTAAAGGGATCGGTTTCCTCGAAGAATGAGGTCCTTGCCAACGAGGGCGGGTGAGGCGCTGAAAGAGTCGTCGAGGCGATTCTGCGCCAGGATCTTGGGGGAAGCGCGGCAGTGAGGACGCCGGTCGAGCCATCAATAGCGGTAAGGTAAATGCGGTCCTTCGCGGCCACCGGGGAGGAATAGACGTCCTGAATGCCGGGGAAACGGGCGCGGGCATAGATCTCCTCGCCCGATTTGATGTCGAGGCAGGTCGTAATCCCCTTCATCATAGATAAACGGTCGAAGGGCATTCAATTGCCAGTAATAAGCAAAGTTCACTAATTAATTCCGCGGCCCCAACGCCGTTCGATATGCCCTGCTTTTTTTTTTCAAAACTCGCCCCGGAAGATTGAATTTCTTCCAACTACGGCACTCCTTTTTCTTTCAGGTCTCGTAGCGACCAGATTTCACCTGCCATTTCTCCGAGGGATCCGTGGGGTTTCCTCGCCCCGTCCTTCCGCTTCGGACCAAACTGATCTCGGCTCGCTTGAAAAAACCCGTCGACAAAACTCTTCGATCCAATCACGGCACCATCCGTAAAATAGCGGACCCGACATTGAATCACCTTGGAAATCTTCAAATCCCGTGCCTGCTCCTCCGAGAGTCGCGCCAATTCTGCCTCCTCAATCTCCCGCGCCACCGAAGCCGTAAAGTTCCGCGAATACAGCCCGCCCAGCCTCCGCAAAATCTCCTCCTCAGAAAGCCCTCAACGACTCCCCCTTCTCACAGTCCGGGGGAATTTCCAGCGGCACATGTAGGTGATTAATCATCAAAGAATACGGCAAAATTTTGCACCCACTGAATTTTTCATACATCCGAAAAAGCACCCGAAGCTGCTCCTTTTGATCAGGCCCCCCGGCCTGCCCCTTCGGGCCACTTCTCAGGGAGTCTCTCTCGCTCCGCTCGGTTCCTCGGCCTTTAAAACAAAGCGCCAATGCGGGGGAGAATTTGCGACCTCTATCAAAATTGAAAACAATTAAGGCAAGACTGAGGGTCTCGAAGTCAACCCACAATCTTAGTAACGACGTGATAAATCGTAACGGGCGGACACTCCCCTGAAGAGTCCTTCGGAACCAAAAATCGACGCGATTTCTTCATGATCCAGCCACCCAACGCAACCAAGGAACCCCGGACAATAACTGATCCTGCAAATTCTCAGAATTGGAGATTCAGATTTACGGATACTCATCATTCGCTAATGATCCATTTTCCACTTAAGACTCACACGAAGGGCAGTCGGCAGTCATACACGCCCCGGCCCCGAAACGAAGATTTCCGATATGGGCCGCGATCAGGAAGACACCGCCAAGGGTGGTGATGATGGCAGCGGGGGGTATGTGAAGCGTGGTTTCTCCAGATTCGGACACTTGAATGCTTGGGCAGCAATTGTCCACACAGGTTGCGGTGCCGCCTGCGGCTGCCTCGGTGGTTTCGGACTCATCCACGGCTTCGCTGGCGCAGCCCTCGCAACTGGTTTCTGATTCACATCCGGCCTCGCAAGAGGCTTCACATGACGACTCATCCGTTCCGGCTACTGCAGATTCAGTGACTGGCGCGGCGGAAGTAACAGCTTCGGGGGAAGGGCTTTGGGACTTGGTAAAAGCGGGTAGTGCCGCGCCGCCGAGGACGAAAAAGATTCCGATCATTGCAGAGACGAGGATCCAACGTTTTTGATGTTTCCGGTATCCCTTTAAAATCGAAAAGGCGGCGAGGGGGACGATGAAAATCGCAACTAAAGCGTGGGAAGCGGGGTGGGCCCAAATCTTACCAAAAGTGGGAAGAGCGATGAGTAGGACAGGAGCAACGGCACAGTGAATCGCGCACAAGACAGAGGCAGCGACACCGAGCCGATCAGCCTTTTTTTCGTTGAGTTGGAAGCGGGCTGAATCGACAGTTGTGGCTTGGTTCATGATAAAAATGATGAAGGGTTTTTAGGAAAGTTTTTGGGGCGGACGAGTTGATCGGGCGTTTCGCGAAAGCAGGTGAACCATCGGAGGGCGAACTCGGGACTCATCCACTGCTTCGCTTTGGGAACCCTGCGATATCGGCGAAAGTTTTCCTCGCGATACTCAAGACCGAATCGATCTACGATGGTTCTTTCATTACTGATCAACCAGTCGAGGAAAGGGAGAGAGGCCGCATGGAGTTCTTCCTGACTCGTGCCTGTCTTGACAAATTCGGGCTGCCATAATCCCGGGGTCGGAGTGGTTTTAGGGGAGGTCCAGATGACAACCCTTTTACGAGAGCGAAGGAATGCGAAGCCTCCCTCTGGCCCATACCACCCAGCGCAGGAACCATAAAGTTCGAGGTGACCGTTTTGCCATTCGCGCTGGTAACAGCTGGTCCCTTTCAGTCCTTTCGAGGGAAGTCGTTCGAAGCCGTTTTGCACGAGCTGGTTCCCGGCAGGGTGGACGACATCCTGTCCCCAGAAAAACATCTGCTGCTGCAGACCTTGGGTAAGATCGCGAAGGTGGCAGGGGGCAAGTCCAGAGGCAGTGGAACAATTCATCACGGCGAACACTCGCCTTAATGCAAGTTACTTGCAATAACAAATAGTAGGTTTTTTCGGTATTCGGAGTTCAGCACACCCTGATGCCTCAGACCTGAACTCCCACATTTTAAAATACCCACCTCACCTCTGTCCTCAGACCGAAGCCCGGCAAGGGATTCGATTCTTTACGAAACGAAGTGTGATTTCGGGCTTCTTGATTGAGCAAATTATTGACCTTCAGGGACCAACTTAGATCCTCCGAACCTCGGATCGGCAGCCACGTCACCGAGGCATTGGCCATCAGGTAGTCCCCCGTTGGTAACTCCGCGTTCGGGAACGGTGCCGTCCGATCCTGCGCAAAGACATACCGTGTCTCGAGTGCCGCCGACCAACGCTCACTTTCCCAAGTCAGCTCAAAGCCCAAGCGCGCCGCCGGCATGCGCGGCAATGGTTCATCCCCGCGATCCAGATTCCGGCCTCTCATCACATCACCCACTAATCGTAGATCAAAGGTTCCAATGCCATCCGGATCCTCGTGCAGAAGCCAGGAAACCGATCCCTCCAAACCATAAAAATCCGCCCCTGTTTGCACATACTGTGCCGTCGGCACAAAGCTCACTCCTCGCTGGTCCTCCAGATAAGTAAAGTTATTGAAGCGATAATAAAACGCCGCGAGCTGGGATGAAAAAATCCCTCGCGAAACCCGCATCGATAGCTCCAGCCCCGTCGACGTCTCCCGCTCCAACTCCTCACCATCCAAATCACCTCCAATTAAAAACCTCCCCAGCGGCGCACTGTTGTAGAAGGCATACCGTTCGATCGCGGTGGGCAACCTCTGGATATTCGAAACACTGAGAGTTGTTTCCAAACGGTCCCATTCCCCGACTTCTCCCCAGTCGTAGGTCGCGCTTAAGGACTGCGAAAACGACTGGTCGCTCGCACTCACGCTCGACCCAAATTCATCTGAATACCTGGCCTCACGGGCATCATATCGCAGCCCCGCTTTCATCACCCATGGACCGTGCTCCCAGCGGTTCAGTGAAAATAGCCCCAAACTCTCAGACTCAATCCGTGACTTTTCCGTAAAAAGCGTCGGAGGAGGAACCACCACCCGCTCAATCGCCAGATCGTCATTGTTAAACTGCGCCCCAAAGACTCCCGACCACTCAGCATCCTCTCCAAAGTGAAAGTCCAAGCGACCTTCCAAGGCATCTTTGTCAAAAGCCGTCTCAGTAAATCGCTTCCCCTCATCCTTCAATCTCCCCTCGAAAATCTCTCGGTGCTGATACCGCCCCGCTCCAAACCGGAACCTGACTTCATCGAGCCATGCCTCCGGATCCAAGCGGTAGTTCATCTCCAGATCTCCCCTGTGCAAGCTCGCATCAATCGAAAAGTCGCCGAACAAGTCAGTCGAGTCTCCCGCAAAATAGTACGGGATTCCATAGACTTGATCCATCGTCTGAAACGAAACCCCAACTGAAAAACCTTCCTCCGAACCAATCCGTCCCCCCAAGGACCAACTCGTGCGCTCATGAAATGAATTCGCCAGTTTTCCGTCTGGATTTTCCAGCTCCAAGTCGCCCACACCGGGAACAAAAACCCGGGGGTTCACCAAGTCATCATAGGCATCCGTCCAAGCCTTGCCGGGAATAGAAACATCACCCGCCTTCCGCTGACTCGCAGAAAATCCCAGGGCCCAAAAATCCCCCCGCATCTCAGCGGCCGTTGCCCAGTGATACCCGGATCCCTGCGTGTCGTAACCACCCGCCAACATCGCGGCGTAGCGCTCCCCTCGATCCACCGACGGGATATATCTCGTCCGCGTGTTAATCGCTCCGCCGATCGCCGAGTTTCCAAAAAGCAATGAGGCTGGTCCCCGATGAATCTCGACCTCCTCAGTCATCAGAAGATCAATCAACACCCCGTGATCAGGACTATCCGCACTCAAATCCATCGTCCCCAAACCATCGCGTAGCGCCCTCACTCTCACGCCATCGAACCCCCGAATGATGGGGCGCGAAACTCCCGGCGAATAGGAACTCGCCGACACTCCGGGTTGCGAGGCCAAAGTCTCGCCCAAGGTCGCTCCCAGCTTTCGTCGCAATTCCTGGCCTCCCATTACCGATGTTCCTTCCGATCCAAATTTCAACAGAGGATTGTCCTTCAACGGAGCTCCAAAAACTGCCACCGCACCTCCTTCAACCTCCGCTGTCACCACCACCTCCGGCAACATCTCGACCCCATCTTGCTCCACCATCAGAAGCTCATCATCTGCCATCGGAGGTAGGCTATCGTCCGGTAATATCTCGCTGGGATCGACCACGTCTTCGGCCGCCGGGTCCTCGCCCAGATCAGTGAGAGGCTCCTCCGGAATGGGAAGCGCTTCCAAGCCACCCTCGTCTATCATTTCCTCCTCTTCGCTTCCCTCCTCAAGCGGAATCTCAGGCAAGGTTTCCAAATTTTCTTCCTCGCTTGGGACCTCAGACTCCATCTCCAAACTCTCTTCTGAATCCTCTTTCTTCGCGTCTTCCTCGGCACCACTCTGATCCAAAATCTCTCTCTCCTCCTTCATCGGCGGCTCCGGTGCCTCCCCTTCCGGCTGCTCCAATTCGCCCGCCATCATCAAACTCGCCGGGATGACCCAGCAGCAATGCATCGAAATTTTTCTCTTGCTCTCCACCGAGCGATCAGTAACTACTCGCCGCACTAATGCAAGTAATATGCAATAAGAAAACGCTGTTCCTAAGCCTGCTGACCTTGGTTTCCTCACCATCATCAGCGCGAGAATTCGAGTTCCTCTACGGTCACCACGGAATCCAGACCGACTACCATCCCGTCGATGGATGGAGCCTTGGTCTCTCGTATAACCTGAACAACGACTTCAATGATCAAACCCAGACCAGACGACTTCCGGTGGACCAGATCACCCTCATGGCACCTCCTCTTGCCAAAGGCATTCTGCCGGATGGCTTCTCCTTCCTCGCAGATCCTGGCGAGACCGTCTGGGTTCTCCCGCAAGCATTTGATTCGGCTAACCACTTCCTCGGCATGCGAGTGCTCGCTGATGCCGGAATTTTCCAAACCAGAGTCGGAGATAACTACAGCAACATCGGACGCGGCACGATCAGCTTCGCCCTCAAAAGCGCCAACGGATCCGGCCCCGACCGCGGCGGACACTTCGCGCAATGGGAATCCCTCCCCCTCGGAGGCAATGAAGTCTACCTAGCCACTCGCGACGGCATCGACGAAAGCGACGAAATCCCCACCCTTCCTGCCGGTGCCCACAGCCACTTCAACTGGGCTTTTTCAAAACCCGGAAATTACTTCCTTGAATTCGAAGTTGCCGGTCGACTCCGGGCTAGCGGAGAAGAAACCAGCCATCGTCAAACCTTCCACTTTCAGGTTCCACACTCTGGTGAATTGACCGAAATCAACGCCTCCCTTTGCCACCTCGATCAAGACTGGTCACTCGCCCTTCGCGATCCTGAAAACGGTGTCCTTTACGGTCCCCGCCGCGCCCTCGTCGTCGTCCCCCCTTCGCCCGTAGACGATGGCTTCTCTTGCCCGTGCTCTTTCGATGCACTCGGCACGGACCTCCCAGACATCGTCGGCCTCTCCGCAGACTTTGCTCAATCAGGAGCCGCGAGCAGCCTTACGAATCCCATCTCTCTCCGCCTCACCCGACACACCGGACCTGGCGAAGTTTCATTCGGCACTCACTTCCAAACAGCAAATGGACTCACCGATGCCGACCAAATCGACCTCACCAATGCGGTGACCGGAACACTCCAATTCACCGAGCCCGGCATCCATACTCTCACCTTCCAACCCATTCAACCCACCGCCTCCAAAGCCCCGCCTCTGGTCATCCGCTGCATAGCAGGAATCGGCTTCCAACACAGTTTCGCCGACTGGGCTGACAGCTACGAGCGCGCATACGATCTCCCCTCCGGCAGTCTCGCTGACCCCAGTGGCGATTGGAATGGAGATGGCAGTGACCATCTCATGGAATTTCTCCTCGACTCAGCTGGTGCCGATCCCGTCCAGGCCAATCCAGACTCTTCCTACTTCCTCCCGCGATACGATCTCGAGTCTCAACGCTTCACCTTCTTTCGGGACCTCACCAAAGACCCCCTCGATGAAGCCTCACCCAATCTTCTCCTCAGCGACAGTTCAGACCTCGTCAACTGGCGCACCCTTGGACCAAAAAACCGCGGGCGCCCACTCGAATATGCAGAAAGTGGTGCCGAGGAAGGCAACGCCGTCTCCCCGTTCATCCGGCGCTCACTTCTACTCTCTCCTGTTCCCAGGAAATCGTTCTTCCGCCTCATTACTGAGTGAAGAAAACGAAAAATAACAAAATCCACTATTGCAAGTTAGTTGCATTAGCGTAAATCTTTCCCTGCATGAGAATCAAAGCATCGCTACTTATTATCGGGTCCCTTATCAACCCATCAATTGCCGCCCTTTACTCCGCCGACCACGGTGATATTGGAATCGCTTACGAAGACGAAGGTGATGGCCCGGAGTTCTTCCTTCACTATCACCTCGGTGAAAACGCCATCCTTGATGGCTCACCTGTCGGTAACGCTCCTGACGGCGAGGAGTTCGAGCCGGGCGATATCACCACCGTGGTTCCCGCTTCCACCCAAGCCACTATGGGCAGCATCACGGTCTTGAACACCGGAACCGGGGTTGCAGATGGTTCGCCCATTTGGATCCTTCCTCAAGGTGACAATCCTGGCGTTCCTTTTCTTGGGATCGCGGCTGAAGAACTGGACGCCAGCCTCTTCCCTGGCGGAGTCACCTTCTCGCTGGGATCGGTAACCTCTCCATCCGGAAGCGGTCATTTCAGCCTATGGCAACAGTCTGGAATCAGCGCGCCAGAGTTCTTCTTTTCAACCAACTCACCTGGCGACACCACTGCCGGAAACGAACTCAACATGAACTCGGGTGCACATGATCACTTCAACTACGGCTTCTCCGAACCGGGAATGTGGGAAGTTGAGCTATCCGTTAGCGCGATGCTCAACGGAACCGATCTTCTCACCGATACCGAGACCTTCTCCTTCCAAGTGGTTCCTGAGCCAAGCACCGCGCTCCTCGGAGCCCTCGGAGCCCTCGGCCTCCTCCTCCGCCGTCGGCGTTAGTAAAGTTCACCCATTCGTTTTCAAGGCCGACCCGCGCCAAGCCGGGTCGGCCTTTTTCTATTCTCCACCTAAAGACAAAATGCACAGCGCACTAAAGACCAGAGCTGATGATCTCCCGAAGCTGGTGACCAAGCGTCCCATGTTAATGCTTACCGGATTTCTGGGAGCGGGAAAAACGACCTTTCTTCGGGCAATCCTAAGCGGACTTTCGCGCGACAAAATTCAGGCTGACGTGCTTCTGAATGATCGCGAAAATGCCAAGATTGATCGAGAGACACTACACGAGCACGCCGCTTCAGTCGCCGCACTCACCGGATCTTGTGTGTGTTGTGAAGGTCTTGATGAACTTTGTGGCATGATTCTCGCGGCAAGAAAAAGCCCTCATGAAGTACTCTTGATTGAACTCAACGGCACCGCCGACCCGGTACCGCTGCAGGAAAGTTTCACCCTTCTAGAATCGCAATTCCTACTGCACCCGCGCTGGCAGGTCTGCATCATCGACTCACGCTACTTTGGCCAACGCTCCCGCTTTCGGGACCTTGAAACACTCCAATTAGAAACCGCAAGCCACTACCATCTTTCGCACGTTGAAGACCTCTCTGAAAGCGCCGAGCAAGAGCTCATTCAGACCATTGAAGAGATCAACCCACAGGCAAGCCAAGCCACCGCGGCCTCGATTTGCACTTTTCTAGGCGAGGCTATCCGCAAAAACAGTGGCCACGCCGTGGCATCAGTCGGCCATCAAAAAGAGACCTCAAATGCCGTGAAAGGCATGGGAGCCCCGGTCCCCAAACCTCACTTGCACGAAAAACATCAACTCGCGCACGAATTTACCGGATGTAATATTGTTTTCCCAACCGCCGTGGATTCCGAAAAAATCTCCACCTGGATGGAAAAGCTTCCTGATTCCGTGATTCGAGCCAAGGCCTTGATCACCATCACCACTGATCCTGACTGTCGTTTTCTTTATGAACGGGTCGGCACGAAAGTTTCACCTTACCCGATTCCCGTCAGACAGATTTCAAAGATACCCTGTTCCGGCCTCTTCATCGGCCCGGATTTAAAACCTGAAGAGATTCTTCAACTCACCAGAGAAATGCTTCATCCCGACTGCCATTTCCCTTAAAGAAGGATCGCTATTCACAGAGCGCACAGATCCCATAGAACTCAAGTTCGTGAGAGAGGGTGCGAAATCCGGTCTTTTCCATGAGCTTCTCCTTGAGCTCCCGAAACGGAGAGGAAGTTTCCAGAGCCTCAACCTTTCCACATCCTTCGCAAATGAGGTAGTCCGTATTTTCATCGACGGTTGCAAGAGCGTAACGGGCACCCCGTTCCGTGAAGTTGAGTTGTCTGACGACTCCAATCTGCTTCAGGCGTTTAAGAATCCGATAAATGGTAGCAGGGTCGCAACGATCGATCTGTGCCCCCAATTCGGCCAAGGTCATCGGAGCAGAAGTCTGGCTCAGGACACGAATCGTCTCTCTAAGCGAAGTCGTGATACGCAAACCATGTTCCCGACAAAGGGATAATTCCTTATTCATAGATCTAATTAAGATTCTAGGGTAAACCAACCATCACGCGAACATTTTTTCCAAGGGTTTTCCAGTAATCGCTTCAAACGGTGAACAACAACATGGAGGAAGCCTCCCCTGGTAGGGACAGATGCATTCACTTCATCGCCATTTCCCTGAGATAGCAGCCCCACTCAGCCAAGCTAAATTGGTAGTATTTCCCATGAAATGCTGGCTACACAAACGAGATCATTTCAGTAAGTCTTCCTCTTTTTCGAAGAGTCACAGACCCTGCTGACGTCGGCAGTTCTAATAACAGATGGCTCAAGTTTCTGGGAGCACGCCTGGAGCGAAGTCGCTGCGCGGTGGATCGCACATCACATCAGGCCGAGGTTAAGACGCAGTCTGACCCCAGATTCAATCGCTTTGCCCAACGAGTGGAAGTTTCTCGAAAGGTCTGAATCACTTTAATTCAGCAGTTTAGATTGATTTCAACTCAGCGGGAGTGTCCTTCAAAAAACGTTAATGCAATTTAGTTGCAATAAGCGCTAATGCAACTAACTTGCATTAGTGATCGCAATGACAACCACGTTTGCCAACCGCCTCTCTTCGCGAGACCCCGAAAGCCACTCTATTTTTGGAAGCTCGATGCCACTAGAGCATAAGAGAACGAACCCACTGTCACGTGATCTGACTTTCCCTAAGGGAATGTCCTGAACCGCTCATCAGACCGCGGAAGCTTTCCAACAAAATTTATGATTAGCTCAACAGAAGACCTAGCCACCCTTCCACTAGTCGTAGCAGTTCGGCCACTGCTCATGTTCACCGGATTTTTGGGTGCAGGTAAGACGACTCTCTTACGCTCACTCTTGGATGATCTCGCCACTCGCGAACACCTGGCCGACGTCATTCTCAATGATCGCGAAAATTCCTATATCGATCAACAAACCTTACAAAACCATGCCGCTTCCGTAGATGCTCTGACAGGCTCCTGTGTTTGCAGGAATTCTCATCTCACGGGAAAAGAAGAACTTCAGCTTGAGCAAAGCATCAAGGCAATCAACCCACGAGCTAGCCGGGCGACAGCCTCTTCGCTTGCCGGCTCCCTCAGTGAAGCAATCCGTCAGAACGATCGTCATATTCCTGTCACCAAGAAGACAAACCAAAACAGTCACTTTTCTTCGAGATTTTCCGTAACTCCGACCCCAAAACCACACCTCCATGATCGGCACCAACTCGCTCACGAGTTCACTGGCTGTCATATCATTTTCCCGAAAGCTGTCGACTCGTCTCGAGTCACCACTTGGTTAGAAAAACTTCCGGATTCGGTGGTTCGGACTAAGGCCCTCATCACACTCAGCACCGACCCGGATTGCCACTTTTCTTGAGCGATGGATTCAGCCTTCTCAACTTCCGCACGTTCCCAAAAATCTTGCCCCTCTCCAAGGTGCACCTGCGTTGTCTGTGGCGGTGAAAGTGTTGGAAAAACACAGCTCCTCTCTTCGCTGACGGGCAGGCTTCCGAGGCCGGAAAATTTCCGCGGCTCTACCATCGCTTGCGAGACCTATCGGGATGGAGATCTCCAATGGACCGATACGCCCGGAATTGTGCGTGAGTCAGAAACCTCCGCCACTCGCACGGCCATCGAACAGATCGAAGAAGCCGACCGCGTGATGCTCGTAGCCCGAGCCGATCGTGCGACGGAAGAACTTGCCGTGCTTCTCCCGGCTATGGCTGGCAAGCCTGGCTTTGTCGCGCTCACCTTTCTCGACCGACTCTCTCCTAAAGGAATGTTCCAACCTCAGGAGCTATCCGCTGCGCTGGGAGTGCCGGTTTTCCTGATCAATGCCCGCAAGCTCAAGCCTGACGATGCGGCCTCCATCCGAAAAATCGCTTCCACTCCGGCATCCGAACTCAGTCGCTTTCCCGAATCTCCTCCTACCCAACTTCCTCTTCCTTCTCCGCCGACAGGTGCGAATGAAAGTTGGCTCGAAAAGGCTGTTTCAAATCCTCTCATCGCCCTCCTGCTCCTCTTCTTGCCGGCGGCCTTCTCAATCATCCATGCCAATCGTTTCGCGAACTCACTTTATGACCCTCTCGCCGCGCTTCTCGAACCTGCTCTGAAGACTGCGGCCACCTGGCCCAGCCTTCCCTCAGCTCTCATCGGGGGAGAATACGGTCTGCTGGCGATGTTCCCCTTCCTCATTCTCTACGCCCTTCCAACCATCCTCGTTTTCTCAGCCATTCTCGGCATCTATAAGTCAACCGGATTGATCGACCGGATGTCCGTCGCCCTTCATCCGTGGCTGCGACCTTTTGGCATTGGTGGGCGGGACCTCGTTCGAGTGGTGATGGGCTTCGGATGCAACGTCCCCGCCATTGTTTCAAGCCGAGCCTGTCATAGTTGCTCGCGAGGGGCTTGCGTCTCCGCCATTTCCTTCGGCTCAGCTTGCTCCTATCAATTGCCCGCGACCTTGGCCGTATTCGCCGCAGCAGGCATGGCGGGAATGGGACTGATCTATGTAGCCGTTCTGGCTCTCACCACTTTGATCTATCTGCGCTTCACCACACCAAAGGTTCTCCGACTGGCGACCAACTCGTTAGTGCGTCCCACGTCCGACCCGCTCACCGCTCCCTCGTGGCGTTCGGTGTGGCGGGAAACAGCAGGCAATCTGAAACAATTTGTTGTGATGGCCTTTCCGGTTTTCATCGTCATCTGTTTCGTGGCGGCTCTTTTGAAATGGCTCGGAATTCTCGCCGGACTTTCCAAGATGCTCGCTCCAGCTTTAGCTCTCTTCAATCTCCCAGGCGATGCGGCCACTGCGGTGATTCTCGGGGCCGTTCGAAAAGACGGCATTGCAATCGGTTTATTAGATAGTGCCAACGGAACGCTCAAAGTTGCGCTCACCTCCCCAGCCCAAGTTCTCACCGCGGTCTATCTGGCCGGAGTTTTACTCCCTTGCCTCGTGACCGTCTTCACCATTGCACGCGAAATGCGCTGGAAATTTGCAATCAAACTCTGCGCCCGCCAGATGACCTGGGCTGCGGGATTCGCAGGCATCATCGCCTGGAGCGGCGCTCTCTTTTTCTAACTCATACAAGAATCTCTCATGCCTTCGGAAGACCACCCAAAGACCATTCGCCCACTCTTCAAAATCGAAGAAGAAAAACCGGTTCCCCCTGTCGACGCTCCAGAAATCATCAATCGTCCTCAAGAAGCCAAGCGTGTCGCCAAACGGATCACCTCAATCGTCGACGAACACCGGCATGCGAGTCTCGCTCTCGGCGTCACCCTCGGTGCAGCAGAACTTCGGATCGTAATCGCTGCTCTTCGTGACCATGCAAAAGGCGGCCCCGGCACCCTCGACTTGACCAATCGCGATGAACTCCAGTCCCATTGCCTCCGCCGTCTTTTCGAAGAACTCGTCGAGGAACCCAGCAACATTCTCTACGCCACTAAGACAGGAGCTGACTCCATTCGCTACGATGCCATGGAGTCCTCATTCTGGATCGAGTGTCTTGATCTCTTGCAAAAAAATAAGCGCCCAAATCAGAACTCATGAGCCTCTTCACAAACTATAACGACTGGCGAAACACCATGATCGAGCGAGCCGGACTCACCCTTGATCATGACTATTGCACAGAACGTATCGCCGCACTCAAAGATGAAGGAAACGCGAGCACCAAGTCCTTCATCAAAGCCTATGGCGCCAACTATCGCGACCAAGTCATCACTTGGTTTCAACAAGCACTTTCTGAAAAAAAATGAACTTAAACCAATCAATCACCCAGACCCAAGTCCTCATCGTCGGAGCCGGTCCTGCCGGATTAGGGGTCGCCCTTGCTCTCAAGCAAGCTGGCATCACCGACCAACTCATCGTTGATGCAAGAGGAGTCGGAGCAGCTTTCCGAGCTTGGCCACGTAGCATGTCCCTCCTCACTCCTTCCTTTTTTTCCAACTCCTTTGGCCTGACTGATCTCAACTCGATCGATCCCAACACCTCGCCCGCTGACTTCCTCCATACGCAGCATCCCAAGGGACAGGGATATGCCGATTATTTAGAAGCTATTGTTGATCACTTTGAGCTTCCCGTCCGCACGGGAGTCTCGGTCACCTCACTCAAAAAAGAGAGCGCGAGTTTCTGTGTCGAAACCTCCGAAGGGCCAATTCATGCCGACCATGTCGTCTGGGCTGCGGGTCAGTTCTTCCACCCACGTGATCGCGAATTCCCCGGATCACATCACGCCCTACACAGCTCAAAAGTCGAGGACTGGGCTGAACTCGAAGGCGACGCCTTCACCGTCATCGGCGGTTACGAAAGCGGAGTCGATGCCGCCTTGAATCTGGTCCAACACGGCAAGTCCGTTCGCCTCATTTCACGCGGAGAACCTTGGGCTTCAAACCACCCCGACCCTTCACGTTCACTCAGCCCTCGAACGTTTGACCGCCTGCGTGAACTCCTCAAATCTCCAGAAAAAGCCCGTCGCTTGGAGTTCACTAAAAACACCAGTATCAAGAGCATAGAGGCTGGAGAAGGATTCTGGACTCTACGTGATCAAGACGACATTCCAATGAGCACGCCGACCCGCCCCATTCTGGCCAACGGTTTTGAATCCGGGCTCGGTCTCGTCTCCCATCACTTCGACTACGATGAGAACAATCTTCCCATTTTTTCAGAAGAGGCAGATGAATCGACCCTCACCACCGGGCTCTTCTACAGCGGGCCTGCGCTTGTTCACCGCAATGCCCTCTTCTGTTTCATCTATAAATTCCGCGCACGCTTCGGTGTCATCGCCGCTGAAATCGCACACCGTCTCGATCTATCCGACGTTGAAGAAAAACTCGAACCCTATGCCAAAGCTGGCTTCATGAACACCGACCTCGATTGCTGCACAAACTGCGCATGCGCAGTTGAGTCTGCCGCTCCTGATACCCCTGAACCCGCCTCATTTGCAACATCATGACAACCTCTCTTAAACTCCCCGTGACAGTCCTCTCCGGTTTTCTTGGCTCCGGTAAAACCACCTTGCTTAATCACATCCTACGTAACCGCGAAGGAAAGCGGGTAGCAGTCATCGTCAATGACATGTCGGAGGTGAATATCGACGCCGATCTTGTCCGCAATGGCGATGCCTCTCTTTCGCACACCGAAGAAAAGATGGTCGAAATGTCGAACGGCTGTATCTGCTGCACCCTACGCGAAGATTTATTACTCGAAGTTGGCAAAATGGCTCGCGAAAACCGCTTCGATCACCTCGTCATCGAGTCCACAGGCGTCTCCGAGCCCATGCCAGTCGCCGAAACATTCACCTTTGAAGACGAAAGCGGCCAGTCACTCGGAGACATTGCCAAAATCGACACCATGGTCACCGTCGTAGACGCAGTTAACTTCCAGCAGGACTACTCGAGTAGCGAATCCCTCGATGACCGAGACCAAGCAGTCGGCGAAGAAG
Source organism: Akkermansiaceae bacterium (assembly GCA_047629805.1). Lineage (GTDB taxonomy): Bacteria > Verrucomicrobiota > Verrucomicrobiia > Verrucomicrobiales > Akkermansiaceae > SW10. The sequence goes on along the minus strand of JBLHUR010000054.1, from coordinate 13,873 downwards.
ACGAGCGCACCATCGTTGACCTCCTCCATGATCAGGTCGAATTTGCCGATGTCATCCTCGTCAATAAAACCGACCTAGTTTCCGCCGAAAAAGTCAAAAAGGTCCATGGCATGATTCGCGCGCTCAACCCGAAAGCCATCATTCATGACACCGTCGAATGCAAAGTTCCCCTGAGCGCAGTCGTGGGCACAGGACTCTACGATGTTGATCAAGCATCTGAACACGAAGGCTGGCTCGACTCCCTTGTCGAACACACGCCTGAAACTGAAGAATACGGGATTTCGAACTTCATCTACGAACGCCGTATCCCCTTTCACCCGCAGCGTTTCTACGACTGCTTAAAAAAAGAATGGCCTGGGGTCATTCGCTCAAAAGGAGTCTTCTGGCTCGCCACAAGACTCAAGGAGGCCGGCTTTTGGTCACAAGCCGGATCGGCTTGCCGTCACCAATACGCGGGCAACTTCTGGGCCGCGATTCCCCGCTCTCAATGGCCGGAAGACCGTGCCCATATCGAAAGAGTTTGGAAAGGTGACAATGGTGATTGCCGCCAAGAGATCGTCCTCATCGGTCAAAATATGAACCCTGATGCTCTTACCGAAATGCTCGACCACTGCCTCCTGACCGAGGAAGAAATCGCAATCGACGAAAAAAAATGGCGCAAGCTATTCCCAGACCCCTTTCCAAAGTGGAAGAAGGGAATTCTTGGCTTCTAATTGAATCTTAAGTGCCAGCGACAACACCACGCCGACGGCCCGCTCCAAGTATGCGTCACCCGTCCATCCCTCAAGACATCGCGCCCTCAGCCTACAGAAAACCGAGAATATCGAAAGAACCATGAATCGCTCCACATTCCTAAAGATCGCACTCGCCAGCGCCACGCCCATCAGTGCTCAAAATAAAAGAGAAGTCAGTGAATTGCTGAATGCCAACACGCTCGCACAAACGAAAAAAATAACTGATCTACCTGAAACACGCATAATGACCATCCCTCCATTAATCACGGTTCGCCCAATGCTCATGCTCACGGGCTTTCTCGGAGCCGGTAAAACGACCCTTCTCCGATCGCTTCTCAAAGAGCTTACCGCTCGAAACCACCTTGCTGATGTCATTTTAAATGATCGAGAAAACGCTCTCATCGACAAAGAAACACTGAAAGAAGATGCCGCGACCTTAGCAGCCTTAACCGCCTCCTGTGTCTGCTGTGATGGCGTCGATGAACTCTGCCAATTGGCTCTCACCGCATCAAAGAGTAAAAACAGCTCTCTGCTCGTTGAGATCAATGGCACCGCTGATCCCATTCCATTGCTAGAGACTTTCACTCTTTTGGAGTCAGATTTTTACCTCCGCCCAAGATGGTTGGTTTGTGTCATTGACGCGAGACAGTTTGGAAAGCGTGGCCAGTTCAATGAACTGGAACGAACTCAATTCGAGACAGCCAGTCACTACTACCTCTCTCACAGCTCAGACCTCACAGAAGCACAACAGCTTCAGCTTGAAGAAGACTTAAAGGCAATCAACTCACGCGCCAGTCGCGCTACCGCCACCTCCCTTGCCGCAGCCTTGAGCCAAGCAATTCGACAAAACCGAGGCTACACTTTCGCACGCAAGAACTCTTACCAGCTGACAAACTCTTCTCCAAAGACCATTTCTCATCCTCGACAGGCATCATCTCGCAACGACTGCCAACAACTGGCACATCAATTCACAGGATGCCGTATCAATTTCCCCCACGCCGTAGAGCCCTCTCGCGTGAAAACCTGGCTTCAACAGTTGCCCGATTCAGTCATTCGAGCAAAAGCCCTAGTCACTCTGACCGATGCTCCGGACTCCCGCTTTCTCTTCGAACGTGTCGGCCAAGAGGTCTCCCCCGATCCGATCCAAGTCCCTACTGTGAGTAGCGTGCCCTGCGCCGGTCTTTTCATCGGACCGGAACTTCAACCAGAGGAAATCTTGAAAGTCACTCGCGCAATCCTTCACCCAGATTGCCACTTCCCGGCGGCGTAAGACGGCAGATCCAAACACCATGAAACTAGGAGTCATCAATGTATCGGATCGCGCGAGCGCAGGCGTCTATGAAGATATCCCGGGTAAGGCTGCTGTCGCCTTACTCAAAGAATGGATCACCACACCTTTTGAAACTGCCTACGCCGTTATCCCCGATGAACAATCCCAAATCGAAGCGCAATTACGCCAGTTCGCCGACGAGGAAAACTGCTCGCTCATTCTGACAACAGGAGGAACTGGCCCGGCTGCGCGTGATGTCACCCCCGAAGCCACCGAGGCCGTCTGCCAAAAAATGCTCCCCGGATTCGGAGAACTCATGCGTGCGACATCGCTCAAGTATGTCCCGACTGCCATCCTCCCACGCCAAACCGCCGGCATCTGCGGAACCGCCCTGATCGTGAATCTCCCCGGCAAGCCCAAAGCCATCCGCGAGTGCCTCGAAGTCGTATTCCCCTCGATTCCCTACTGTATTGATCTGATCGAGGGACCCTTCATTGAAGTGGATTCAAATAAGATGAAAAAAATTTGTCCGCCATCATCGTCATCTAGCTAAAGACAATCACGATGCGATCCCCGGCCCTTCTCTTCCACTCGCTCACGCTCTTCCTCTTGGTCTCCTGTGGCGAGGAAGCACCCGAGACGCAAGACGCCAATGGGCGACAAGATCCCCGTCGCATACCCTACGAGATCGTCGGGACGACTCCTCACAGCACCACGGCATCAACCCAGGGACTGCTCCTCCATGAAGGCCTTTATTATGAGTCCACCGGAGGCTACGGGACCTCGACCCTCCGCAAAGTCGATCCCAAATCCGGAAAGGTCCTCAAGCAGCTCTCTCTCCCAAAACAGCTCTTTGGCGAGGGGCTCGCCCTGCGCGGAGATCGCCTCTACCAGCTGACATGGAAGAGGGGCGTCGGATTTATCTTCGACCGCGAGACAATGAAGCACCTCGGTAACTTCCATTATCAGGGAGAAGGCTGGGGTCTCACTTGGAATGGCGAACATTTCATTCTGAGCGACGGCACGGCTTTCCTTCGCTTCTTCGAGCCCGAGAATTTCACCTTGGTGCGCTCGGTGAAAGTCCACAATCAACTCGGGCCTGTCGACCGAATCAATGAACTGGAATTTGTCGAAGGAAAGATCTTTGCCAACCGTTGGTTGCGTGACGAGATCCTTGTCATTGATCCTAGAACAGGCGTCGTTGAAGGAACCCTCAATCTCGCGCCACTGGAGCAACCGCGGCCCCGCGACCCAGAATCCGTTCTCAACGGAATCGCCTACGATCCGACGACCCGGCTCCTCCACGTCACCGGGAAACGCTGGCCTCGGGTCTACGTCCTCCGGATTCTAAAATGACTGACTCCGTAGTTCTGGCTACGGGAGGTCAATTTCTGAGGAGTCGGGAGCGACACGAGATCAATTTCACTGAATCTTCTGATTCGGAAAATCTTTGGGGACAGCAATCGTCACCTTGCCACTCGCGGCCCACTCTGTTCCGCGCAGAAAAGTGGTGACGAAGCTTCCTTCTTTAATCTGTTCCACATGGTGACCCAAGATGGTGTGGAATACTTTTCCTTTACCGTAGTTGATGACCATCAATGTAGGCTCGTGGCGGCCGGAGCCCTTCTTTCCCGTTTTCTTGGAAAAAGCAGATGCTAGAATCGTCACGTTTTCAGCTGGTCCACGCAGCTTGTCATAGAGTTCATCAGGGCCGTGCATGAAGGTTGGAGGGAGTCCCTTCATGATAGGATGTTCCTTTTCGCGCACAACAATCTCATACTCATGCTGGGGCCCATGGTCTCCTCCTCGCCCTTTGGACTTATCGCGAACAACTTCGCCTTTGTCATTAAAGTAAAGGTAAGGCCCACTCTTTTCATCGCGGCCTGCCCATCCACCCAATGCAGTCATCTTGTTGTATTCTACCCACTTCGGCCAGCAGTTGTTTGCAGCGTGGATCACAACCATTCCCCCTCCCTCGGCCATAAATTTTTCAAAAGCCTTCTGTGTCACTTCAGGCCATTCCGGAGCGCCGTATCCTTCGTTCATTACGACGACATCGTGCTTGCCGAAATCCGGCTGATAGCTGCCATCTTTACAAGTCTTCTTTGAAGAGCGGGAGTGTGCAACTTCAAACAAATCTGCGCTTTCAAGCACCTGCTTCAATACGGGGGTTGTTTCCTCATACTTGTGAGCCTTCTGAGGACCATCAAGCAGGAGCACTCTTATAACATCATGGGCATGAAGACTGCTCGGGGCGAAAGGGGCAAGGAGAGCACAAGCAAGTGCTAGGGTTTTTCGATTCATGATTGGGTTCGTTTTTATAGTTAATTTAAGTTTCTGCGGCCGCTCATTCTAGCTACCCATATTCTGATGCTTACAGTTGCGTTGGATTGGGAGTATCCCCATAAACCGCGACTGGATCAAAGGACTTTTCAGCTTCGATGAAGCTGAGCTTTGGCCCCGAATCAGAACGAACGACTTCTCGATAAAAACAACTTCGATAGCCCACGTGACAGGAAGCCTCTTCGCCGCCGACATCAGGCTGACCTAAGGTGACCTCGAGAATAATGCAGTCCTGATCATCATCAATCAAGACGCGCTGAATCTCCTGGTACATCCCAGACGTCTCCCCTTTCTTCCAAAGTTTCTGCCTAGAACGAGACCAATAATGAGCCAGCATCGTGTTAACGCTTAGCTTTAAGGCCTCGTCATTCATGTAAGCAAACATCAGAATCTCCTGACTTTCTGCATGCCTAGTAATACACGGAATTAAGCCTAACTTATCGAAATTAGGCGCAAGCTCATTTCCTTCCTCGACCTGTTCTACACTTTTGCGAGATTCAAAATCCCAATTTTCTATCTTCATCTTCTAATTTATTTTCCTGTTTGGGAGCTACAGTTTCGACACATTCCGTAAAGTATCACTTCATGCGAAGTCATGCTAAAGCCCTCCGGGAGGAGCTTCTTGAAGCCTCCCGGACAACCATCGATGTCCAATACCCTCTGGCAATCTTCACAAACGAAGAAGTGGTGATGCTTATCACTTTGCACTTCATAATGTGGCGGCACGCCGGCCAAATCAATCTTTCGGACCTGATCAGCTTCCACTAATTTTTTGAGCGCCCGATAGACTGTCGCCAATCCAAGACCAGGAGACTCGACCGAAGCAGCGCCGAGTAACTCCTGTGGAGTGACCGGTCTATTCAGGGAATCCAGCACTCGAAAAATCGAAGTCTGCTGTGTCGTCTTGAGCTGCACGGGCCGACGCTACTAGAAAACGAATGAGAATCAATTCTCATTTACCGATTGACTCAAGCCCCTTCATAAATGAGAACGCATTCTCACCTTTTAGCCACCGCATGCTTTCGCCCCAACAAATTTTAGACACCTATTATCTCGAAGCTCGGCGCGACCTCTTAGAGATCGCCGCCCTCCTCGACCGTTACGACGCCGCCGTCGAGAGAGAAGCCACCCCGATCACTGATGAGAACGCGAAGCTCACCATGATGCGCCAGGCACTTTCGCAACTCTCCGAAACGAACTCCCCGTCCACCACTCGCACCGCAGATCTCCTCGAGCTGTTCGCAACCCTTAAGGCCTGAACCATGCAAATCATCCAACCTCATTATCATGCTATCGCGCGGACCACTCAGGACTACGAGCGCATGGCCATGTCCGGTGTTGTCGCCGTCTGTGAGCCCGCCTTCTGGGCTGGTTTCGACCGGCGCTATCCGGAGACCTTCCTCGACTACTTCGAACAAATCTCCGAGTTCGAGCCCACCCGTGCCGCTCAATATGGCATCCGTCATTTCTGCTGGGTCGCGGTGAATCCGAAAGAGGCGGAAAACAGCGAACTCACTCAAGAGGTGCTGCGTGCCATGCCCAAGTTCCTCGAAAAACCGACCTGCCTCGGAGTCGGTGAAACGGGCCTACATAAGTCGACGCCCAAGGAATTCAAGGCCCTGCAAGCCCATGTTGAAATGGCGATGGAGCACGACCAGCTTGTCCTCATTCATACCCCGCACCTCTCTGACAAGGCTCACGGCACAAAAAAAACTCTCGAAGTTCTCAAAGAAATGGATGTCGACCCCAGCCGAATCTGGATCGATCACGTCGAGGAAAACACGATAGAGTCTGTGCTCGACGCGGGATACTGGGCCGGAATGACGCTTTATCCCGTAACAAAGTGCAGCCCGAGACGAGCGGTCGATCTCTTAGAAAAATACGGTAACGAAAGGTTGCTCGTGAACTCATCCGCAGATTGGGGACCCAGCGATCCCTTCACGCTACAGGAATGTATTTTAGAATACCGCAGCCGAGGCCATAGCACGCAGGAAGCCATTGAAATTTTCCACAACAATCCTTGCCGCTTCCTCGGCCAGAATCCCAAGTGGGACATCGAGCCCATTCAGTTGATTACAGCAGAGACGGTCTAAACAACCTCCTCCCTTAGCTCATCCCAATGCCCCTTTCACTCTACGACACGCTAAGTCGCAAAGTCCGTTCGGTTCGCCCCATGGACGGCGAAACCTTACGGTTCTATTGCTGTGGCCCCACCGTCTACGGCCCTTCTCATATTGGGAACTTCCGCACCTTTGTGATGCAGGATATCTTTCGCCGTGTCATTGAGGCTAGTGGAATGGCAACCCTGCACGTCCGAAACATTACCGACGTCGATGACAAAACGATCAGGCAGTCCCAAGAAGAAAACCGAAGCCTCAACGAGTTCACTGCTGAATGGACCGCTCGTTTTCATCAAGACTGCGCCGCTCTCAACATCCTGCCTCCGCATGTCGAGCCATCCGCAGTGGAACACCTCCCCGAGCAGATCGCTCTGATCTCGAGGCTTATCGAAAAAGGCCATGCTTATCTCTCCTCAGATCGCTCAGTATATTTCGATGTCCGATCTTTCTCCGACTACGGCCGCCTCTCTCGCCTATCAGAAAGAGAGGTCAGAACCAGCGTAGTAGATCGCGAAAAAGCTGATGAATATGACCGCGCAAGCGCGGCTGACTTCGTCTTATGGAAGGCTGCTCGAGCGGAAGACGGACCGAATCATTGGCCCTCCCCCTGGGGCGAGGGTAGACCCGGCTGGCACATCGAGTGTAGCGCCATGGCTATGAAGCACCTCGGCGAGAGCTTCGACCTTCACTCCGGCGGAGTTGATCTCATCTTTCCTCATCATGAAAATGAAATCGCTCAAAGCGAGGCCGCGACTGGAAAACCATTTTCCCAACACTGGCTACACGTCGCCCACCTCACCGTCGAGGGCCGAAAAATGAGCAAATCCCTCGGCAACCTCTGCACTCTCGAAGCCCTTGCGAAGCGTGGCCATACCCCGATGGAGCTTCGCTACGTCCTCCTCTCAGGCGGTTACCGACAGCAGTTAAATTTCACTTTCGAATCTCTCACTGCTGCCCGAAAGGCACTTGCAAAACTGGCCGATTGGCAAAGACGTCTCGGTGGCCCACCCGACTTCCTGCTACCTGGAGAAGAAGACTTCGGTCCCTTCACCCCCGTCTATGAAGCTCTTCAATCCGATCTCAACACCTCCGAGGCTCTCGGAAGGCTCCACTCTCTGAGCCGTGAGATCGTCACCGCCGCCGAAGCTGGGCATCTCCCTCCTCACGAAATTGAGGCGGCACAGCACGGGATCGCACTTGTCCTGCAATGCCTCGGATTGACTCTTTCTCCTTCTGACAAATCAGCAAACTCTGCCAGCGAAACGGCACCGCCATGGATTCATGCTCTCGCGGCAGAACGTCTTGAAGCACGCTATCAACAAGACTGGAATCTTGCCGACCAACTCCGCCAAAAAGTCCACGATGAAGGTTGGGCCATCCTCGATGGCAACGGCAGCTTCACCCTCCAGCCTCTCTGCCTCAATAGGCCAATTTAGCCTCTCTTGTCCTCTTTTTAATTTTCCCACCGACTACTCACATGACTTCACTCGAAGAACTCCGTCACTCAGCTGCCCACGTCCTCGCGGCCGCACTCCAACGGCTCTATCCCCAAACAAAATTCGACATCGGTCCACCCACCGAAGCCGGATTCTTCTACGACATTGACTGCCCTCACCGCCTTTCCAGCGAAGACTTCGAGGCCATCGAAGCCGAGATGACCAAAATCATCGCCGAAGACCAAAGCTTCGAGCGCAAGATTGTCACTCGCGAGGAGGCCAGCAAGCACTTCACCAAAAGTCACCAAAATTTCAAACTCAGCCGTCTCGACGACATCCCAGAAGAAGACGAGATCACCTTCTACACCAACGGTGATTTCACCGACCTTTGTGCCGGAACTCACCTCGAAAGCACGAGACAGATTGGAGCATTCAAGCTGCTCTCCATCTCTGGCAGCTACCATCGCGGCGATGAAAACCAAGCACAGCTTCAGCGAATTCACGGAACCGCTTTTCCCACTGAGAAGGAGCTCAATGCCCACCTTCTCGCATTAGAAGAAGCCGCTCGTCGAGATCATCGAAAACTCGGAGCCGAGTTAAAACTCTTCCGTCTCGATGCCAGTATCGGCAGCGGCTTGCCCCTCCTTCTCCCACGTGGCGCCACCATCCGGGCAGAGCTTGAGCGTATGCTTTCGGATAAGCTCGAGGACTACGGCTACGACCGCCTCTACTCCCCTCATATTGGCTCCATCGACCTCTTCAAGACTTCCGGTCACTACCCTTACTACGCGGAAGACATGTATCAGCCCATCCGGATCGAGGAGCGCGAATTCCTACTCAAGCCCATGAATTGCCCCATGCACATTCAGGCCTACACTGCCGAGCCACGGAGCTATCGCGACTTGCCCCAACGCTATGCCGAATACGGCACCGTCTATCGCAAGGAACAAAGCGGAGAACTCAATGGCCTAGTCCGTGTCCGAGGCTTCACTCAAGACGATGGCCACATCTTTTGCAGACCAGAACAATTGAAGGATGAATTCAAAAATTGCCTTCAACTTGTTCAAGAAGTGATGGCCCTCTTTGACCTACGCACGAAATGCCGAGTCTCCCTGCGAGACCCTGAAAATTCCGATAAATACGCCGGCCAAGACTCACTCTGGATTCCCGCCGAAGCTTGTATCCAAGAAGTGGTCGATGAACTCAAACTTGAGCACACCGTGGGACTTGGCGAGGCCGCTTTTTATGGGCCGAAGCTCGACTTCATGGCTCTTGATGCACTGGAACGTTCTTGGCAACTCGGGACTATCCAAGTCGACTTCAGCCTGCCCGAGCGCTTCTCGCTAGAGTTCATCGGCTCCGACAACCAGCCCCATCGCCCAGTCATGATTCACCGCGCCGTCTTCGGTAGCTTGGAGCGATTCATCGGGCTCCTGATCGAGCATTTTTCCGGCGACTTCCCCCTCTGGCTTGCGCCCGAGCAAATTCGCATCATCCCCATTACCGATGCTCAAATCGAGGCCGCTGACGCCTTGCTCGCCCGCTGCAAATCACTCCGCCTGCGCGCAACCATCGACGACTCCTCTCACAAAATGGGAGCTAAAATTCGCCGAGCACAACTTGAAAAAGCCCCCCTCATGGTGATCCTTGGAAAACGAGAAATTGAGAACGATCAGGTCGCAGTCAGGAGCCGCGCCAAAGGTGATGAAGGAGCCGTCGACACAGAAGTATTTTTACAACAAGTCGCAGCAGAAATCGCCAAGCGCGGAGAACACTCATGAGCAAAATTTTAACGATACCTCAAGCCGACCCACAATCCGGTGAAGACACTCGCGGCATCCCTCTCGAACAAGTCGGAATCAGCCGAGTTCGCTATCCTGTCATGATCACGGGATGGGAGACGGACCCCAATCGGCAAAAGGAAGTCGAAGGTCTCTTTGACCTCACCGTCTCTCTTTCCGCTCAGCAACGAGGCATTCACATGAGCCGTCTCATTGAATCCCTCCATCGATGGAGCGAACCACTCGCTCCCACCTCCTTGCAACGCTTTCTTAAGGCGCTCCGACGACAGCAAGAAGCCGCAGTAGCCACCATGACTTGCAACTTTACCTGGTTCGTCAATCGCCCCTCGCCCCAAACTGAGCACCCCGCGTGGCAGGGAATCGAGACCACATGGCATGCCTCCCAAAATGACAAAGACGGCAATAACGGCTACACACTTCGCATCCCTGTCACCACCCTCTGCCCATGCAGCAAAGCCATCAGTGCCTACGGAGCGCACAGCCAACGAAGTTGGATCATTGTGAAAATCGAGTGGCCACACAACACCGACATTGTCCCACCAGAAGAGATTTTTGAAAAACTCCAACACGCCGGAAGTGCTCCGATTTACCCCTTACTAAAACGGCCAGATGAGCGCTACGTCACCATGAAAGCCTATGAGCAACCAGCATTCGTGGAAGACACCGCCCGCCGTGCCGCCCTCTTTCTCCAAGAGGACTCCCGCATCTCCAACTTCAGGGTTGAGGTGCGCAATGAAGAAAGCATTCATACGCATGATGCCATTGCCGTCGTATCGGCCAACCATTTCCGAGAATGAAACTCCTTCTCATTGGCCTCGTTCGCCTCTACCAACTTTGGGACTCCTTCCTCAGGATGTTCAATGGCGGGCATGGCCACTGCCGAATTAACTCGCTCATCAATAAAACCAAGAATTCACTGGCTACAAAAACAGGACCACTCCAGTTGGAAGTAGCCGGATACGGCGTCTCATGAAAATCATGGGTATTGAGGCTCTCTGCCCCAAGCCGTCAACAAGCACACCTTCACCAGCTCATAAGAACTATCCCTATCTTCTCCCTAATGTTGCAGTGATAGAGGTGGATCAGGTGTGGTGCACCGACATCACCTATATACCGATGCCGCAAGGACACTGTTACCTCGTTGTAATCATGGAATGGTCCGGCGTCATTCGTTCCAAGGGGGCCTTTGGTCACTAGCAGGAACCATCTTGCGCCACCAATTCGGCGGAGAATTTTGGGCCGCGGTGCCAAAAAAACATTGGCCCAAAGAACGAGACTACATCGAACGAGCCTGGAAAGAACCCAACGGCGATTGCCGTCAGGAGATTGTCCTCATCGGACAGAACATGGACCGCGAGGCCCTCACCGAGATGCTTGACGATTGCCTCCTCACCGAAGAAGAACTCGCCATCGACGAACGCAAATGGCGCAAAAATTTCAAAGACCCCTTCCCGAAGTGGCAGACAGGAATCCTTGGATTTTAAATGCTCTTCTCCCAAGGTGAACCTCACGCGATCTCCGACCAACGTCGTACTAGTATCTCAAGCCGGGGCTTCATTTAAGTGCTCCTGCACGGTATGGTAGAGTTCAACCACGTGGTGATCGTGCAGTTGGTAAAAGACTTGGCGACCTTCTTTCCGATAAGTCACCAAACGCGCGGCACGGAGAGCTCGCAGCTGATGGGAAATTGCAGAGTCCGTCATGCCCAGGCTACTAGCGAGATCACAAACACAAAATTCTTCTGCCGCGAGGAGTGAAATCAAACGGAGCCGGGTCGGGTCCCCGAGCACGTTAAAAAATTCAGCCATCTGCTGCGCCTCGGCAACAGCGAGTGGGCCTACGGCAGCCACAGCAGTGGTATGACGCTCCGAACAGAGGCCTTCTTCTGCAGAACCGGAGCTACCTTTAGAGCTTGAGTGAGACATGAGGAAGTATTGTTTGTAAAAGGAAAATACTCAATTGACAAATACATGAGCATGTGTTCAGGTATTTGTGCTATGGACACTAAAACAGCTAAATGCGCCTGCACCGATTGCAAATGTGAAGTCAGTGAGGGCCACAACGTTACCCGCGATGGTAAGGATTTCTGCAGCGAAGCTTGTGCTTCTGGCCACGCAAATGGCTCCGGCTGCTGTAATAACAGCTGCACCTGCAACGGATAAAAACCTGCCTGTTTAAGAGGAGCTCTCTCAAAGCCACCCGGTCTAACCGGGTGGTTTTTTATTAGAACAAAGGTAACATCAGGCGGCGGGTGGCAACTTTGACTCACCGTAGCCTACTCAATGCTGCGAATTGATTTTGGCCAGGGGTCGGAAAAAAATTTCCCTTCTTGCCAAGCGGCCACCTCCTCATCGGTGCAGAGAGCATCCCTCAGAGCGGAAGCAAAGGAATCCAGCTCTGCCTTGAGTCCAATAAAAGTAAGTTCGTTGTGACGGTCACCGAAGACAGGATGCTTGGTTTCGAGCTGGGCTTTTAAGTGCTCAATTTCTTCGGGCAAAAGTTTCACCTCTTGGTTCTGAACGATTTCAGCGCGCCAGGTCCCTGTCAGCTCAAAGGCGATCTGACTCCCCGACTGCTGCCAAAGCAAGACGTGGGCAGGGCGCGAGGCGAGCCAAAGGAACCCCTTAGTACGATAGACACCAGTCGTCAATTTACTCTGACACACCTCAAACAAACGTTCTGGATGAAAAGGCCGGGAGTCGCGAAGAATGAGAGCTTCCACGTCATCGATAGTGGCAGAGTCCCCAGTCAGCCCAAACTGTTCCGCCCGACTCTCTAGCACTGAAAGCTTCGGCGCCGGGGTTGCCTCTAGCTGCGAAAGAAAGATGCCAGCCTGAGCGGAAAGACCGATGGTCGCGTTTGGCTGAAGCTTCTGCAGATTTTTGACCTGAGCTTCGACGGTCTCTTTCGGAATGGTATCGATCTTGGTAAGGATGATCACGTTGGCGAAAGCAATCTGCTCAGCGAGGATTTCAGCAGCCCGATGCAGTGCGGCATCCTGAGAGCCCGGGGCGTCACCAGTGAGGATACGTCCGTCCTCAAAGTCGCGATGGAGATTGAGCCCGTCGACGGTTACGATGAAGTGCCGCAAAAAGAACTGGTCACTTTGGGTCAGAGCCTTGATCAGGGGCCACGGGCGAGCCGCCCCAGTGCTCTCACAAAGGACAACAGGCGGCACAGGATCAAGCGCAGAGATCTCGTCGAGAACTGTTCCTAGCGAAGCATGAAGCTCTTCGCGTGCGTGACTCCCATGCAATGCCGCTACCCGGCCAGCGAAACGCCCCTGCTCAGGTGCTGAATGTTCATCTGAGAGTAGTTCTGCATCGAGGCCAAATTTACTCAGATCATGCACGATCACCGGAGCTTCTTTAAGAGTCTCGTCACGCCGCCAGCGCCGCAGAAGCGTTGTCTTGCCTGAGCCCAGAAAGCCGCAAAGGGTAACGATAGGAATCTGTTTCGATGACATAAGCTGGACAAAGTCTAGTTAAACTTCTGGTTCGGAAAATCCCTGGGGGCAGGAATCGTGACTCTAACAGTTTCGGCCCCTTCTGTCCCCCGATGAAACATCGTCACGAAACTGCCCTCCTTAATCTGCCTAACAGACTACTCGTTGACAGCGATACAATGAAGATCACGGATCGTGCTGAAAAATTCATACTCATGATGGATGTAACTATCGATTTTAGGACCTGTAGTCTGGTGCAACAAGGTGTTTGCTTTCTATTCTCGTTTTTTGAACTTTGCATGGGCGGGTCCGACAAGCAGAAACCTCGATCTCGAAAACACCTTAAGTTAAGAAATTAACTAACGCAACTTACTTGCGTTAACATCTAAGGTTTTCAAACTTTGGCAATGCCTAAATCCCTCAAAAACAGAATCTTCTCCCTCTTTTTCCTCTCTGCTCTTAGTCACAAGCTCCTGCAGACGTGGCAAAGCCGAATCCAGCAGTAAGACTATATCTTGGCCCAAACTCGCTAGCCTAGACGAGATCGCCTACCACGCCGATGCCCTCCGAAAAAAGGGGTCAGGTGATAAATCTCTAAATTAACTCTTCTTCATCCAACATCCTCCCATACCTAGAACGCCTCGTATCCAATACCCTGGAGCTTTCTACCATGTCATGGCACGGGGAAATCGTCGGGAGAATATTGTTCTCGGACACCTCAAC
>JBLHUR010000053.1:0-33487 GCA_047629805.1 Akkermansiaceae bacterium | reverse complement strand
CATTTCTATTCTTATCCAAAGGAAGAATTTCCACCGACGGATTTTCATTCCGCGACCCTTCTGAACGATGAGATTTTGCTCATTGGGAATCTCGGATACTCCGATGCCCGACGTCCGGGCAGCACTTTGATTCAAAAGTTGAATCTTGAGAACTTTTACATCGAGCAGATTGAAACCAGCGGAGAGGGACCTGGCTGGATCAGCAGACATGAAGCAACTTTGGATCCGTCTGGAAACAAGATCGTGATCATAGGTGGAGATATTTCCGGAGAGGATGGGAGCCTATTGGAAAATATCGATGACTGGTCACTGGATCTTTCGACCTGGCGGTGGGCACGTCTCACAAAGCGAAACTGGACCCGTGTTGAATTTGCCAGAGAGGATGGCGGTTATATCGATCTCTTCGAAATGCGCAGTGCCCAAGAGATGAAAGATTCTCTTGGAGATAATGGACTTCGAAAAATGGAGGAAGACACAAAAGCTCTTTTGGCTGAACATGGAATCGAAGATGAGGAGCTCCTGGAAGCGCTCTCAGAATCCAAGAGAACCGAATCCATCTTCACTCCACCGAATGATCCCGTCCTTTTGGCCTCACTCTATTGTCCGCCTCTCAAATTTGAAGACTATTCGAAAGAAGACGAGTACGATGTCTTTCGTATTAGCGTCAGTGACGTTGCGGTGCGTTATCACGAAAAAGGAGATTATCTGGTCATGACAATTGAGGGTGAACTTTCTCAGGAAGTGGTCGGAACCCTGACTGAGGACCTAAAGACGAAGCTGTCGAAACTGCTGGAAACGGAGATAAAGACGAGAGTTCATTAGTTGTAGATTACCATTTCACCCTCGGCCCCAACTCGGCTTTTTCTGAAGAGGTTCAATCTCTCCTCGTCGAATCCAAAATCCAGATCAAAGGAATCCTCTGCGCCCCCCTCTCCGTCTCGTGCGGCCATCTCAAAAGTTGACTTCGAAACAGCCACCTTGACCACCCACCCCGACGAAAAATCGTCCGTAAAAACTCGTCATCCCCGGAAGACTCGTCAGTATCCTTGGTAATTGACTCATGGATTTCACCGCCATTTCTTCTCGCCCTGGCCTTGTCGAATTGATCAAAAGCGATGCTTGGACTGTTTTCTTCGATCAAAATGTCCTGAAACGGGCCACGAGCTACACCAAGCCCGCTCGCTTGCTGAAGCTTGATGTCATTGATCGGGGGAGCTCTGTGACCGTCATCTGCCGTTTTCGGGGGAACTATGCTACCTCCTACCAAGCCGTGATTGGCTTTGAGCAGACTGCGCGGGGTTCCTGGACGTTCCTGAGCCACTGTAGCTGCCCAATCGGCGATGATTGCAAGCACGTCGCGGCCGCTTTTCTGACCCTGACAGATCGGCTCAATCAACCGGCTGCCTCGCTTCCCAATTCAATAGAGTCAGACGATTCCGGGATCTCGGCCTGGCTTACCTCAGTAAGCGTGTCCCTCACGCCCCCTGCGCCTCCTGCGCGGAAGACAAAACCGAGTGACTCCTTTCTCGCATACTGCCTCAAGTCGCCCGTTCAAAGCTACGAGTCTCGGTTTACCCTCTCTCTCCACGTCGGGCGGACTCTCAAAAGTGGAGAGATCAGGATCAATCTGAACTCCAACGCCAACGCCGATCCCATTCGCCCCCCCAAATACATGAGGCCCGAGGACACCATGCCTTGCACCCTCTTCAATCAACTCCTTCGTAGCGGCTATCATTACGATGGCCTCCGTATGGAAGGCCAGCAAGCCGGACTCCTCCTTGAGCAATCGCTCGGAACCGGGCGGCTCTTCCTCATCATAAATCATGATGAACCCCAGCGGCTCGTCCCCGGTGACCTGGTTTTCCCGGAGCCTACCTGGGAAAGCCAGTCTGATGGTTCCGCCCGCCCTGCTTTTGCCCCGCCTTTCTCCGATGCCGTCGGCATTATCAATACCCAACCTCCCCATATCCTCCTTCCTCACTCTGACGTGGATAAGGTTTCCCTCAATCCTCTCGATCTCTCAAAATACAGTGCCAATTTTCTGAAAGCTTGGAGCAGTGGCCCCACCCTCAAACCCGAGCAAGTGGCCACCGCCGCCACCGCTCTCCAACGGAGCCTGCCCGCTCTTCCCAAGCCCATCCCAACCGAGACTAAGACGCTCAAAAAGTCCAAACCGCAGATCCACCTTCACCTTCATCGCGCAAATCCCTTTACCCACGGCGGCCTCCACTTCTCTGGTCAACCCGCCCCGATCATCGGCGAGCTTTCCTTCCAATATCACGGCCATAGTTTCACCCCCAATCTCGCCGAAGCGCCTGAAGGAAAAGCCAGCTTCATCGCCTCAAAGAATGGCAAGGTCTACACCATTCCCCGCGATACCAAGGTCGAGCACGAGATCATCCTGCACCTCGTCAACGAACACTCCTTCATCCCCGCCGTTGTTCATGATTCCGCGATCTCCCCGGACCATCGCTCCGCCTTCCTCCCAAGAGGTGAAGCCTCCCGGTGGGACATGGCAGCTGCCGAATTCATCACTCGATCCGTTGCCATCCTTCGAGAAGAGAACTGGCAGATCACCATCGATACTACCGCTAAGATCGAGGTCCACACCATCGGTCCTGATGAACTCGATACCGGCCTCGAAGAACACCCCGACCACGGCATCGACTGGTTCCAATTCTCCGCCTCCTACCTCACCCCGGCAGGCGATAAACAAGCCCTCCTCCCGCTTCTCTCCTCATACCTCAGGATGCTCGACTTCGATACGATCGACGAGACCCTCGACTCGATAACCGACGACGACAAGACCCTCCTGAAGGATCCCGAATCACCAAATTGCTTTCTAGCCCTGCCCACCAAGCGACTCCTCCTCCTCGCCAAAACCTTGCACGATCTCTTCGGCGCCAGCTCGCCGGACGCACCCCTCCATCGCCTCCAAGCCGCGGCCCTCGCGGACGTCCTCGAGATGGACTCCAGCCAGACCCTCAAAGACCTCGCCACCCTCGGAAAAAATCTCAAAAACGTCACCACCCTTCCCCGGCCCAAGCCACCAAAATTCCTCAACGCCGACCTCCGCGACTACCAGCTCGATGGCTTCCACTGGATGCAATTCCTCGCCCGCCACGGACTTCACGGCATCCTCGCCGATGACATGGGCCTTGGCAAAACTGTCCAGGCTCTCACCCACCTACAAGCCGAGGTCTCCGGCCGGCGTACCCGCAAGCTTCCCTCCCTCGTCCTCGCTCCCACCTCGGTCGTTGGCAACTGGAAAGCCGAGGCCAAAAAGTTCACCCCAAAACTCAAAACCCTCCTCCTCCACGGGCCGGAGCGCCACGCCGAATTTAAAAAGATCCCCGCCGTCCATCTCGTCATCACCTCCTACGCTCTCTTAGTACGAGATTTCTCTGAGTTTGAGAAACAGGACTTCCATCTCGTCATCCTCGACGAAGCCCAATACATCAAAAACCCTGCCGCCAAAGTCTCGCAACACGCCTGCAAGCTCCGCGCAAACCACCGCCTCTCCCTTTCCGGAACTCCGCTCGAAAACCACCTCGGCGAACTTTGGTCCCAGTTTCGCTTCCTCATGCCCGGCATCCTCGGTTCGTCTGAATCCTTCCGAAAAACCTTCCGCACCCCCATCGAAAAACACGGAGACAGCACCGCTCAACTTACCCTTAACTCCCGCGTTGCCCCCCTCATCCTCCGCCGCACCAAGGACCAAGTCGCTACCGAACTCCCACCGAAAACCGAGATCCTCCACCGCATCTCCCTCAACCCCGGCCAGATCGATATTTACGAAACGGTCCGCGCCGCCATGGACGACCGTATCCGCGACGCCATCGCTGATAAGGGCCTCGCCAAGTCACAGATCATTGTCCTCGATGCCCTCCTGAAGCTCCGCCAAATCTGCTGCCATCCCCAGCTTCTCAAACTCCCCGCTGCCCAGAAGGTCAAGCACTCAGCCAAGCTCGACTTCCTCACCGATGACCTCCTGCCCACTCTCCTCGGAGAAGGCCGTAAGATCCTCATCTTCTCCACCTTCACGACCATGCTCGCCCTGATCCAGAAGCATCTGGAGAAGAAAAAGATCCCGTTTTCAAAGATCACCGGCAGCACCAAAAACCGCCAAAAGGAGATCGACGAATTCCAAGCTGGAGCCACCTCCGTCTTCCTCATCTCCCTCAAAGCTGGCGGAACCGGCCTCAATCTCACCGCCGCCGATACCGTCATCCACTACGACCCCTGGTGGAACCCCGCCGCCGAAAACCAAGCGACCGACCGCGCCCACCGCATCGGCCAGGATAAGCCCGTCTTCGTCCACAAGCTCATCACCGAAGGCTCTATCGAAGAACGCATCGTCCAGCTCCAGGCCCAAAAAGCGAAACTCGTCGAAGCCCTCCTCAGCGAAAAAACGACCAAACTTCAACTCGACCAGAAAACCCTCGGCAACCTCCTCGCCCCCTTGGAGTAAGGCAATCTGGTCAGAGAAAATCTGCGCGAATCCCGTCTCAATTCTTACCTAATCTGTGGTCATTTCTCCGCCACCTTCCCGGCGGTGCGAGGGGATTAGACTAACCACGAAACTTACAAGAGTAAGGAAAACGTCGATGGGCTTAATAGGGGGAATTTAACCACAGAAAAAGCGGAAGGAGCAGAAGCTGAAGGGAGGTTTTGCTCAGGGGGGAATCTTCAAGCATCTGCGTAAAAATCCCCCGTATTCCTCGGCGGTTTTCGGGGAATGAGCCAGCCACGAAACCCACGAAAAGGATGGGGCTCGGTTGAGGGGCCTTTTCTACCGCGAATCCTCGCCAATCGGCGTGAATTGTTGAGGGGGCTGTAAGGCAGAGAGGAGGGAGGCCCCAGAGTCTATTTTGGAGAGATGCTTCAAGAAAATATTACAGCAGGATTCTGAATGTCCTGAAAATAATCCTTAAAAATCAGACACTACCTTTGAAATTATCAAGGATAAAACCTCACCCTCTGGAGTATCGCTTTCTCTTGGATCAGCGCAGACTGGATTAACTTTTTTTAGAGAATTCAAACAAAAACACAACTAAATCAGGTGTAGTTTGGGATGTCGGATCCTTGGAATGGTGCTCACACCTATGACGTAAATACAGCCTATCGGAGGTATCTTGTCGTGAACAATACCGTCGTCCCCGTTGACGACGGAAACGGGAACCCTGTTGCTGCTGGGAGCTCTGATGTCTGGATTGAGCCGCAAGGTGGACGGGAACGTCAAAGACCAGATGAAGCAGGCCCTGCGTGGATGGAAAAGTTTCCCCTTCACGCCCTCTCTCCCATCATTCAGTATTCCTGAATGCGACTTCTCCTCTTCCTCGCCCTCATCACCCAGGCTTTCGCCGCCGGAAAACTAACCAAACACCAGTTCTCCGACTCCAAAATCTTCCCGGGGACTTATCGGGACTACTGGGTCTACGTCCCCGCCGAATACGATGCCGCCAAACCCGCCGCCCTCATGATCTTTCAGGACGGTGCCGGCTTCGTCTCCAAGCCCGGCAAAGAAGGCTACGTCCCGGATGCCTTCGACACGCTCATCGCCTCCGGTGACATGCCCGTCACCATCGGCCTCTTCATCAACCCCGGCGTCGTCCCTGCTCCCGCCGGGAATAAGGAAGCCCAACCCCGCTTCAACCGCTCCTTCGAATACGATGGCATGGGCCCCAACTACGCCAACTTCCTCATCGAAGAAATGATCCCTCTTCTCAAAGACTACAACCTCTCCACCAACCCCGACGACCGCGCCCTTTGCGGCGGCTCCTCCGGTGCCATCGCCGCCTTCACCGCCGCTTGGGAACGGCCGGACCACTTCCGCCGCGTCTACTCCATGATCGGCACCTACGTCGGCCTCCGCGGTGGCAACGACTACCCCGCCCTCATCCGCAAAACCGAACCCAAGCCCCTCCGCATCTTCCTCCAGGACGGTAAAAACGACCTCAACATCTACGGCGGCGACTGGTGGATGGCCAACCAGACCATGCAAAGGGCCCTCGAATTCTCCGGCTACGAACACACCCACCGCTGGGATGAAGGGAGCCACAGCCGCAAAGAAGGCAACAAGATCCTCCTCGAAGCCCTCACCTGGCTCTGGAAAGACCACGGCAAAACGCCCGTTTCCGTCCACCTCGACAAATGCAAATCCCGCGCCGCCGAATACCTCATCCCCGGAGAAGACTGGCAACTCGTCTCCCTCGGTCACAACTGGGCCGAAGGCCTCGCCGTCACCGCCGATGGAACCCTCTATTTCACCGACGTCCCCGACTCCGAACTCTACAAAATCACCCCCGACGGCAAAGAAACCCTCTTCGCCAAAGATACCGCCCGCGCCAACGGCATCGCCCTCGGCCCCGATGGCAAAACCCTCTACACCGCCGGCCACGACATCCGCGAATACAAGCTCCAGACCGGCGAATTCGAAACCATTTACGAAAATGCCTTCGCTAATGACATCGTCGTTTCAGCTTCAAACATCATCTACTACACCAGCCCTAAAAATAAAAAAATTGGCAGCATTTCTTCCACGACGGCGAGCTTTCAAGAACTCCCCTTTCAAGGCCCCAATGGCATCGGCCTCAGCGCCGACCAATCCCAACTCCTCGTCTGCCACTTCGACGGCCCCTTCATCCACTCCTACACTCTCCACGCTGGGAAGCCCTCCCACAAACAACCCTACTTCTACGCCCAGCGTCCCACCACCGATGGCCGTTGCGCCCTCGACGGCCAATTCGCCACCACCAGCGGCCACCTCCTCGTCGGCACCGAAGCCGGCCTACAAATCTTCGACCAACCCGGCCGCGTCCAACTCGTCCTCCCAAAACCCCGCAACCAAGACGGTCGCATCAACTACTGCTACCTCCATCAAAACACCCTCTACATCGCGACCCGTCACCGCATCTACAAACGCCAAATCAAACTCACCGGCGCCCCCGCCTGGCAACCCCCCGTCAAAGTCCCCAAGCCAAAACTTTAAAAGGAACGCTAGCCAAAAGCTCCCGCTTCTGGACCCCAACCCCGAAAAATGGCGTATTTCCTCATCCTCGTCTTCATCTTTTCAAGCGTCACCGGCGGGCTTCACCACCGGCAGGTCAGCAACCTCGCCATCTGGCTCTTCCATCATAAGAAGCACCTCTGGACCAAACACGGTCGCCCCGGAACCCACTTCTTCAAAGGCGAACCCAACAACGGGCTCATCAACCGCTTTTCCGCCCTGAAATCTCTCTATCAAACCATTAAAACACCCGACTTCAGAAAACGACTCCGCGCCCCTGAAGCCCGGGAATTCTTCCGAAAATTCGACCTCTACGGCCGGCTCAGCACTTGCTCACTTTTTGTCTTCGTCATCACGGTTTTCATCTTGGCAGCCACTTCTTAGCCCTCCGCGGGCCCTATCCTCCAACCATCTCCGCGTCAGTCTTGTCCATCCACTTTCCATGAAACCCATCCTTCTCTTCCTCCTCACCCTCCTCCCCGTCCACGCCGAGTGGATCAACCTTTTCGACGGGAAAACCACCGACGGCTGGACGCCCCGCGCCAAAGTCATCCAATTCGAAGCCAAAAACAACGAGCTTCACCTCCTCTCCAAAACCAACGTCTGGGTCACCACCAAGATTGAAATGTCCGACTTCGAAGCCGAGCTCGAAGTCTTCCTTCCCGCCGAGCCCGGCTTCAACTCCGGCCTCGCCTTCCGCTGCCAAGGGGCCAGAGGAAAACCCAAAGGCTATCAAATCGAGATCGACCGCAAAATTCCCGGCGGCATCTACGGCATCGGCCTCGGCGGCTGGCTCAGCAAAGAAAAAGGCATCCTCAAAGAAGGCCAATGGAACCACTTCCGCGTCATCGCCCAAGGCGACCACGTCCGCACCTTCGTCAACCGCAAGCTTGTCTCCGACATCCGGGAGAAAAAGCAGCTCAAAGGATACTTCGCGATCCAGCACCACGGCAAAGGTGGCCTCGTAAAATTCCGCAAGATCCGCGCCCGCGAACTCCCGGTCAAAACCACCTCTCTCGAAAAACCAAACATCCTCTGGATCGTCGCCGAGGACCTCAGCCCCGCCCTCGGCTGCTACGGCCATCCCGATGCCCGCACCCCAAACCTCGACGCCCTCGCCAAGGAAAGCCTCCTCTTCACCCACGCCTTCGCAGCCTCTCCCGTCTGCTCCCCCTCCCGCTCCTGCCTCATCACCGGCATGTATCCTTCCACCACCGGCACCGGCCAAATGCGCTCCGCCTTCCCGCTCCCCACCGGCACCAAAGGCTTCCCCGAATACCTCCGCGCCGCCGGTTACCACACCACCAATAACGTCAAAACCGACTACAACTCCGCCGACGCCGCCCGCCTCACCCGCGACTCTTGGGTCGAATCCAGCCCCAAGGCCCACTGGCGCAGTCGCAAAAAAGACCAAGCCTTCTTTGCCGTCTTCAATGACATGACGACCCACCAATCCCGCACCATGGTCTGGCCTCACCAAGTCTTCCAACGCGAGATCCAAGCCCAACTCTCTCCCGGCGAAATCCACGACCCCGCCAAAGTAGGTGTTCCCTCATACTATCCCGACACCCCTCTCGTCCGAAAAGGACTCGCCCGCTTCCACGACTGCGTCACCGTCATGGACCAAAACGTCGGCCGCATTCTCGCCGAGCTCAAAGCCGACGGCCTCGCTGAAGACACCATCGTCTTCTTCTACTCCGATCACGGCTCCGGGATGCCCCGCCATAAACGCCTCCTCACCGACTCCGGAATGCAAGTCCCCCTCATGGTCCGAGTCCCCAAAAAATGGCAACACCTCGTCCCCGAACTCCCCCGGGGCGGCAGAAAAACCGACAAACTCGTCTCTTTCATCGACTTCGCCCCCACCGTCCTCTCCCTCGCCGGACTCGAAGCCCCCACTAACCTGCAGGGCCACAACTTCCTCGACGTTTCCAAAACCCACAACTGGATCTACGGCGCCCGTGACCGCGTCGATGAAGTCTTCGACTGCTCCCGCTCCGTCCGCAACGACCGCTGGCTCCTCATCCGCAACTACCACCCCCACCTCGGCTGGAGCCAAGCCTCCGTCTTCTCCGACCTCGGCGAGATCCGCCAAGAAATCACTCGCGCTTTCAAGAGTAGCGAACCTCGAAGCCCAGGCCTCTTTCACTATGTGCAGCCCTTTCGTGAGCACTACGAACTCTACGACTGCCTCGCTGATCCTGAAAACCTCAAGAACCTCACGCTTGAAGGTGAAGGCATGACCAGAGAACAGCGCGATGCTTTCGATGCTGCCAACGCTGCTCTTCAAGACTTCACCCGCCAAACCCGCGACACCGGCTGCCTCCCCGAAGGAATCATGGCCGATCTCATCAAAAAACACGGCAAACCCATCGGCGACCTCATCCGCGAAGGGAAAATCGACCTCGCAGGGATCTGGCAGGTCGTCGAATCCATCGGCACCAACCCTGACATCCCCCTCAAAGAAATCACCTCGCCCGACCCCGCGAAACGATTCTGGTCCCTCATCGCCCTCAGAAACTTCCCCTCAGAACTCTCAACCGAACTTCGAAGCCCAAAACTCCTCAAAGACCCAAACCCCGAAGTCCGCATCGCCGCCGCCAGCTGGCTCGCCCATTACGAAGAAAATCGTAACTCCGCCCTCAAGACCCTCATCACAGAACTCGAAAACTCCAACTGGCCCGTCGCCCTCCGCGCCTGTCGCGCCCTCGAACTCCTCGGCCCAACCGCCAAGCCAGCACACCCGGCCATGCAAAAACTCTACGCCCGCACCCGCCACAAAAAAGGCGACGCCGCCCTCTTCCTCGCCTTCTCCTCCGGTGCCTTCCTCGAAAAACACGGCGAAAAAACCGAGCCCTGGGACTTCGCCCCCAAGATCAAAGACTAATCTTCAAGCAATAGTAAAGCTCACCCACCCCCGGCGAAGCCCGACTCAAAACCCGCGTCCGAACCCCCTTCGGATCATCCCGAACATTCGATTCCTCCTCTGCATCACTTACCGCTATCCAGGTCACGAGATCAGTGGAGCTCTGCAAAATCATCGTCAAACCCCGCGCGGCCAGATCCAATGACTCCACGAAAGTGAATTGATGAGTCCCGCCCGGGAAAAATTTAATCGCCAAAGGCGCCACCGCCTCGCCCCCATCAGCCGGATCAGACTCAGCAAGATACTCTTCCAAATTCGTCACCCCATCCCCGTCCGCATCATCCTGCGCATCCCTCGCTCCCGTGACCCCATTACTACTCAACCAACTCTCAAACTTCTCCGGAGAAGTCAGGCCAGCCCAAGCAATCGCCGGGTTAATCAAGAGCTCAATCTCTGCGAGACTTCCACTAATCCGCGAACCATAAGTATGGGACTGCCGGTAAAATTCGTCATCATCGGGATCAAGCGAAGAACCCGTTGTTGGCACCAAATCCCAACCCTCCGCATCGCTCCCAATCGAGAGCCCTCCAGCGTCATAAAATGATCCCTTGAGACTATTGGCATTCGCCGGCACCGCTGCCTCCGAATAAAATAAATCCACCGCAAACGAAACCGCCGCCAACTTCCAAACCGGCCCATCTTTGATAAACCAACCCCCTCCCGAATCCCCTCCTGTCGCCATCGCTTCATCCTGCCCCAACACGTCACTCAAGGAGAAAAACAAAAGCTCATCGCCCTCAAAGGTATCCACCCCATCCAGCACGTTCCGTCCCCAGCGCGACTTGCGGGTCGTAGAATCTCCCCACTCCCACCCCTTGCCTGCCAACTCGGCACCTCGGCCAAATCCCCGCCCATGGATCACCATCTCCTTCCCCGCTTCGTCCGACTTAGGGTAAAGCTCCGCAAAGTCATCAAAGGTTTCCCAAATCTCAAAGACCGCCAGATCTGTCGTCCCGATCACGACACGTGCCCCCGGCCTAATCGCCCAAGTCCGCGCCTCCACTCCGTTAAAGTGGATCGGCTGGGTCACCACCATCTCCGCAGCCCCCAAATGCGTGGCAGTGATGAAGTGCTTCGGCGAAATCATCGTCCCGTGAAAGCTCTGATACCGAATCTGATGCTGCCACCCGCTCCCCGCATATGCCCCTGTCGGCGCCGTTTCAGTATTGGCCGCGGGGCTCGCCCCATCTCGAAAAATCAAAGCCCCTGCCGGAAGCCCCAAGACCAGCCAAGCCCACATCCTTTTCATCATCCCTGAATCTAAGCACCCTTCAGCCCCTTGTCGTCAAAAAGTTCTCCCTATCCAAAAAGCCCCGTCTCTCCTTTCTGCTGATCCAGATACCCCTGATCCACCACCAGCTTCCCCTCATCAATCGCCTCGTGGACCAATTCATCACAACGCTCATTCAACTCGTTCCCCGCATGCCCCTTCACCCACTTCCAAGTCATCGTATGCTTCGTCGTCGCGGCATCCAGGCGCCGCCAGAGATCCTGATTTAGCACCGGCTTTTTATCAGACTTCAGCCACCCCCGCTTCTTCCACCCCTTCAACCAACCCTTTGACATCGTATCCACGACATACTTGGAATCCGAATGGACCGTCGCCTCGCAGGGCTCTTTTAAAAGCTCTAGTGCCGAGATCACCGCCATCAACTCCATGCGATTATTCGTGGTATGATCGAAGGCTCCCTTCAACTCCTTCCGATGCCGACCAAAAGTCACCACCGCCCCATATCCACCCGGTCCGGGATTCCCCCGCGCACCGCCGTCTGTAAAAATGACCACCTTTTTCATTACTCCGTCTCAATCTTGGTTTCACACAGTTTACTCACCGCCTCAAAGTCCTTCTGCGAAGAAAAGGCCTTCCTTGGCAAAATGAAATACTGATCCTTCTCTAAATAAAGCAAGATCCCCTTTGGCGACAAATATCGATCATCAAAGTCCCGCCACTGGATATTCTTCTCGTGCCCCTTCGACTCCTGTCGAACCCGCTTCTCCGTGAATTCCCAGTGCAACTCCTGCCCCGCCTGAGGCGATGACTTCGACCCATGGATCAGGCGATATTGCCAGAAGACCTTCCGCATAAAAAGAATCGGCCCCAACATAATGCACAAAAACCCAAAGGTCCGGTCGCCCAAATAAAGCAACAAGGCCCCGATCGGCACCAAAATCAGGTAAAAATAACGAATCACCACAAACACCGGATGCCGGTAACGCACGTGCATCGCCGACCCCAACTTCAGGGTCTTTACATCAAACTGACTGGTCGCGTGATACTCGTTCATTTCCACGCGCAGCCATAACCCCTCCCTTTGCGCTGGACAAGACAGGGATCTCCATGAGGTTTTATAAAACATGAAATCACCCCTCTCCAAACTCGTCCTCTGTTTCTTTGCCACCTTCCCCACCCTTTCTGCTCAAGAAGCCTGGCTCCTGGAAATGCCCCACAAATACAGCGACTACCTCGTCAAAAAATCCCTCGCCGGCGATTACGACACCGTCGCCGGAATCGTCAAAAAATTCCCAAACCTCATTGCCGGAAAACAAGTTCGCGAACTCGAACTCATCAAGTGGAACGCCGAAGACGGTAAAATCCACAAAAAGAAAAAAGTCACCGAAGGCTCCCGCACCTTCAACGCCGGTTCCCGCTACTACTCACAATCCGGAGAATCCTTCGACCACCGCAAAGTCAAAATCACCCCCTCCGCATCCACCGAGCGTAACTTTGAGATCGATGCCATGGGCGAACTTTCGCGCGCCTGGACTCCCACCTTCATTCACAAGGGTGAAAAACTCACCGTCATCCTCCTCGAACGTCACCCCGAATCAGGTACCGCAACCGTCGACTTCAGCCACATGCGCCAACTTGAGTTCGATGCCGGTGCCACCAAAGAACTCGTCGCTTGGTATTCCTCCGACTCCCTCGACACCAAGGGCCTCGGCTATCAATCCGAAACCGCCCTCGTCGCCAATCCCAAGGTCAAATTTGGCGTCAACATCTTCACCACCGTCTCCAAAGACAGCGACTCACTCCTCCGCCTCGAAGCCAACAGCAAGGACGCCAAAAGCCCCGGCAACGTCATCCTCCACCACAACGAGGCCAAGTTCAAAGGCCACTCCGAAACCACTGGCCCCCTCAAAATGGAGACCATCAAAGTCGCCGACAAATCCTTCACCGCAGGCGAAGACCAAGGAGCCTGGACCCTCACCTTGAAAAGCGGAGAGTAGATACTCTCCGCAGGGGGAATCCCGAGTCACCGAACGCTATTCCCTTCGGCAAGGATTGTTTCTGGTCTGGTGGTTTCCTTGGTCATCTGGCCTGAAAAATCAGCCGACCTCATCCTGGATCGAGTCTCCGACCACACCGACGGTCTCTCCGGCGACAAGGACAGCCTAACGGGAACCGCTGACTCGATCAGGAAAACACTCTGCGTTCTCTCTCACGGGATTACCAAAAATGAAACCGACCTTTCCGGCGAGCTGACGGAACTCAGGAAAATGATCGCTGAATTCAACGCCACCGAACTGCCTGAAGGGCCGGATCGGATAAACTTGCTGATGGGTCAGATCTTGCGCAAAAAGATTAAGGTGCAAGGTTTTACACTCCAACGACGATAATTTTGGCAAGCACGTGATCCACGTGGGCCCTTTAAACTGGACAAACCAAACCAAACCAAACCGACCAAACACGATGAAAGTTCTCATGATTCTGACCTCCCACGATGAGCTGGGTGACACGGGCAAAAAAACCGGCTTCTGGCTGGAAGAATTTGCGGCTCCCTATTACGTCCTACTTGATGCCGGAGCGGCAGTCACCTTGGCATCTCCGGCAGGAGGGCAACCACCTCTCGATCCGCAGAGTGATATTCCCGATGCACAAACAGAGGCCACCCAGCGCTTCAAAAAGGACGAGGCGGCACAAAGCGTTCTCAGTAATACGACGAAGTTAGCTAAGATCGACGCCGAGGGATTCGACGCAATCTTCTATCCAGGTGGGCATGGTCCGCTTTGGGACCTCTCGGAAAACGCAGACAGCCAACGCATGATCGGAATGTTTGTTGAAGAAGGGCGTCCTCTCGCCGCAGTGTGCCACGCTCCCGCGATCTTTAAGCACACAAAAGGGGCAGACGGAATGTCCTTGGTCTCGGGCCGTCGCGTGACCGGATTCACAAACACTGAAGAGGAGGCGGTTGGCCTCACTGAAATTGTTCCGTTTCTAGTTCAAGACATGCTCGAAGCAAATGGGGGCCTTTATGAAAAAGGCAAAGATTGGGGGCCCTACGTGGTCGTCGATGGCAAACTCATCACCGGCCAAAACCCAGCATCTTCGGAAGCTGCCGCCAAGGCGCTCCTCAAACTTCTAAAGTGATCACGCGCGGTTTTTGAGTCCGGGGAGCATCAAGCGCCGGAAGGCGACCTTCCCTGCAATTTTTTCGACCTTGCGGTCATCGCTATCACTCACTCTAGGAAAGAGGGAAACGATCCCATCAGAGATCTTGGTTCTTGCACTCGCTCGTTAGACAATGCGCCCGATGACATCGCGCAACCTTCTCTCAAGGGCAAGGTTCACCGCGAGCCACGATATGTTCTCGGCCGAAATCACAGGCTACCGGAAACGTGAAGCGGAGTTTCGCGGAAGGCGGCTCATCTTCGTCGACACTCAGCACGCCCATCCAGGACTTCTGCAATCGCAGGAAAAGAAGGCCCTTTTTTATGAGAAAGGAAAAGAGACCGGTGGATCTGTTGTTGAAATGATTTAATAACAAGGTTTTACACCAAAACGATTCCTCCTTGATTCCTAGTCTCTCACCGGCTAGGATCGGCGGCTCTCGAAAGAGCAGATGTATTCATTGGGGGCCATTGCTCTCATTTCAGCGGCCCAAGCGGTCACAATCAATGTTGGTGCGGAGGGTTTCGACCAGCCTGGCAACAACTGGCCTGGAGGAGAGCCCCCCTCCGCTGCGATCGACGGAGCCGGACAAAAATATCTTCATTTCGGTGTGGAAAATACCGGAATTGTGGTGACTCAGGCCGGAGGTTCCGCCACCGTCACGAGCATGACTCTCTGGGCTGCCAACGACGCCGTGGAACGCGATCCCGCCAGCTACCAGATCTTTGGAACAAATTCAGCAGTTTCCGGTCCTTCATTCGACTCTTCACTTTTCACTCTCATTTCTAACGGAAGCATTGCGCTTCCTGCGGACCGAAATTCGGGAGGAGCAAATCCATTGCTCGCCGCAAATTCCGCCACTGTGAGTTTTGCGAATACCAACTCCTACACAACCTACATGGTTCTCTTTCCAACTGTAAAAGATGCCGGAGCTGCCAACAGGATGCAGGTTGCCGACGTCCAAATCTTTGATGCTGGTTCTGCCGGGATCTTCGCGCCAGGCGACACCATCCTCGGTGTTCATTCTGCCAGCACGATTCCCGAGCCGTCCACCGGGTTTCTCTCGCTCCTCGCCGCGACTGCCCTCCTTGGCCGTCGTCGTCGCTAGATTTCCCTCCTGGGAACTTCTTAACTTTTCAAAGCCCGTCATCGTGACGGGCTTTTTTTATGGTCCCGGAAGCCCCTTCTTCCAAGGAAGCTTCCCGCGAGCGAAAGGCTTTTCAACGCAGAGGTAGATGAAGCCGCAGAGGACGATGATGACGGCCGCCATGGCGAAGATGAAGGCGGCGGCGAGAGGCCAGTTTCCTTCGAAGTGACCTTGCAGGGGACGGATGATATGAGGGCCGAAAAAGGTGTGGATGAAGAAGTTGTGAAAGAGGTAGATGGTGTAGCACATCATGCCAACGGCGGTTGCCCAGCGGTTGCTGAATATCTTTCCAAGACCGGGTCCGGCGAGGACGCACCAGAAGGCAAGGAGGAGGACAAAAGGACGCGGGCTGACTTTGAAATGGAAATCAATGAGGACGAAGACCGCGATCCAAGCCGGGATGCCGATGAGGTCGGCGAAGCGCGTTCCGCCATTTTCGCGGAGGTTCCTCAGGCCGGGTGAGAGGTAAAGATCAGCGAGGAGGAGGCCAGGGAGGAACCAGTTGAGTTGACGGAAAACAGTTTGTTGGAGGAAGCTCTCGTTGATGGCAGGGAAGGCGCCCCCGAAGAGCTGATCGACCGCGAGAATTCCGGCCACGAGGAGGGCGCGGCGGGGGATTTTTGGAAGGGCAAAGACGCGACAAATGAGCGGAACAAGGAGGTAGAATTGCACTTCGATTTCGAGGGTCCAAGCCACGAAAAGGAGCGGGTTGTGTTGGCCGTCGAAGATGAGGCCGTGGCCATAGATGAGACCAGCGGCGTAGTTGGGGAGCCGGACGAGGCCGCTTTGATAGAGAGTGATGGAGAGGATAAAGAAGAAGGTGAGCGCGATGAAGTAGGGGATTTCAATGCGGATGAGGCGGCGCTTAAAGTATTTTTTGACAAACGGTTTTTCTTCGCCGTGGAGAAAGTGCGCGGCGTAGGGCAGCGAGAGAACGAGCCCAGAGATGAGGAAAAAAATCTGCACGCCAAACCAGCCGCGCCCGATGAGGGCATGCGGGGCGTGTTTCAGCCCCTCGACCGGCCCGGCGTTGATAAGCTCGGGCACGGTGCTTGGCTCATTTCCCGTCGTGAAAAATCCGTGCGAGTGAAAGACGACAACAAGAACGACCGCAAGGCAGCGGAGGCCATCGATCTCCGGGAGGTAGCGGCCAGAGGAGGTCTTGCGCTGGAAGGGCGCGAGGAGGCGGTCGGACCAGGACGTCATTTTATCTCTTCCGCTTGGTGTCCTTTTTAGGAGGCTCGGGCTCGGGAGCGGCAGCCATTTTATAAAAAGTGGCGGGCGGAGCAGACTTGAAGGTCACCCGTTTTCCGTTGTAGGGATGGTCGAAAGTCAGGATGTGGGAGTGGAGGGCGAGGCGTTTGTTATCGCGGATTTTGCGACCGTATTTGCTATCGCCGACGATGGGCCATCCCTTGTCAGCGAGATGAACGCGGATCTGATTTTTTCGCCCGGTAAGGAGGCTGATTTCGAGAAGAGCGCGCTTACCGACTTCCTTCACGACTTTGTATTTCGTGCTAGAAAGCCTGCCCTTTCGCTTATCAGTCGTGGAAAAAACACGACGGGCTTCATTCTCAGCGAGGTAAGTTTCGATCGTTCCTTCGGTCGGATCGGGGTGGCCCTCGACGAAGGCGAGGTAGGTTTTTTCAGCCTTTTCCCAATTATCTTGCAAGGTGAGCTTGGCCTCCTCAGTGCGGGCGAAAACGAGAAGTCCGGAGGTATCGCGGTCGAGGCGGTGGACAATGAAGATTCGCTCGCGCGATTTGTAGTTCCCCTTTTTGACGTAATCATCGAGCGCGGCATGAGCAGTCCGCCCGCCATCGCGTCCGGTACCCATCGTGAGAAGTCCGGCCGCTTTGTTGACCACGATGATATCGCGATCTTCGTGAAGGATCTCCAGCCCCATCGGCTGGTGCTTTTTCTTCACCTTCTTTTTTTTATCATCGGCCACGGGGAAGTTTTGTCCTGAATCGGGATTCGGGGAAGAGCAATCTCGGCCGAGGAGAACTACTTGCGGTTCCGTGTCATGAGGCCGGGGTCGTTGATTCCCAAAATGCCATACCACGCCGGAGTGATTGCCCGCGATGCCGGGGACAAGAAGGCGGCTCAGAAATTCTTTGAATCCGCAGCAAAGCGCGCGGTCTGCGAAGATCTCCAGAAGCAGGTCTCGGAGGCAGCGAAGACACTGTGAAATCTACTCGCCCTTGAGAGCGAGACCGATGTAGAAGGAATTGTAAGTGTATTATCTTACGACTCTCCGGCGCGATGGGGTGGATATTTTGCTCGCAGACAGTGAAGAAAAATAAAAGTGGATTCGCGGTATGTGAAATGAAAGTGGGGCCTTCAATCGAGCTAAACGCTCCCATCAAAATGGCGGATAAGTGGGTATCAGGATCCGGGAGGGGGAGAGCGAAAAACGGTCCTGCGCCAGCTTGGGAGTTCCCAACTTCCAGCGACTGATAGATGTCGTATCTCTTGGCAGCGTCTTTCTTGGGTAATCCTGAATTCTGGCGGATGTGGATGCGGAGATGCTGGTTCCCTTTGAGTTCGTAAAGATCAGCAGTGGAACCGGTCTTATAGACATTGGTAACTGACTCGATCGACGGAGCAGTGAACGGAAGTCGGTCGCAGATGATGACGCGCGTTCCCTTCGAGATGGCACCGGAGTAGCCAGCGATGTCGTGGGCCGCCGCGAAGTAGTAAAAGACTTCCCCATTTTCGAAGGAATTGGTGGGTGGATTGTTGTCGTCGTGAACGAACAAAGTCTCGGAATCAGTGGTAGTATCGGCGGCTTCAAGCTCTGTCATGAACGCGGTGGCCATGAGAGGGAGGGCGTTCACTCTCTTAGCAGCCGGGTCCTCCTGAGCGAGCGAGGACTCGATCAGTCCTTCCAAAAACGGCGGGATCGGGAAAGGTTCCCAGCACGTGCCAGCCCCGGCTTATGGCGATGCTTTCCTTCACACGGTAAAGATTGAACCCGAAGGTGTGCGGGAACTGCCGACGGTATAGACGAGAGGATCGACCGCTTGCCCGAGAAGCGGGGCAACCAGCGTGACCGCGCCTTTGATGGAGACGACGCACAAAGACTCGCCAGAGATTCCGGCAAACATCTTGCCGACAAAAACCGGAGAGAGGGAATCATCGACAAAGAAGCCGACGCCCGCTCCCACTCCGGCTAAAATATTGAAGAAGCCGCAAGCCCGAGCGCCGAGGTAACATTCATCGAGACCAACGGCCATGGTGACCTTGAAGCAGCCGATTTCGAAGGAGCCGCCGACTCCGTTGGGTTTCAATCCCGACCCCTCGTCCTTGAGGGATATCTTCACGCTGAGGCTCGCCTTGAGTCCTTCGGAGATCCAGTCGAAGGGGACATTGAGCGCTCCTACCGTGACCTCCGCCGCCTTATCACCATTACCCATAAAAGTATTCTCATCCTCCGAGGTGTAGCTGTAAATTTCGAGGAAAACATTGAGCTGCATCTCGTCCGAGATCTTGAACTGCATGCTCGCGTCCAGCCGTATTTGACGCAGGGAATCGCCATTGAACTCGGCGTAACCCTTGATCTCGGCAGCACCCGTATACTCGTTCACCTCACCAATAAGAGGATTGATCTTGTCCTCAAACGCGCCGACCGTTTCCGAGCTTAGCTCCTTCATGATGGTGGAGACGAAGGCGGCCATGTCGAACTCTTCGAAGAGGTCGAAGTATCCGTTAAGCTTGTCGGTCCCTCCGACACTATCGATGCCATTCTGCTGGCCTAAGTCCTTGAAGAAGGGAATGGCTCGAGTGGCGGGCTTTGCCATGATTTCCTGAAAGCCATCAACTTCAGTAATGGCTTGGCCGACCATATCGTTGAAATCTTCGATGAAGCCGCCAGCTTGTTCAAAAATATCAGAAGGTTTCTCGAGCTGCGCCCGCAACTGGGTAGAGAAACCCGGCGCGCCGGTATTATAGATGTAGAAAGCCACTCGGGCAGGCAACTGGGCCTTGAAATCCGCCCGAGTGTCGCGGTTCGCACGAGCCGTTTGATAGGCTATATTTAGGTCATCATATAAGGGGCAGATGACCTGCTCGGCCGCTTCATCGATGACCGGGTCAATCACGGCATCGAGCGAGTCTGCCAGGAATTCCTCAAAGCGTTCGAGGGCCGTTTTTAAAGAAGCCCCAATGGGGTCCGAAACCGCCTCGTCCGTGCCAAAGAGCTGAGGCTGGGATTCATCAACCAACCTGGCATTTGCTCCCAGTGGAATCGAGACATCGGTGGGAATGTTGAGATTAGCTGCCAGGCCGATGGTCCCCCCACTGTGTGATCTGAGAGTCACCATGATGGGAGGAAAGCGTGGTATCTGGTAGGGAAATCAAAGCCTAAGGAAGCTTCACCTGAATCCTGTTGATAGAAATCCCGGTAGAGACCTCGATTAAATCAAAGTCCAATTCTGCCGTTGTGGTGACCACCCCGATGGCATCATCCCAGTTGTCATATCGCGCAAAGACGGTGTCAATGGAGGCTATGAAAGAATCCAGACCTGGATCTGTCTGCAAAGCATCCTTCCGGTCCCCACTCAGATTCGAGACGGTTGCTTTCACGTTATATTCGGTATCACCCGAAAACGTCTCGGTGAAGTGATGAGCGAGAGCAGCTGGACTTGTGAAGTCCGACCCCACGACATTTCCCCAAGCGAAGGTAAAGTCGGCCCGCCTCTGAAGAGCTGCGATAACCCGGTAAGGGTCCTTGTTTCCCAAAGTTCCTAAGGGATCGGGATAGACCTTCTCGGTTTTGGTGAATGCCAAAGTATTAAAACCTGATCTGACGACCGGAAAGGAAGGTCCAGTGCCAACAGTCAGCTGGCCAGCGATCGTATTCTTCAGGTTCAAGGGAATCCCATCCTTGTCGAGGAGACGATAGATGATCCGATAATCACGATCGCTCGCGGGATCTCCGAAACTACCTCGGCGAATCTCCAGTATCACGTTCGTTAAAAGACCGTTCCGGATAGTAGCCGGATCTCCATCGTCCAGATCACTGTCGAAGATGAAGGTCGGCGGATCGATTGCGACCGCTGTCACCTCCTCGGTCAACAGGGCTCTCCCCGGAACTGTCATCGCGGCGAGAATTTAAAAATAGGTCGCGGCGATGTCGTGAAACTGGCGCAAAATGCTAGAATTGTTAGCAACGACATCAAAATAAGTCATTTGAAATGAAGCAAAAACTCCCCGAGCGCCAAAAAGAACTTAAAATGGGGCACCGCCCAGAAAACAGCGTTTTCGGGGATACCTTTGATTGAAATATTCCAGAATCGCCTGTTCAGGACGACAGGCAGAGTGCCCCGAGTTGGGAAGAGAACTCGTTCACTCTTGATTTTTCCGTCCGACTCTCCACGTTTACCGCATGTCTTACGATCTTGTCGTTATCGGTGGTGGCCCAGGCGGATACGTCGCGGCCATCCGCGCCGGTCAACTTGGTAAAAAAGTGGCCTGCGTCGAAATGGAACGCGCCGGCGGAACCTGTCTCAATTGGGGCTGCATTCCTACCAAAGCCCTCCTCAAAAACGCTCACCTCTACCATCAACTCAAACACGATGCCGGCAAATTCGGCATCAGCTTCGATAACCTAAGCTACGACTGGTCAAAGGTCATCGGTCGCTCACGAAAGGTTTCAAGCACTCTCGCCGGAGGAATCGAGTTCCTCTTTAAAAAGAACAAGGTTGATTATGTGAAGGGCTTCGGTTCGATCCAATCCAGCGGCAAGGTCGAGGTGAAAAAGGAGGACGGCTCGACCGAAATCCTCGACGCCAAAAACGTCATCATCGCCACTGGAGCAAAGTCTCGCGAATTTCCCGGTCTTCCCTACAATGACACGACGGTCATTTCCTCCAAGGAAGCCATGATCCTTGAAAAGCAGCCCAAGTCCATGGTCATCATCGGCGCGGGTGCCATCGGAATGGAATTTGGCTACATCTACAATGCCTTCGGCACCGAAGTCACAATCGTGGAAATGATGCCCAATTGCCTCCCAGTCGAAGACGATGAGATCGCCGATGCTATTACCAAAAGCTACAAAAAGGCCGGGATCAACTGCCTGACCGACACCAAAGTCACCGCGACCAAGGACAACGGCTCTTCCGTCACCATCACGGTCGAAAACTCCAGCGGAACCAAAGAAATCACCGCCGACTGCTGCCTCGTCGCCATCGGCGTGGCACCTGTCCTCCCCGGCGGAGAACAGCTCACCCTCACTGATCGCGGCTGGGTCCAGATCGATGAGCGCTACCAAACTTCCATCCCCGGCGTCTTCGCTATCGGAGATATTTCCGGACCTCCTTGGCTCGCCCACACCGCCAGCTTCGAAGCGATGCAGTGTGTCGAAGGGATGTTCGTTGAAGGCGCCACCGTCAAGCGCGTCGGTGACTTCCCCGGCTGCACCTATTGCTACCCCGAAGTCGCTTCCGTCGGTAAGACCGAACGCGCCCTCAAGAAAGAAGGCATCGAATACAAAGTCGGTAAGTTCCCCTACCAAGCCCTCGGGAAAGCCCAAGCCAGCGGTGAAACCGAAGGCTTCGTCAAACTCCTCTTCGGCAAAGAACACGGCGAAGTGCTCGGAGCCCACATCATCGGCGAGAACGCCACCGACCTTATTGCGGAAATGGGCTTGGCTCTCTCCCTTGAGGCCACCATTGATGACATTCACGCTACCATCCACGCCCACCCCACCCTCGCCGAAGCAATTCACGAGGCCACCCTAGACGCCGACGGCCACGCCATCCACTTCTAAGAGCAAAACCTCGCTATGGCCGAGCTACCCCAACGTCTCTCATCTTCCCCATCCCGTGGATCTTCTGTATCTACGAGATGGTTCTGCAAGATTGGCGACAAGAAGCACGGTCCCATGGAGTTTCGTGAACTTCGCCTCAAGGCCATGGACCAGGAACTCCTCGGCCACCATCAAGTTTGGCGATCTGGAACTGAAACCCGCCAGGAAGCGATCTCCATTGTCGGCCTCATCCCCCCGTCCCAGAAAAAGGTCGCCGAGCTTCCCCCCTCAGACCTCAGTGACGAGGACCCCTACGCTACCCCCAAGGTTCCCACGATCGCCGATGGCCCCCCGGGCGGGCTGTATCTGCCCCATCTTCACCGGACAAATTACCTCATCTTTCTCTTCGCCCTCGTCCTCTCCGGCGGGCTCTTTTACGCTGGGTGGAAGATCATTGATTCAGACACCAAACCCATCCTCTTTTCCCTCGCAGGTATGGCTCTTACCTTTTGGCTCTTTCTTGCCATCGTCTACCTGTACCGCGCTTGGGAAATGATGCTCATGTTCGGTGCTCCCATCAACGGGAGCAAGGCGGTCCGCTTTCTCTTTTTTCCCGTATTTAATGCCCTCTGGTGCTTTGTCGTCCTTTTTGGCTGGGCCAGACTTTGGAATCGCAGCGTTCAAACCCACCCCGGACTCACTCCGGCCAGTCAAGTCTGGCGACCCTTCTTCTTCCTCTTCCCCATCCTTTTCCTAATCAGCCAAGCCATGCTGATCATGTATCTCTTTATCAGAGAATGGCCCATCTCTCTCAGAGACCAGAGCCATCAAATCACCCTCGTTACCTGGGCCATCACTCTCCTCGTGGGCCTGCTCTGCTGGTTCCAGCTCTGCCAATCCATCAACTTCCTCGCTAGGAAGAAATCTTAGGAGTCTTCGAGGTCTTGAGTTTTTTCGCCTTTTTTAAGGCCCCCTTTTGCGTCTTACCCTTTTCATTTGCCTGCCAATAGCGACGGGTCTTGGCTTCCAGGCAAGTTAGCCAACCACCACGACAAGCCGCCGTATCGATACAGATGGTATGGCCTGCGTCGGTTGGGACTCCTTGACGTTGAATCGTATGCCCACAGATAACCAGTTTCCCCGAGAAATGGCGCTTGGCATCCGGAAATCGCCGCCACGCCATATCCACCGGATCCTGCTTGGCGAGAGCACGCTTCGGGGCCAAGCCACCGTGAACATAGATCACTTTTTTGGTCTCATAATAGGGTAATCCTTCATAAATGAACTCCCAGTGAGATTCAGGAATATTTGCAAACTTCGCATCATAGGACGCAATCGTCTCCAGCCCACCAACATTGCACCAGTAGGTAAGATGCTCCGCCGAGAAGGACGCCTCCTCCATGATAATCTCATGATTTCCCTTCAATAAAACCAGTTTGGCCTCCCACGGCCAGCTAAGGAGGTATTCAATCACCCCCTTACTATCAGGACCACGGTCCACATAATCTCCCAACATAATGACGGTATCGCCCGCAACGGGGGCGACAGAAGTCAGGAGGGTTTTCAGGGAATTGAGACATCCGTGGACGTCTCCGATGGCAAGTTTTCGACTCAAGAGAGGGCGTTAAAGTAGCCCGATCTCACAAGCCGATCAAATCTTAAAACGGTTTCATCGCTTCCCAACGGGTTTGCTCTCCTCCGATACGTTCCAGAATTAACCCGAAGGCCTCCTTTATTTTAAAATCTCGAGGACGATAGGAATCCGCCTGCATTTTACCGTCATCATCATACTTCAAATGCCACTGGAACATCGGCAGCAATTGATTCGTCTCCAGATTCCGCAGCTCCCCAAAACGGACATCAACAAATACCACCTTCCCCTCCGGCCCCGGCCTCGCCACCCAATGCCCTCGCGAAAACCACTTCAAGGTCTCAAAGCTCTCCTCCCCCTCAAACGCCGCCGCCAACTCACGCCCCTTCGGCAAAAATTCGTATTTCGAGGCCTCCTTATCAAAGGGCGACCAATACGTCACAAAGTAAGCCTCATCCGTCTCAATCAGTCCCCTCCACAGCAAAGTATTAAAGGGAGTCGGAGCCACCTCCACCACCCTCCCATGTGGAATCTCATCCGCCACATGCCCCTTAATCTGATCCACCGCCCACATCTTCATCACAAAGCTAAACGCCACATAAAGACAGCTCAAAGAGATCGCGATCACCGCACCTCGCCTCGAGAACTCAGGATACTCTGGGCCCTCATCTTCCTCGTCATCCACCTTCCCAAACTTCCACCCCAACCAACATTTCAAACTCACCAGCCCCACTCCAACCCGGTAAAAGAGGCAGACCAAAAGCGGCAGCGTGAAGAAGAGATCAATAATAAACAGATTACTCATCGCCACCCTCTGATCCGAAAATGGCTCGTAAATCTGCGTCCCATAGCTCGTGAAGACATCGATCAAGACATGCGTGCTCCAAGCCAGAAAAACAAACCAGCCCGCACGCTTCATCGAAACCCCCTTCTTCCGGTGCAGCAACGACAACGGCTTCGCAAACGCAAAACTCGCCACCACCATCATCAAAAGAGAATGCGAAATCCCACGATGCCAGCGAAGCTGCTCCGTCGAATCCAACCATGGACTATAGAGGATATCTAAATCCGGAAGCGTCCCAAAAAACAGGCCCCAGGCCATGCCCTTCCAGCCAATCTTGCGACCGAGCACCAGCTCGCCCACCACGCCTCCTAAGGCGGCTTGTGTGATAGAATCCACGGCTGGAAGCTAAACGCGATTACCCTTTCATCAAGAGCATCCTCACCCCCACCACAATCAGCAAAATCGCAAACCCCTTCTGCAACTGCACATTGCTCAAACTCCGCATCAAATCAGCCCCAAACCAGGACGCCACCGCCGCACCCACCGCCGTCACCCCCACAACCCGCCAATTAATCAGATCAGAGTTCATCGCATTATTAATTGTCCCCGACAATCCCGACACCACCACCACCGCCAGCGACGTCGCCACCGCCGTCTTCTGCCCCATCCCCAACGCCAAAACAAAAGCCGGCACCATAATAATCCCGCCCCCCACTCCACAAAGCGCCCCAACCAACCCCGCAACAACTCCCACCAAAACGCCCGTAATCAATAACTTCGTCATGCCCTCATCAAACTCCCAAGACGCCTCAAAGAGAAATCAAAAAATCGCCCGGGTTTAATCCTAATCTCCCCTCACTTTCGTTCCCTCACGGTACAATAAATAATCGAAGGCTCCCAAAAGATTCCCCACCTTCGCTTCATGACATTTTAGACAACTCTCTTCGGCAAGAACCGGGGCTACGACACGAAGCCATTTTCTTCTGGAGCCAAGAGCAGCCTCTGCACTCTCTAAAATCACATAATCCCTCCCCTCTTTTCGCAACTTCGCAATCGCCTCCGCTTCTTCCGGCATCAAGAGCCGATGCTTCGCCTCCCCCAGCTTCCTTTTCAATGGAACCCGCCCGCCATAAAAATACCGCTCACCATATTCCTCGGAAGTGCCAATCAGATGGAGCTTATCCACTTCCCAAATCTCGTCATCAATCACCACCGAGCGCTCATGGAAATACTCCTCCTCTCGAAAACGTCGTATCCCAAACCCCTTCCCCTCCACAAAGGTTCTCACCGCACGCTCATGAGCCAGCGCGAAGGGAGTTTCCCCCCTCGGACCCGTCACCACAAAGTTAAAGTAGTAAATAACAAATCCTACAAAACCCACGAACAAGAACATTCCTAATAGCAGTATTCGAAGGAGAATTTTTTTGAAGTTCATCGGACTATGATTGCCTTGTCACCCTCTCATCATTCCCGAATCTTCACAAATCGATTCACTCCCCCAGTAACTCCGTCCGCGTAAAAACACTCACCACCGGCACTCCGTCCGCCTC
This sequence comes from Akkermansiaceae bacterium, assembly GCA_047629805.1. Lineage (GTDB taxonomy): Bacteria > Verrucomicrobiota > Verrucomicrobiia > Verrucomicrobiales > Akkermansiaceae > SW10. The sequence continues at coordinate 7,339 of JBLHUR010000053.1, read as the reverse complement.
GATCGCCGGGCGTCCCCCCTCTTCCCGGTCCACCAGCACCAAACAAAAGACGACCTCGCCACCCGCCGCCCGGATCGCTGCGATTGCCTTCAAGGTCGACCCACCCGTCGTGATGACATCATCCACCACCACCACCTTGTCGCCCGTCTTAAAATTCCCTTCAATCTGCTTCCCGCGCCCATGCCCCTTTGGTTCCTTTCGAACCGTGAAAACCTGCAAGGCCTTCTCGTGCCCCGCACTCGCCATCCCTACCACCAACGAGATCGGATCCGCCCCCATCGTCATCCCGCCAATCGCATCCACCTCCAGACCCTCCGCCTCAATCTTCTCCCGCACCAAATCCCAGCCCACTTCCCCAACCCAGCCCGCACCCCGATTGTCCATCGCCGTCACCCGGCAATCAACGTAGAGGTCGCTCTTCTTCCCCGAAGCCAGCGTAAAATCCCCGGTCCGAACCGACTTCTCCAACAACATCTTCTTCAAATTTTCCTTGGCGCTCATCAAGATCAACCTTGCTGCATCACCCCTTAAAACTCAATCACAGATGCCTCTCGATCCTCTTAAAAAAACCTCCTATCTTTTGTCTGATTCTCCATCCCGCGACTGTCTTTCATTGAAATGCCCCCTCTGCTGACCTCTCCACCCACCGACTCCCACCTCCTCGAACGATTCGCCCGTTCACGGGACGAGGAAGCCTTTGCCACCCTCATGCAACGTCACTGGGGCTTCGTTTTCTCCGTCGCCAAAAATTCCCTCAGCGACTCCTCACTCGCCGAAGACGCCACCCAACAAACCTTCATTGCCCTCTCAAAACGCGCCGCCAAACTCTCCGAAAAAAGAGAGGAACCGCGATCTCCGAATCGCGACCGCGAGGACCATCCCTCCCCCTCCCCACCCAAAAACTAGATCCCCTCAACCCCCGCATACCCAAACCCTGGCCCACTCAGCGTGCTAAGGTCCAGCACCCCACCCCTCCGGCGATAAAGCCCCGGGTGCACCTTCAAAAACTCCTTCGACGCTTCCGGATAAAACTGCATCGCATTGCTCTCCACCCCGCAGATCGTCCCCGCATACGCCGCCAGCAAGACATGCGGCACCTGCGCCAACCTCGGATTCGTCAAATCCTGCACCATCAGCGTCATCCCGTGCTCCTTCGCCCAGCACAAACTCAGAATCGCCCCAGTCAAAGTCTTGCACGTTTTCAAAGCGACACTCGTCCACCCCAACTCCCTCCCCAGCCGCACAAATCTCCAGTCATGCGCGCTCTCATCCATAAAGAGCGGCTTCCGCTCACTCACCGAATGCACATCGATTTGATTCGCCTCCAAATCATACGGAAACGGCTGCTCCACATAAACAATCCGCTCGTAAATCTCCCCATAATCCGCCGCCACCCGATCCAAAATCTCGTTCACATATTCCGGATCCGTCACCATGCAATTAAAGTCCGTCGTCAAATGAGTCACCCCCTCCTCCATCGACATTTTCCCAATATCCACCAAACGCTGAAAGTCCCACTCCAGATCATTCCCGCGTAGCTTAATCTTCAAACACGTCAAGCCATCCCGCTTAATCCAATCCCGCAATAGAACCGGATACCCATCATCCGGCTCATCCCCCGTCAGCTCCGATTCCTTGATCGGATCCAGCCCACCCACCAAATGCCAAACCGGCTGCTCCATCTCCGGCTTCACCAAATAATCCGCCGGATACTTCCCCACAAACTTCTCCGCCGGCTCCAGGAAATGACTCAAATCCTGGGTCCCCAACCACTTCTCACCCAGGCACTCAAATGCCCCAACCTCATGCAACTTTCCAAAGGCATCATACAAGGCCAAATCAAAGGCCGATAAACACACGAGCGCCGCCAAATGAGGCATCTCCGCCCCCGCGTCTCGATCCGCATTCTCCTCATCAAGTCGCCCATGCAAACGGTCCTCAATATACCGATGCCCGATCACAAACGGATGCCCTTCCTCCAGACTCCTCTCTAAATCCCCCCGCAACACCTCACAAAATTCCTGCAAGCGCACCTCCCTCTCCGCATACCCCAGCTTCGACGGCCAAACCCACGCCACACTCAGCGGCGTCTCCGCCCAACCCGTCGTCGTCCGTCCCTCACCCTCCACCTCAATCCCCACCCGTGCACAACTCACCTCTTTCAAAACCTGATCACCAAACTTCAACGGCACCCGAGTCACGACCGGAACAAACGAGAGAGAAATAGAGTTCACCTTCATCAGGCAAAACTGCCCCCCCCAAAGAAGAACATCAATCTCCGTTCTTCACCCCCGTCAAAGTCTTCGTCACAGTCCGGCAAATCCTCAAAAAATCCTCCTCAACCATCGTCAACTGCCGCCCCTCATGACAAAGCAAACCCCACGCCCGCCTCCGTGTCGCAATCACCATCGGCAAAGCCACCAACTCCCCCTTCTCAATCTCATCCCGCGCCACCCAAGGAGCCACAATCCCAACGCCCACACCTACCTTAGCCATCTCCTTAATCGCCCCCATATCCCCCAGACTCAGATTCGGCCGCAAACGCACCCCCGCATCTTCAAAAGCCTTCTTTAAAAAACGATACGTCTCACTCGCCCTAGCATAGACCAAAAACGACTCATTCCCCACCTCTTCCGCCGCCACTGATCCCGCCTTCGCCCACGGATGATCCGGTGCCACCACAAAAACCAACTCATCCTCAAAAATAGGATCAAAGCGCGTCCAACTCGGCTCGCGGCCCCCCATCCCCAACACCAAATCAATCTCGCTACCATCCAACAAATCAATCAACTCCGAAGTATCCCCAGACTCGATATGAATCTCACACCGCGGATAAAGCTCCCGAAATTTCTGCATCACCGACGGCAACAAATACGTACACAAAGTATGCGTCGCCCCCACCCGCAGCCTCCCCTGCCCCCACCTCTTCAAAAGCCTCAGTTCCTCATGTGCCGTCTCCAACTCCCCAATCGCCGCCTTAAAACGCCGCAACAAAATCGTCCCATTCTGCGAAAGCGCCACCCGCTTCCCCGCCCGCTCCACCAACTGACAATCCAGCATCGTCTCTAGCGCCCGGATCGAATGACTCACGGCCGACTGCGTCACCCCCAGCACCTCCGCCGCCTTCGTAAAGCTCTCCGTCTCAGCCACTGCCACCAGTGACCGCACCTGTCTCAAATCGGGGAGATCATTCATTTCATCTTCCCATTAGCAGAGCGCATACCAACTTTGATGCAACTCGATGCAACCGTCTCGGCGTCCAGATACGTTCCCCTTTTAACAATCAGATTCCCTACGATGATCAGACGCGGAGCCGCTATCGCCTTTAAGTATCGCAATCCACCAATCGGTCATCTTAAATTTTTCCGCTCAAACCCTTTATAAAGACACCTCGCTCACCGGAGTCGGTTGGTATATCGCCCCAGGGTCGAACGACAACTCCGTCTCCCGCCGCCGCCAACTCACCCTCGTCTCACCCCGCCACTTCGTCGGAGCCAACCACTTCAAGCCCTCAACCGATGGCAGCGTCCGCTTCCTTTCCAGCAACGGCACCACGCTCCGAACCTATCCCATCGCAACCACCCAGCCCATTCTCAATGATGGGGGTCAAGCCTCAGATCTCTTCATCGGTACCTTGGACACGGAAATTCCAGCGAGCGATGGCATCACCTTCCAGCCCTATCTCAGCCTTCCTGCCGCAGTCGAACCCGCCGGCACCGAGTTCATTTTTATGGGGCATCAACCCGGAACTCCCATCAACCTGCGAGCCGGGCGTGGCCTAATGGGGGGCCTTCTCTGACTTTGGAAATGATCCCATCACCGGCGGCGGCTCCATCAACAAAACCCGCGTCTTCGTCAGCGTCTACAACAACCTCATCGGCAGCAACAACGACGCCCACGCTGAAGGTGGCGACTCCGGAAGCCCCTGTATCGTTCCTGTCGGAAACAGAGACGCGCTCGTCGGGCCACACACTGCCATGGCCCAGACCGGGGCCACCTTGGAAACATTCCACACCTACGTTCCTTTCTACGCCAATGAGCTCAATACCATCATGGCCGCCATCGGTTACCACATGACCCGCGCCGTTCCCGCCACCTATCCCCAGCAAACCACCACCCTCTCGGTCACCCCCACCATCCCTGCCACTCTCCGCGTCGGCTACCCCTTCACCATCAACCTCGCCGTCCAAAACACCGGCAACACAAATCCCGCCAACAACCTCCTCGAGTACGCCTTCGCTGGTAATCCGCAAGCCTCCGACGCCCCCTCAATTCTCCCGAAAATCCAAGGAAGTAAAAGCAACATCTCCTTCAACTTTCTCCGCCGAAAAGATGCCAGCCAACGCGCACTTGCCTACACCGTGCAATCATCCGCAACTCTTCACCCCAATAGCTGGTCCGATGCCACCCCTTCGGCTCTTTCCACTCAGACAGACAGCATCGATCCCAACCTTGAATCAGTCACCCTGACTTTCACACGGAGTGATTCATCAAAATTCTACCGCCTCGCAGTAGCGCTCTCCGAATAAGCTAGCCCAGCGGCACCGCCTCAGCCGCCGCCACCACCTCATCGTCCAGATAAGCCTCCTCCAAAATCCCCGCACACCAATCGTGATCCTTCGCCAAATATCTCAGGATTCGATAAACCATCACCTGCTGCAACGGCATCTCCGACCAAATCAACTCCCCCAAATGCCGCCAATCATCAGCCACCAAAAGCGACGGCTTCCCCAAGCCCGCAATCGTATCCTCTGATAAAAAAAGACACCGCTCCAACTCAGCACCCTTCCCAACCGGCGGCACCTCATAAATCTGCAAAGCCACCCCCTTCGCCAAGCTCAACTCACAAGTCGACTTCGCCCGCCGCGCCAGCTCTTTCCCAAAACTCTGCAACACCGCCAACCGCTCCTGATTCTCATCATATCCCTTACCCATAATTTCTCTCAAAACCCTGCCCCCTCACCCCCAACCAAGCAAGCCCCCCCTCAACCAAACCCCAATAACCCTCCGCTCCCCCGCGTGAGACTCCCCCCCAAGGAAAGGCTCTCTCCAGAGTGCCCATCCAAAAACTCCCCCAACCAAGCTTCTGTTCCATTCAGCTCTTTCTGTGGTCAAAAAACCCCAAGCAAACCTCCTAAACGCCACGAACCTCCCATGCTTCCAAAACCCAGCGTCCTAACCCTCCTCCTAGCCCTCACCCCGCTCGCAAACTCCGACGAAACCATCCTCCAATACTTCGGCACCTCCTGGAAAGTCATCGAAACAAAAATCCCCGAAGCGGGCTACACCTCCCTCAGGCTCCCCCCCCCTTCAAAGGCGCTTCCGGCACCTACTCCGGCGATTACCAAGACGAATGGCAAGTCCTCAACCGCAACCCCTTCGCCTGGGACATCGCCCACGAATCCCCAAACACCTCATTCGATCCCGTCGGCCAGACCGAAAACAAAGATTATCCAAAGTGGTCCGGCATCCACGACCCCGCATGGTATCTCGACCGCGACCTCCCCATCGCCAAAGACTTCGATGGCAATGAGCCTTACACCTTCGCCAACCACCAAGACTGGAGCAACGCCACCTAAGCAAGCACTCCCAGCCAACCCCGCCGCACCAACTTCACGAACAAATGGCGCTTCAACTACGACGGCATCCCCACCATCGGAACCGGCATCACCGATGCCAACCTCCTCGACCCATTCCTAGTCCTAATCGACAGCCAAGCACCCCCCAACACCGCCCTCGGAATCTTCCGCAACGAAACCCCAGCAGACGATCCCCTCACCATCACCCTCCCAAATCTCTCTGATCGCGACGCCGCATCCCTCTCCCAAATCCGCGTCGTCAACCAACGCGACGACATCACCCTGACACCCATTAGAAACGTCGCCGCCCAACCCGCCCCCCTCCCCTCCCCTCCCCGACACCGACACCGACACCGACACCGACGGCCTCCCCAACATCTGGGAACTCCAACACAATCTAGAACCAAACAACCCCAACGGAGTCCACGGCGGAAGCGGTGACTACGACCAAGACGGCATCTCAAACATCCTGGAATTCCTAGCCAAAAAGAACCCCCTCCAATCATCCACCCCCATCCTAAAAGCCACCGGCAACGGAAAAAACATCGACCTAATCTTCGACGCCCACCCCGACCGCCGCTACCGCCTCTGGCCCACCAACCACCCCGGCACCATGACCCCCGAGCCCACCTACTCCACAATCAGTGAGCTCACCCTAAACCACCTCCTAACCATCCCCCACAACGGCCAACGCCACTTCTGCGCCCTAGAAATCGCCCTTCCCGAATAGTCCCACCACCACCACGATCCGGTAACCACGCCTTTCGGAATGCTGAAGCGGAGGCTTTGCGAGCTTCCGCTTTCGACCAAGGCAGTCCCATTTCGCGAACCAATTCCACCGCACGCACCTTAACCTAACCGCCAAAGCGACAGTTCCGCAGAACCTCCACTCTAGCACTCCAAAAACTCTAGCGCCTCCACCGCTGCCTCGCCTGAAACTCCCCCTCAACCAAACCCTTAAAACTTCAGCTTTCGATGTTCAACGTTCGGCGTTCGCCGCCCTCAAATTCCCAGCCCCAACGGGGCCAACCAACATAGCAACTATATTTGAGAAAATTCGTTTTTGAGCAAACCGTGGAGGTGTAGAAGCATTTTTCTAGCGACTGCAATGAAGATCACTCGCCCTTTCTTTCCACGGTTTTTAAGCCCAAAGTAGTAGGCTCTGATATCGGGATTATGTCGAATTGCGCTAAGTGAGGCCATGTAGAGCGCTGTTCGTATTGCCTCCCTGCCTCCGCCTTTTACGCTTCGCTTACCATTTACTGTGCCACTCTTCCTGTGCATCGGAGCCAGTCCTGCTAGACTCACTATTTTCTTTCGATCAGTCGTTCCGAGTTCAGGAAGTTGTAAGAGAAGCGCCAAAGATGTTTTGCTTCCGACACCAATGACTCCTGTCATTATTTCGCGCTTCTTCTTGAGCACTGAATCCGCACCGACAAGGTTTGAGAGTTCCTGTTCGTCTTTCCCAATTTTTTTCTCTTCGTTTCTAATGTCCCGGCGAATGCCGGCCTTGATCGAAGAGCTTTGATAACTGTCCAGACTGGTTTTACACTGCGCGCATTGTTTAGTCGCAGCACTCGGGCTCTGCGCCGGTGGGGTCCCTTTCCTGCTTGTCTCTTGAATTCCCCACGTCTGCATTAAGGAACATCAGGCTTCAGATCTCGCAGCGACCAAATTTCGCCTACCATTTCTCCGAGCGCCCCTCGCGGTTTCCTCGCCCCATCCTTCCGCTTCGGACCAAACTGGTCCCGACTCGCCTC
>JBLHUR010000052.1:0-33556 GCA_047629805.1 Akkermansiaceae bacterium | reverse complement strand
TGCGCCACGACTTGTTTCCCCCGCTCTCAACATCACCTTATCACTCAAAAAACACTCATTTCCAAACCATGCCACGCCTCGCCGCCTTCCCCAAAGCCTTCATGCATGCCCTTTGTAAAGATGGCACAATGTCGGTCTCCGAATGGATCCGCCTCGCTTCCAATCTCGAAATCGAAGGCCTCGAATGGTACGCCGGTTTTCTCGAAATGAAGGACCAGTCAAACTGGGCCCGCTTTCGCAAGGAAGTCGAAGACCACGGCATGGTCATTCCCATGATGTGCTGCTCCCCGGACTTCACGCATCCTGATCCCGCCTTCCGGGAAAACGAAATCGCCAAGCAAAAACACTGGATCGAGATGACCCACGCGCTTGGCGGTTCCTACTGCCGCGTCCTCAGCGGACAACGTCGCCCCGAACTAACCATCGAGGACGGCATCACTTTCGCCTCCGATTCCATCCACGCCTGCCTCCCCCACGCCGCAGAACGCGGCATCACTCTCATCATCGAAAACCACTACAAGGACGACTTCTGGAACTTTCCCGAATTCGCCCAGCAAATGGACATCTTCTGTAAGCTGATCGACCGCATCGACGATCCCCACTTCGGCGTGAACTACGATCCCAGCAATACTTACCTCGCCGGAGAGGATCCCATTGAACTCCTAAAGCGCGTCTCGCACCGTGTCGTAACGATGCACGCCAGCGACCGCTACCTCGCCGAAGGCACCCTCGAAGACCTCCGCCGCGAGGAAGGCGGTGCCACTGGATACGCCAAACGCCTCCGCCACGGCGAAATCGGCCAAGGGCTCAATGACTACGACGCCATCTTCAGCGAACTCACGCGCGTTGGTTTCGACGGCTGGATTAGCATCGAAGACGGCGTCGATGGTATGGACCAACTCGCCCGCAGCGTCGCTTTCCTCCACTCAAAAATCGCGGCCTACTGGCCCTAAAAGGGGCACACTCGAAACCAATCCGACCCTTTGGTTCCTTCTCATAAGTCTTCGAATCGAGCGGAATTTGATAATAACACAGAGTCTTCAGTAGCGTGTAATTCTACTGCTTCAAAATAGAAGCGCTCGTGGCATTAGACTAAAGATACGCCCCCACTCCGGTGATTCCCTTTGACGTAGGGCTACCTGCTCTGACCTAGCAAGGGATCAAATACGTCATACCCGAGGCCGGTCGCGACTACGCCAAAGTGATCCACTCCCCCAGCAAGCGCCCCTTCCGTATGGCCGGCCCTGATAAGAAAGACGCCGGCCCGGTCACCGAGATTTTTGGGTAGTCAGTGAGTAGCGTGACCTTCTGGTCGAACCCTTAAAATGGCTGCAATGACCTCCAATGCCTCCGGCAATAGTCGCTTGCAGACGGTGCGGATTTCAACCAGTGGTCCCGGCGTCATTGGGGACCTTGATCCAGACTTGCGTGCAGACATCGACCACCGCGTTTTTCTGTTCCAGAGGGAGGAGCGCATCCCAAGGGTCCCGTTGCAAAAAGGAGAGGAGGTGGGTGGCGTCGGCTCCGGGGTGGTAGGGGTCGCCGTAGAGGATACGGGATCCATACTATGAACAAGCTTCGAGTTCCCAGTTGTAAGAATCCGATGATTTCACCTGATCGTGTGCATAACTAATGACAGGATCCGACCAATTATCTGCTGCAACAGCCGCGTCACTGGGACGCCGCCCAGCATCCACATTTCGAGATGCTCATCGCGCAACTCGCTCCATGATCGCTCGCCGATCCCTTAGACGGCGCCCTCAAGTTCCTAACCCCAGAAGCAACTTCCTAGCAGTGCTGCCCTTGGGCCGGGCGTGGAGGGGAGGGGAGGCTCAATGCCCTTGTCGAAGGGGCGGATTCGGCGATACTTTGAGCCGTGAAGCCCTATATCGAACTGGACAAAACCAGTCTACCCGATGGAAACTTGCTCGCCCTATTCAAGCAGGACGGGGAATTTATCCTAGAATACAACGGGTTGGTGTTGATGAGCACGAACCTGACATGGTCCGAGCAGATGCTTGCGGATTTGGGCTGTGTCGATCTGCGGGAAGGGGCCACGACCCGGCCAGAGCACCCGCGGGTGCTTATTGGCGGCTTGGGGATGGGATTCACCCTCAAGCGGGTTCTGGAGTTGGTGGGCTCGCCCGCCACCATCGACGTTGCGGAATTGATGAGTCGGGTCATCGAATGGAACCGCACCTACCTCGTTGAGCACAATGGCCCCTTGCTCGAAGACCCAAGAACGAACGTGATTCTGGCCGATCTCTTCGACTGCCTCGGAGATGGTGACCGATACGATGCGATCCTGATCGATATCGACGACACGCCCGACGCGCTAATCACCGTGGACAATGGAAAGCTCTACACGCCAAGTTTTCTGTCACTGCTGCGGGAATCGCTCAATCCGGGCGGTTGTCTGGCCTACTGGATGGCGATGCCATCGCCGAAACTCGAGAAGGCGCTGAAGAAAGCCGGCTTCAATTTGGAGGAGCATCCGGCGAAACCCCATGCGCAATCAGAACAGGCGATACACCGGATCTATGTGGCCCGCCTGATTTTGGAGTCGTAAGGGAAACGCTGATTAAATCAGCGAACCCTTCCTGCATCCCGCTGCGGAGGGTGAAATTTCCTGCTCTAAACTCCGATATGTCGAGTGCTTTCATCCATCCAAGCCCTGCTCCCACCACCTCTTTCTGTAATCAAAAATCCTCAACCAAGCCCCTCATTAATTCGTGAAAATTAGTGAGGATTCGTGGTTGGTCCATTCCCCCAACCAAGTCTCAACCATTCCGTAATTGTCCATTTGTTCATTTCAAATCCCCCTCCCTCCGGTACAAGCTCCCGCCATGCGACTCACCGTGCAAGGAAAGCACTTCCATCTCGATGGAAGACCGCACTTCCTGCGCACCGTCACCTACGGCCCCTTCCCACCCGACTCCCCACATTCCCCCGCGTTCGACTTCCCAAAAATCCGCGCCTCCGGCTTCGACTCCATCCGCATCTACCACCTCCCCGACAAAGCTCTCCTCGACTCCGCCGCCGAAAATGACCTCATCGTCATCCCCACCCACGCCTGGGGCCACGGCTGCGACTTCATCCGGGAAAACCCCTCCCTCCTCGAAAAGGCCCGCCGCGACCTCGTCACCTGGCTCCGCCAACACCACTCCCACCCCGGCCTCGGAGCCATCCTCGTCGGCAATGAAATCCCCTCCGAGATGGCCCGCTGGATGACCCCCTGGAAGGTCAATCGTGCCCTCGATGGCCTCATCCGCGACGCCCAACAATCCGCCCCCGGCCTCCCCATCGCCTACGCCAACTTCCCCACCACCGAATACCTCGAGCCGCCCTCCGCCGACTTCACCGCCTTCAATATCTACCTCGAAGACGGCGAATCATTCCAAAGCTACCTCCCCCGCCTCCACCACCTCGCCGGCGACCGCCCCGTCTTCCTCACCGAATTCGGCATGGACACCCAACGCAACTCCGAAGAAGCCCAAGCCACCCTTCTCCCAAATGCTCTCCGTCTCAGCCGTCTCGCCGGACTCGCCGGAGCCACCCTCTACGCTTGGTCCGACCACTGGTTCAACAACAACCAGAGCATGGACGACTGGTCCTTCGGCCTCCTCCGCCGCGACCTCTCAGAAAAGCCCGCCCTCCCCGCCCTCCGCAACCTCACCCTCCCCGATCCCCTCCCCCCAAATCCCCCCCGCTTCTCCGTCATCATCTGCACCCGAAACGGTGCCAGTCGCCTCACCGCCTGCCTCGCCGCCTGCCGCGCCCTTGACTACCCCGACTTCGAAATCATCGTCGTCAACGACGGTTCCACCGACCAAACCGCCACCCTCCTCGACCGAGAGGAAAAAGTCCGCGTCTTCCACCGACAACCCTGCGGCCTCTCCGCTGCCCGCAACCACGGCGCAGAAATGGCCACCGGCGAAATCCTCGCCTACACCGACGACGACTGCCAACCCGATTCCCAATGGCTCACCTGGCTCGCCCGCGCCTACTCCGAGTCCGACTACGCCGCCATCGGCGGACCCAACCTCGCCCCCAAGCCCGATTCCCGCGGTCTTGCTCTCACCACCGCCGCCCCCGGAGCCCCCACCCACGTCATGCTCGATGACACCACCGCCGAGCACCTCCCCGGCTGCCATCTCTCCGTCAAAAAATCTGCCTTCGATCACATCGGTGGATTCGACCCCATCTTCCAAACCGCCGGCGACGACGTCGACTTCTGCTGGCGCCTCCGTGACGTCGGCTTCTCCCTTGGATTCTCCGGCCCCTCCTTCGTCTGGCACCACCGCCGCGCCACCCCCTGGAAATATCTCAAACAACAAATGGGCTACGGAAAAGCCGAAGCCCTCCTCTACAAAAAACACCCCCACCGCTTCTCGGCCGGCGGCATCCGCTGGGAGGGCTGCGTCTACCGCGGCGTCGCCCTCGGCATCGAACCCGGCGACTTCATCTACACCGGCCCCATCGGCGAAGCTCCCTACCAAACCCTCGGCCAACTCCTCCGCCAACCCATGCGAGGCCTCCACCCCACTTACAATTCAAGCATCAACCGCGCCCTCCTCAAAATCCTCACCACCCTCCAAATCCACCTTCGCCACCACGCCCGCAAAAAACACGGCGGACCCTCTGCCCGCGGCTCTTGGCCCAGCCCAGCTCGCGAAACAAAATACGCCGCCACCCTCACCCTCATCAGCTCCACCGGCCAAAGCCGCCACCACCTCTACCGCCACCTCCTTTCCCAAGGCTGGAGACCTTGCCCCGATCCCGACTTCGATCTTCAATTCCACGAGCTCAAACTCCTCGCCGCCACCGAACAAACTGGCACCGAAATCAACCGCACCTTCATCGGCCTCAACCAACTCGCCCCCGACCTCCTTTCCCAAGCCGAAGCCGCCGGATTCTCCAAATTCTCCTCTTAGATCAAATGCGCACCACCGACTTCCACTACGACCTCCCCCCGGAACTCATCGCCTCCCGCCCGCTCGATGACCGCTCCAGCTCCCGCATGATGCTCATCGACCGCGCCTCCGGAGAAATCTCCCACCACCACTTCCGCGACTTCCCCGACCTCCTCCCCCCAGACCACCTCCTCGTCCTCAACGACACCAAAGTCATCCCCGCCCGCCTCTTCTCAAACGACGGAAAAATCGAACTCGTCCGCACCAACGCCGCCGACCCCCACCACTGGTGGTGTCTCGTCCGCCCCGGCAAGAAAATGAGGGACGGCCGAACCGTCCAAGTCGGAGAAAGTACGGGAACCGTCGTACAAACCAACGAAAAAGGCGAACGCCTCATCCACTGGGACACCCCGCCCGACCTCGAAGAACACGGCCATCTCGCCCTCCCCCACTACATGGAACGCGAGCCCGACAAAGCAGACCGCGACCGCTACCAAACCGTCTATGCCAAAGAAGAAGGAGCGATCGCCGCCCCCACCGCCGGCCTCCACTTCACCCCCGAGCTCCTCTCAAAAATCGACCACACCTTCCTCACCCTCCACGTCGGCGTCGGCACCTTCCGCCCCGTCAAAGCCGAGGACCCACGCGACCATGACATGCACGCCGAGCGCTACGAACTCAACGCAGAAGCCGCCGCCAAAATGCAGTCCGCCAAAAAAATCGCCGCCGTCGGCACCACCGTCACCCGCGTCTTAGAACACCTGGTCCGCGACCGCAAAATCGCCGCCTGCCAAGGCGAAACCGACATCTTCATCTACCCCCCCTACCAACTCAAAGCCATCAACGCCCTTCAGACCAACTTTCACCTCCCCTGCAGCACTCTCATGATGCTCGTCTCCGCCTTCGCCACCCGCGAGCTCATCATGGAAGCCTACGCCAAAGCCGTCGAAGAAAAATACCGCTTCTACTCCTACGGCGACTGCATGCTCATCATCTAGGCCGCACCACCAGGCGGAACGGACCCGCGATCTCCGAATCGCGACCGCGAGGACCAGACCACTCCGTTCCCCCAAAAAATAGCCACCCTCCCTTCAACCCACCGTCCCATCGCCAAGCCGATCATCCATAAACCCACCTCATATCCCAACCAACCCTTCTTGGTCCCCCCGGTCGCGATTCGGAGATCGCGGTTCCTTTCTTACTCGCCATCAACTCCCAAACGAAAAAAGCGCTTCGGATCAGTGCCATCAGTCGAACGAAATCGGAAGCGGAAGGTGGAGTCAGTCAATTCCGTCGCATCGAGGAACTTAAGTGGCGCAAATGACCAAGCCAGAAGATCGGTGGAAGTTGAGGGCGACACCGCAAGGTCGTCAGCGTCTGATTTTAGGATGAAACTGTAAACCATCTCCTTATCGCTGAAGCCGAAGCTCGTGAGATCCTCCATGGTCAGTTTCACAGCTGGCTTGGCAGCTTGATCAAGGGGATCGGACCCGGTCCCATACTCGAAGCGGTTCGCGAACCCGTCATTATCGGCGTCAGCATCCGGATCAGCAAGGAGCGGGTTACCATTCGCCCAAGTGACATAACTTGCCGTGGGACGGGTTCCTTGCACTCCCAATTCGGCGCGTAGCGAGTCCACCACGGACTGATTACTCGCCGAAATATCGGCAAGTTCGTATCGAAATGCGGACAAGTCATAGAGATCGTAGTCGCCATTCGCATTGATCAAGCGCCAGTCGAGGGTGCGGATCGAGGTTAATGATCCCCACCTGGAATAGGCGTGATTTTTTCCCGGTGAAAACGGATTACGCAACATGGGAACCAGGGATGATCCGGCGGCGGAAGCAGGAGGAGTGAGACCGCAAATCTCAGCAATCGTTGGGTAAATATCGATCGTCTCGACGACCCCCTTCGCCATCACTCCTGCAAACACTTCGGGTCGGAGACTTGCCGGAGGGCGGATGATCAGCGGAGATTCGAGCGAGCGCTCAAGCACCTTGTGTTTTCCAATCAAGCCGTAGTCATCAAGGCACCAGCCGTGGTCTCCCCAAAGGACCACGACGGTATTGTCGGCAAGGCCAAGGGCCTCGAGTTCGTCGAGAACCTTGCCCACCTGAGCGTCCACGTAGGAGATACAGGCAGAGTAAGCATGCCGGAGTTGGTCCCGGTCATTGCGATCAGTGTAAGCATTGATCTCTCCTGAGTTTGTGGTCGTGGCGGAGTTTGCTCCGGTGGGAGAGTTGGTCGGGACAGCGGCGGGAAGAGTCTCCGGATCGTAGAGGTCAAAATAGGCTTTCGGCGCATTAAAGGGGAGATGCGGTTTGTGAAAACCGATCGCGAGGCAAAAGCGCTGATCGTCGTCGGAGAACTCCCGTAGTTTTTCAATGGCAGCCTCTGCCATTTGTCCATCCGGATAGGCGTCGTCGGGAAGCGAGGCCCCGGTCTCATCGACTCCGATTTCGAAAGCCGGAGTATTATTCCGCACCCGCCCGGTCCCATCGGCATAGGCAAAGAGCGGGTAGCGTTGGGCCCCCCATTTGTCGTGATCGTAAATGATTTCGTCCCAGGAAAATCGCATGTCCGGATAGGTGGCACTACTACGGCCAATGTCGTAGGTCCCCGAATCATTCCACTGATAGCCATCCGGTTCGTGGGTGAGCTTACCCATTGAGGCGGTGTGCCAACCGTTACGACGCAGCAAATCAACCCAGCTTTCTGGACTGGCCGGCTCGCTCGAAGTCATCCGGTTAAAGGCATCGTTACCGTCAGTGCCAGAAGTCGGGCGCAACCCAGTCATGAGCGCGTAGCGCGAGGCGCCACAGGTCGGCACCGCAACGTAGTGGTTACGAAAGAGACGTCCCTGACTCGCAAGGCGGTCGATGTTTGGCGTGACCATATGGCTCTCGCCGTAACAGGCCAGATCCGGACGTAAGTCATCGACTGCGATGAACAAAACATTGGGCTGCTGGGCACGCGCGCCCAGGGTCAACAGCAAGGAGAAGAGGAGCTTGTTCATGGGGCTGACTGTTGGAAAACTTCAAACCCGTTGAGCAGGAGAAAATTATCGGTGCCATTGGATTGCGTGGTGCTCAGGTCCACGCCGGCATCGCCAATGCCATCGTGGGTGAAGGCGAAAATGAGAGTTGGGACCTGCCCGTCATCGATGAAAGTGGTTCCCAGCCCACTGCTTCCGAGTGCCGTAGGTTGAACCGCGCCTTTCAAGGTCTCGCCGACCCGTGCCTCGATCACGTTAGGAGTGGTGGTGGCCGATCCTTGTGCGAAGCCGAGATTTGCTCCGGTGAAGGAATCGAGGTGATACGATTTCCAAAGATAATTTCCCGCCGGGAGTCCACTGATGTTCACCGTCATCGCCCCTGCGCGAGTTGCAATAAAGTCAGCGACTAGAAATGAGCGCGAGATATCGCCACCGGGGATGGCACGACTGCCATCCCCATTCGCTCCTCGAAATTCGAAAGGATCCTCGCCGGGCCGCGTGATGGTGATTTGCTGCGGTCCAATCTTCTTGGTGTAGCTCGCGCTATTCTCCTCCGCGTTGCTCGATCCAGAAATGACACGGAGATGGGATTGGCTGGGCGAGCCCAGGACGTCGTTACGATTGAAATCAATTCCTAGCAAACGTTGGCCAAAATTGCTGTCAGCATTGTTAGGATCGGTGCCGATGGCCACCTCTGCCCCATCGGGAATACTGTCTCCATCACTGTCGGCACTCAGCGGGTTTGTCCCGGTATCAGTCGCATTAAAAAAGGTTCCGGTGTTGGTTTCGACATTGTCGTTGAGGCCATCGGAATCGGAATCCACGTTGTTTGGATTCGTGCCATTCGCGAGTTCAATCCCGTCCAAAACCAGATCGTCATCGGAGTCATCATCATTCGGATTGGTCTCGTCGCCATTTCCGGGAATCCCATCAAAGCCACGATACTCCTCGATGTTCTTCACGGTATCGCCATCGAGATCGAGCAAGGCGTCATCGAGAGTCTTATCCAGCCCATTGGCATCCTCGTAATCGTCGGGTATTCCGTCGCGGTCGGTATCGGTCGGCGGCGCGGATTGGGTCACTTCCACCATCGAAAAGCTGGCCGAGGTGGCATTCAAAGTCCCGCCAAGCAGGATGCCGACTGAGTCATAAGTGAACGAAGCAGGTGAGGCTGGAGCGGTGGTGGCAGGCCATTGAATCAGAAGTGCCCCACCATTGCTCAGAGTCGCCGCGATTGAGATCTCGGTGGCATTGAGGCGGGTAATTATGAGTCCAAAAGTCAGGGCGTTTCCAAACTGCGCAAGATCCCCCTCGGGGTCGCCGGCACTGACGATGGCGGTGCTGGCAGAGCCGGAAAAAGGATTGGTGGTCGATCCATTCGCAATCACGAGGGCCGCAGTGCCACCTGCAGGGGCAGTGGCCCAAACCCCAAGGTAGTTGCTTCCCAGCGCAGTTGCTGGAACTCCGGGAGAATCAAAAACCCCCCATCTCAATTGATTGCCGGGCATCGCTCCGGCTGCACCTGTGATCGTGACGGATCCAGAAAGCTCAATCGAATCTCCAATCGCAAGCGTGACTGCGGAAAAGCTACCTACGATGGTTTCGGCATCCGCATCAGTCGTGATGGGCGAATTTGTGGCGGCGCTTCCTCCCGAGAAACCGGTATCGCCATTGGTAGCCACCCAGTTTGTGACAGGTGACCCCTTGGCGAGCGCGGTGATTGCGACAAGGAGGGCGGAAGTCAGGGGGAATTTCATGATGAACTCCGGTTTAGTTCGAGATTTCGCGAACCCGGAAAAAGTGGCGCTCGCCTAAACCGGTATCTTCAAAAGTGTGCGAGGTCGAGGTCTCACCCTCGGAGGCGGCAACATTGTCGTTAATTTCGCCCGGCCAGGTCTCAAGCTCAAGACTGGAATCGATCGCGTAGATCCGACCCGGTGCCGAGGACCAGGTCAGGGTGATCATTTTTCCGACCCGATCGTAGTCGAGATCTGTGATCACGATTGCGGATCGCTCCTCTCTTTCTGAGGAAACTTCGACGTCTGTGAAAGTGGCTCTTGTGGCATTAGTGGTGCCTCCGAGAAGGATGCCCGCCGAGTCATAAGTGAATGAGGCTGGCGACGCGGGAGCTGAAGTGGCCGGCCACTCGATCAAAAAATCGACCCCATCGGTGATCGTCGCAGAGATCAAGATATTGGTCTCATCAACTCGAGTGACGGTGAGAGAAAAAGAATAAGTGGTATCGTATTGCAGAGTATCACCCTCCGCGTCGGTCGCACTTGAAACAACCTCAGTCGCCGAACCGGAGAAGGGATTACCCGTTGATCCGTTGGCGGTGTTGAGATTGGATGGATTATCACCTCCTGCGACGGTTGCCCATACCCCAATGTAATCTGCACCCACTCCAGTTTCAGGAATAGCCGGGGCATCAAAGAGAGCCCAGCGAATCTGATTTCCCGGAATGGCACCATCCCGGCCTGAGATCAGCATGCTCCCCGTGAGGGTAATGGATTCATCGACTCCAAGTGTCACCGCGGGAAAGCTCCCGATGATCGTTTCAGCATCCGCATCAGTCGTGACCGGCGATGAGGACGCCGCCGTGCCGTCAGTATACCCGGCGTCACCATTGGTGGTGACCCAGTTTACCACGGGAAGCGCTTGGACAGGCAGCGATGACAGGCAAAAAAGGAGAACAAAAAATCGCGATGACATGGCCTCGGGTGTGCGATTGAAAACAACCTAACGACGACGACGAATCAGCGCCAGTGAGGCAACGAGGGCCATGAGAGCACTGGTCGGTTCTGGAACTGTCATCGCTGTGACATTGCTGAAAGCCGCTTGGGTCGCGTTCGTGGTGCCACCCAAGAGAATTCCTACCGAATCGTAGGTGAAGCTCCCTGGAGAAGCTGGAGCGTTTGTAGAAGTCCAATCGACGAGAACATCTGCATTGTCTGTAAACTGAGCGGAAACAGAAATTTGAGTCGCATCCACCCGTGTGATCGAGAGCGTAAAGTCGAGATCCGTTCCATACTGAGCTGAATTCCCGCCCACATCGTTCGCTGAGCCAACTACGGTAGAAGCAGATCCCGAGAAGGGGTTGGTGGTTGAGCCATTGGCAATGACGGTATTGGCAGTAGCCGCACCTGTAGGAGCTGCGGCCCAAACGCCGACATACCCATTACCCACCCCGATCGTAGGTGTTCCAGGCGCGTCGAATAATCCCCACCTAAACTGGTTCCCGGGAAGGTTCCCCGTGTTTCCAGTGATGTTCAGACTTCCGTTAAGAACGAGAACCTGACCCACCGCCAGTGTCACCGTAGGAAAGCTCCCTACGATGGCGTCTCCATCAGCATCTGTGGTGATCGGTGAATTTGTAGCCGCGCTCGCGCCGGTATAAGCGGCATCGCCATTGGTAGTGACCCAATTAACAACGCTCGCGGCGGGAGCAGTAGAAGCGAGGACGACAGTAAGAAGGGAAGAGGTCAGCAATTTCATAAGCAAATCGGAAGATTCGGGGACATCTTAAGAGCCCATGACTTGATGTCAACTGAGTTGCTTCGCAGCGCTGGCTCCGAAATTCGTCTGACCGATCGTGTTCTCCATTATTCTCGCTTGCTGAAAATTAGAATGTCGGCGAGCTTTATACCGATTATGAAACTTTTTCTCACTCTTGTAACCACAAGTTGCCTGCCATTGGCCGCCGACGTCATTGGGATCGATGAATTCGACTACCCGGCAGGAAGCATCGACACTTTAGCCGGTGGAACCGGCTGGAACTACGACCAAAGCACCGAATCCGACAATGACGGTATCGAACCCGGCGCGGATGCCGATGCCTCGGACTGGGGCGGCACTGCAACCGTCAATGCAACGGGAGCCTTGGTCACCTCGGACACCACCGCGCTCCGCCAATACAACGGGCCCGGCGAAGGAAGCGGGGTCCCTTCCGAAGAAAGAGACGGAGCCTTCCGTGGAAGTGGCACCATCTACTACCGGGTGGATATGACTCGATCTTCAACGGCCACTTGGGGGGGCATCAGCGGATATGACTTTGGCGGAGAACGCCTTTTCTTCGGAGTAGGCGGCACCAATGCTGCGACCGATACGGTCGCCATCGGGGAAAGTGGAATCGGAGAAACGGTTGGGACAACGTCACTCGTTGACGACCAAACCTACACTATGATTGCCAAGATCGACTTCGATGGCGATCTGGTTTCACTCTGGATCGACCCTGATCTTTCCCAACCCGAAGGAGGTAACGCCGCCGATGTCACTCGCGCCTACACCGGCACGAACTGGAACACCGCCGTCCGTGCAGGTTCCGGAGGTCAAGTCACCTGGGACAAGCTCGCCGTCACCACCTCTTGGAGCGAACTCGATTTTACCGATGACGACAGCGACGGCATGCCCAACGGCTATGAAAACCGCTTTGGCCTGAATCCCAATCTCGATGATTCACTCGATGACCTCGACTCCGATAACATCAACAACCTCACCGAGTTTCAGAACGGAACCTTCCCGAACGACGACGACTCCGATGATGACGGATACACTGACGATGTCGAAAATGGTGGTGGCATTTGGGTCTCCCTCACTCAAACCGGCACTGATCCTTTGAACTCCGACACCGATGGCGACACCCTTCTTGATGGCGTGGAAACCAATTCCGGAACCTTCATCGATGCCTCAAACACCGGCACCGATCCCCATCTTGTCGACACCGACGATGATGGCCCCAGCGATGGCACGGAAGTGCTCTGCGGAACAAACCCTCTCGATAATACCAGCATCCCGGATTCGGGGAATCTCGACTTCGTAGGCTCTGAATCATTCTTCTACAACAATGGCCCCATCAACGGACAAGCCAAAGGAACCGGATTCGATTATGACAACGACCTTCTGGGAAACAACTTCCTCGGCCATACCTGCATCGAATCCGCTTGGACCGGCTCCGCCACCGTTCTCGCAGGGCAGCTTCGCACCGAGAACACCAACGCCTTCCGCGCGCTCAGTGGCTCCGCCGTTTCAGAAGGAGCCTTCAGCACAGTTCCTGGCGCAAGTAACCGTGAGATCGTTTACGCCAAGGTCGAAATGACTCGCGGAAGTGGAGCCACCTGGGGGGGCCTCAGTTTCTACAATGGAGTCGGAAACGAGCTCGCCTTCTTCGGCGCGAATAACAACACGGGGAATCCTGGTTTCGCAATCGTGGATCAGGAAAGCCTTCCAGGGACCAATTACAACGAGCTTGTCGACCCCATCGTTCTTAATGCCGATGAGACCTACGTCGTCGTCGCCAAGATGGAATATGTCGGCACAGACGTGGTCCTCAGCCTCTTTGCTAATCCCGACTTCACGGCCGCAGAACCCACCCCCAATATCACCGCCACGATCACCCCTCCAGGTGACGTAATCGCGGATCACATTCGTCTCGCCTCTGGGGTGGGCGGACCAGTCGATTGGCAAAGCCTCGTCGTCACAACGGCTTGGGATGCCTTGGCCACCGTCCCGGCGGATGGTGATTCCGATGGCATGCCTGATGCCTGGGAAGTCCTCTATAGTCTGGACCGCAACAGTGATGACACTGCCGGAGACCCTGACTCGGACAGCTTGACCAACCTGCAAGAATTCATGGCCGGAACCAACCCGCAGTCCGACGATACCGATGGTGATACCCTGACTGATGGTGCCGAAGTTAATACCCACTTCACCGATCCTAATCTCAAAGACAGTGACCGCGACACCCTCCGCGATGATGAAGAAGTTGTAGCAGGTGCCGATGGCTTCATTACAAATCCCAATCTCGTCGATACCGACATGGATGGTGAGAACGATGCGGACGAGGTCACCTTTGGATCCGATCCCACCGATCCAGAGAGCACCTTCGGCGGCGACCGGACCTTGATCGGCTGCGATGACTTCAACAGCTACGATGGTTCGATTCTTGATGGCGCAGCTGGCTTTGGCTTCGACTACGATGGCTCGCTGGATAATGGAGCTTTCACCGGACACTCCGGCACCACTGCTCTCTGGAACGAAGAAGGAGCCGGGTCTATTGTCACTGGAGGTAAACTCATCACCCAGGACGGGGGAGCTTCCCGCGAATTCAATGGGCCACTCGAAGGAGCGGCCGCCAACCAGGATGAACGTTACGGGGCGGTCAATGAATCCTTCACCACCAACGTGGTCTACATGAAGGTGCAAATGACTCGTCGTGAAGGAGCATTTGAGTCTCTCTTTGGAGCGGACGACTTTGGCAACTTCCGTCAGGCCTTCGGCGTCTTCGACATCGGAAACGGCCCTGAGTGGGGCATCAACATCGATGGTGCTGGTGCTTCCACCGTGGCCTCCACCATCAATGATGATCAACCCTACAATCTTGTGGCCAAGGTCGACTACCCGGGTGACACCCTCACTCTCTGGGTTGATCCTGATCTCAGTGATCTTGAAGCGAACAACACTGCAATGCACAGCGTCAGCTACACCAACACGAACTGGGCCAGCGCGGTTCAAATCAACTCCAGCGGATCCGGTGACACCGAGTGGGACAACCTCGCCGTGGCACGCGAGTGGGTCGGATTAAATAAGGCCTTCGCTCCCAATCCCGGTGAAGGTGGACCAAAAATCACCTCCTTCGTCGTCAACGGAGCAGGGACTGGAGCGACCGTGACCTTCAATTCCTTTCCCGGTGCAAGCTATACCATTCAGCGCTCAAATGACCTCGGAGAAGTGAATAATTGGGTCACCGAACAAGAAGGAGTTGCCAGCGGAGGAAGCTCCACAGTCCGCAACATCACCTTCCTGGTCGGACCACCGCAGCGACAATTCTTTCGTATCCTACTCGAAACTCCTTAGAGCCAGTTGATCACTTCCAAAAAGCCCGGAGGAAATTCCTCCGGGCTTTTTTCTTCTCTCATATTTCTGCTACCTTCTCATTGCCATGACCCTGCGACTCCTTTTTCTCACCTGCCTGATGGCCTGCGCCACGCCACCCAAAGATCTTCTCAACGAGATCGAAAAGCTGGAGGAAAACACCTTCGCCGATGAAAAAGAAGCCCGCCGGTTTGAGAACGAAGGCTTCGTCCCCCTCTGGGACAAACTGCTCGCCACTCCAAAAGGACAAAGGCTCGCCGTCATCGCCGAGGTCCCTTTTAAAAAACTCACCCTCGGAAAAATGAATCGCGAGATTCAGCAAGACCTCGGCATCCGACTCGGCGAACTCATCCCCGGAGGTCTCACCCTCACCCCGGAAGAGTGGAAAAAGTGGGTTGCTAATTTTCAGCGCAATGATTTGGAAATCACGCACACCGACTGGCATCACGAGGCCTTCCGCCGGGATGAAAAAGGCCGCGCCATTTCCGACATCCGTTTCACGATCCACCTCGAAAGAAACAAAGGCCTCGACCGCACGGAATTGAAGGCCGTCGTCGAAGTCATCTGGCAGGAAATCGAAGGGCGAATTCAGGCGAAAACCATCACCCTCAAATCCGGCCGTCTCGCCCGCCGGGTCGGACCAAAAGCCTTCGAACCCGTTGCTGTCATCGAGGGAGAAACCAACAAACCGCAAGAACGCGACGACATGGGCGCGATCGCCGTTTACGATCTCAATGGCGACCAATATCCCGAGATCATTCTCGGAAATGCCAACCGCATTTTTTGGAACAAAGGAGGCATGAAGTTCGAAGCCTCCCCCCTCATTCCCGAGGACGGCGAAGTCCACTCCTCCGTCATGGGCATCGTGGGTGACTTCAATGGCGACGGCCACCTCGACTGGCTTTGCGACTCCGCCAAAGCAAAACTCATGCTCTATGCCGGGACCAAAAAAGGCACCTTTTCTCCCAAACCAAAACATCTCTCACTCCCCATCCCCCTCCGCGTCCCCTCCTGCCTCACCGCAGGTGACATTGACCGCGATGGCGACCTCGACCTCTTCGCCGGCCAGTGGCGCTCGCTCTATGAAAAAATGCCCTCCGAGTTTTGGAATGCCAACGATGGCTTCGGCAACACCCTCCTCCTGAATGATGGCAAAGGAAACTTCACCGATGCCACCGTCGAACGCGGCCTCAAAGAAAAACGCCACCGCCGCACCTATTCCTCATCCTTCGTCGACCTCGACCAGGACCTCGATCTCGACCTCGTCGTCATCTCCGATTTCTACGGACTCGATGTTTTCCTAAACGACGGCAGCGGCCACTTCACCGACGCCACCAAAGAGCTCGTTAAAAAGCCCCACTCCTTCGGCATGTCCCACACCATGGCCGACTACAACCGCGATGGCTTCACCGATCTCTTCATGCTCGGCATGGGCTCAACCACCGCCCGCCGACTCGAAAAAATGAAAGCCCACCCCGACATCCTCACCGGAGCTAAGACGATGCGCTCCATCATGGGCTACGGAAATCGTTTCTACCTCGGCGGCGAAAAAGGAACCCTCAACGAGCCCGACTTCATCAAGCAAGTCGCCCGCAGCGGCTGGGCCTGGGGCTCCACCTCCTTCGACTTCGACAACGACGGCGACCAAGATATTTACATCGGCAATGGCCACATCTCCGGCAAGTCCACCCGCGACTACTGCTCGAATTTCTGGTGCCGCGACATCTACCTCCTCCGCGATCAAAAAGCCCCCGTCATCTCAAGCTACCTCAATTCACTCACCACTTTAAAAACCGAATCGTGGGACGGCTACCAGGTCAATTGCCTCCTCGTCAACCAAGCCGGAAAAGGCTTCTCCTCATCCTCCTACATGTTCGATGTCGGCTTCGACTTCGACACCCGCCGCATCATCTCCGCCGACCTCGACCTCGATGGCCGCCCCGACCTCCTCGTCGGTCGCCAGGAAAGCACCACCGGTTTCTTCCACGAAGCCACCTCCAAGACCACCCCGCCCGCTCTCCTCATCTTAAAAAACACCCTCAAGCAGGCCACCGAACGTAACTGGATCACCGTCAGCCTCCAAGGCAGCCCCGGCATCTCACCCCACGGAGCCGTCGTAGAATTAACAACTCCCACCCAAACTCAGCGAGCAGTCATCGTGTCCGGTGACTCCTTCATGTGCCAACACCCCGCGCAAAAACACTTCGGTCTCGGAGACGAAGGCGAAATCACCGAAATCAAAGTCACCTGGCCCAATGGACAAATAACCTTACTCAAAGACCCGAAGGTAAATCTCAGCCATCTCGTGACTCCTTAAAAAGTAAGCAACCGCTTTTCTTTTGCTCCAATCGCTCGATCAACTAGCCTCCTCCCGTGGCTCTTGATCTCAAATCCTTCTTCACCGAACCCGATTGGTATCATCGCTTCGACGAGCACATTCTCGCCCACGGAAAAAAGCTCTCCTCCCCCCGCTTCCTCACCGCTCTCAATCTTGAGCCAGTCGACGACGGCTATCTCCTCACCGGTCGCGCCGACGACCATGACGCCGAGATCAACCTCTGGCCGGAATCCGAAACCCACTGGGAATTCGACTCCTCCTGCACCTGCGACTTCGGCTCATTTTGCCCCCACGCCGCCGCCGCCCTCCTCCGCGCCGCCCGGCCCAATACCCTCGCCCGCCTCCTGAGGGGCGGTGGAACCTCTCCTGTCCCGCCCGCTGCCGAAGAATCCCCGGAACCAGTTCAAAAAGACAGCACCACTTACGAGCCCACCTTCCACCTCAAAGTCGCCGAAGAACCGGCCGGCACCCGCGTCGTCCAGCTCCTCCTCCAGGCTCTCAAGATGAAGAACCGCGACACCTGGCTCGTCGCCCGCCCCATCGTCCGCTACGGCCCACACGAATTCCCCCTCATCAAAACCAGCACTGAGTCCCCTACCCAACGCGACAAAGCCGCCGAGTTCCGCGCCATCGAACACCTCACCAAGCTCGCGCTCACCAACCTCTCCACCAATCCCACCTACCGCTTCCTCCTCTCCCTCGCCAAAAAGCAATCGTCCGAACTCTCCGTCGAAGGCTGCTGGTTTCCCGATCCCCACCTCTCTACCCCCTCGATGTATTGGCCCTGGTTCCGCTCCAAAGCCGCCAAAATGCTCACCGAACATGGCTGGACCGTCGAGATCGATGCCAACTTCGGCCACGAGGTTCACGAACTCACGGACCAAGAATTGAAAGCCTCCCTCGAACCCGCCCCCGGTGGTTGGTTCACTCTCTCCGTCGGCATCGATCTCAATGACGAACGCCTCGACCTCCTCCCCATCCTCGTCGCCCTCCTCGATGGCGACACCATCGACCAACTCCACGAACTCGCCGACGACGAACCCCACCTCATCTATCTTCCAAACGGCGGAGCCCTCCAAGTCCCCGCTGGCCGTCTCCGCACCATCCTCCATCACCTCGCCGCCCTCACCGATCCCAAGGCCCCCTCGCTCCATCCCGTCGATGCCGCTGTTCTCCTAGAAGCCGAAGCCCTCCCGATCGATCCCCCGGCCGAGCTCAAAAACCTCCGCGAACGCCTCCACGCAAAAGAAATCAAAGCCGAAAAGTTCGTCGCTCCCGAAGGCCTCCAAGCCGAACTGCGAGACTACCAAAAAGCGGGCACCGAGTGGCTCCAATTTCTCGCCCAACACGAGCTCAACGGCATCCTCGCCGATGACATGGGCCTTGGAAAAACCCTCCAAACCCTCACCCACATTCTCAGCATGAAGAACGCGGGCAACACCAGCCCCGTCCTCATCGTAGCCCCCACCTCCGTCGTCCCCAACTGGTTTGCCGAGGCCAAAAAATTTACCCCTTCCCTCAAAGGCATCATCCTCCACGGCCCCCAGCGCAAAAAACTCTTCTCCCACATCCCCCACGCCGACCTCGTCATCACCTCCTTCGCGCTCATCCAACGCGACGTCGAAGAACTTAAAAAACACGAGTTCCAACTCATCGTCCTCGACGAGGCCCAACATATCAAAAACCCCTCTGCCAAAGTCAGCAAAGCAGCCTGCGAACTCCGAGGCCGCCACCGCGTTTGCCTCTCCGGCACCCCGGTCGAAAACAACCTTGGCGAACTCTGGTCCCTCTTCCGCTTCCTCATGCCCGGCTTCCTCGGGCCGCTCGAGCGCTTCCGAAAAAACTACCAAAACCCCATCGAAAAAGAAGACGACGAAGAACGCCGCGAATTCCTCCGCGCCCGCCTCGGTCCCCTCATCCTTCGTCGCACAAAAGACCAAGTCGCGACCGAACTCCCGCCCAAAACCATCCTCGTCCACTCCGTCGATCTCAACTCTTCTCAACGCGACCTCTACGAAACAGTCCGCGCCACCATGGATAAAAAAGTCCGCGACGCCATCAAAGCGCGCGGCCTTGAGCAATCGCAATTCGCGATCCTCGATGCCCTCCTCAAACTCCGCCAAATCTGCTGCCACCCCGCCCTCCTCAAACTCCAAAGCGAGGAAGCCCGCAAAGCAAAACGCTCCGCCAAACTGGAATACCTTTTTGAACTCCTCGAAACCCTCTTCGCCGAGGGCCGCCGGGTCCTCCTCTTCTCCCAGTTCACCTCCATGCTCGAACTCATCGAGACCGAGCTCAACATCCGACGAATCTCGTCCTTAAAGCTCACTGGCGCCTCCAAAGAGCGCGGAAAACTCGTCGAGCGTTTCCAAAACGAAACCATCCCCATCTTCCTCATCTCCCTCAAAGCCGGCGGCACCGGCCTCAACCTCACCGCCGCCGACAGCGTCATCCACTTCGACCCATGGTGGAATCCCGCCGCCGAAAACCAAGCGACCGACCGCGCTTACCGCATCGGCCAGGACAAACCCGTCTTCGTCCACAAACTCATCTGCACCGGCACCGTCGAGGACCGCATCCACCAGCTCCAACAAAAGAAATCCCTCCTCGCCGACTCCCTCCTCTCAGGTGCCGTCAAGTCCACTCCTGACGCCGCCTCCCTCCAAGAACTCCTCAAACCGCTGGCTTGACCCGGAGCCCTCACTTCCGCACCCTTCCCACTATGAAAAGCGTGGCCCTTACGATTGGAACTCTCGCTAGTTTACTGGCAATCGTCTTCTTTTTTTTGTCGGTATGATGGTCTGGCCAGCCAGTCCGCTCCTTAGTCTGGCGGCAATCTTCATAGGATGTCCGGTCTCCCTCGCCCTCGCGATTGTCTTTGACCATGTCCGCGACCAGATCGATCCATCAGATCCGCTCGCCATCGATCACCAGGAAGGTTCGACCCCGGCGCGCAGTCCCCGGGTCTCAGACCTCGCCGGGACTCCATGGTCAAAAAATGCCTCCCATCAAACCAAAGAATAACCGAATGCTCACCCAAATTACGGCTTGGCTCCATTGAGCTTTTGAAGAAGACCGGTCCGTATCGTAGCGTCTGAAATCTCCCCCGCCCAAGCCACGGCGGCTTCGTGATCAAGATCGGAAACGTTGTCCACAAAACTCAGGATCGCGCTGTCACGCATTGGGGATGACTCCTGTTCATCAAGCCACAGTCCGACGGCACTGAAGTCGCGCTTCGTCCATTTTTCAACCGCAACACTCAGAGCCTTCTCTCTTTCCATTACCGGCAAGTCACTCATCATCCAGTCAATGATCTCACCAGTTTCGGCGTTCACAATTTCCTCATCAAGGTCACCAAGAATCTCTCGACGCTTCTCAATCGTCCATTCGGAGAGGGCATTACGCAGTCCGCTCACTCCGCGCTGGTGCTGTTCGGCGATGATCAGCCCATCCAATAGAAGCTCACGCGTTTGGTCGTTGGATTCCGTCTTGGCAGCGAGCCAGATTCTCTTCGCGGCTCCACTCTCCATCGCGGCGGCTGTGATCAGCTCAACAACGTCGTAATTCACCAACTCCTTTTTATCCAATTCCAACAACCTGAGCGCCCGGCTGATGTCGGTTTTTAGAAATTCACAAATTCCGACCGCACGCTCACTCGTCATTTTCTTCTCAGCCATCGCCGGAGCGAGCTCCCGCCAAGCGGCATCGGGAGCGAGCTTGACCATCTCGGCAAGCACCCCCGCCCTCATCTGCTCCATATATTTACTAGGACCAGGTGTATCGTAGATCTCCATCGCCCTGACAGGGTCTTGCTCGGCGACGGTGAGCAAAACCAGTGAGTTGAGCATAGGATTGGTGTCAGACCGATCGGCCAATTGCTCGGCCAACTCCAGTCGTTCAGCAACATCAAGTCCGGACAAACTGGAGCGGACTTCGATCATCGAGTCCAATTGACCCTCGATCGTCTCCATCTGCCATGGGATGAGCTGAAGTTTCTCAATCGCCGCCTCAATATCCACCCTGAATGCTGTCGCGGTTCTGACTCTGCCAGGTCCACGTAGAACCACCTGGCTGACTTGTTTGATCTGCGCGATCTGCTCACGCGTATCGGCGTTGCTTTTCCGCTGCCAGATATTTGCAACGATCACCACAATCAAACAGATTGCGATGGCGAGAAGCGTGCTTTTCGGAAGAAATCTTGTCATGGAATTTAGTTTGGGAGTTTGTCGAGATCGACCCCGAGTTGAGTCGCCTTTTGGCGCGCGGCTTGCTCATCCTGTCTCCGCATGATGATGAGCACATACTCCTCCATCGATGAGCGATTCAAATCTGCACCGATCTGTTCAACCGCTTCGAAGGCGCGGGAAAAATCTTCATTTTTCACATGGAAAACCGTCTTTTGCCGAAGCGCCTTGTCACGGATTTTCCCTTGAGGCAAACTGTTCATCCATGCCTCTGCTGCCGCCTTATCTTGTCTGAGCCAATCATGCGTCACAGGAGCAAGCGCCTCGTTCCGCAAGGTTTCAGAGATGATTGTTTGAGCCTGCGCAAGTGCCTGAGCTCCACGCTTTTTAGAGGCTAGCACCCTGACCTGCTGAACCTTCGCAGAGTCCCGAATCACTCCAGCGGGGAGCGATTCGACCCATGCCGCCGACTCCGGCGAATCCACATCATAGGTCTTTTTCAGGAAAGTCGCAACAGCATCGGCCAGTTCCCCCGACTCCTGGTCAGCGAGAGTTTTTAAAAGCCAATCGCCCTTTTCCGGCATACTGCCGCGATTGGGCCGTGCCGCCTGGTCACTCAGCAAGAAACCGAGCATCCTTCCTTCCAATCCTGCACCATGTGCAAAGTTCGCCACCTCGTCGAGTGACCAAGATTTTTTGTCCGTCGCTAGGCGCTTAATCAACAGATAGCGTTCATGCTCGTGTTCCTGTGCTTGGATGAAACCAGCCACTTTTTCCCGACCACCGGGCAGATCGACGATAGCCTCCAACACGGGCTGCGCAGCTTTTAGCAGACTGTCAGGGTGCGCATACGGCAACAGCTCGAAAGCCCTGCCGGGATCCACCTTTGAGAGGCGTGGCATCAGTATTTCCATGAGCATCGTCTGCGGCGAGTCCGCCCCAAGTCCGCGTCCCTCGAAATGC
This sequence comes from Akkermansiaceae bacterium, assembly GCA_047629805.1. Lineage (GTDB taxonomy): Bacteria > Verrucomicrobiota > Verrucomicrobiia > Verrucomicrobiales > Akkermansiaceae > SW10. Next base: position 11,293 of record JBLHUR010000052.1, on the reverse strand, counting down.
CCGTCGGCAGCCAGAGGCAGGAACCACTCCAGCATTCCGGCGATGTCCTTTTCCCCCCAAGCGAAGGCTCGTAGCTCGATCATTTTAAAATCAAAATCAGCGGCGAGAAAGCGTTCGAAAACCAAACCTTCCGGCAGCACTTCCAGGAAATAATCGAGTAGCAAACTCTCAAAAGCGACTCCCTTCTGGCGCTTCCCCAGTGAACTTCCAAGCGCTAGATCGAGGAATTCCCCCGTCTCTTCCGGCGTCAGTTTTCGAAGCTCCTCCATGACGCGAATCATTCCAAAGAGATCGCGCTTCGTGAGTGCGATGGCGCTGATTTTTTCCATGAAGGCATCGGGATTGGCGAGTGGAGAAGGTGCTCGGCCGTGAGTAGTCCTCGCGGACCGTCGGCTTGATTTCACCGCACTCACAATCCCTTGCGACCCTGACTCATGGAGGGCAGCGAGAGTCTTTTGGTATTCCTTCGCGCGGATGCGCTCGATCCCAAATGGAACAGCGCCGAGGGCGAGAATGATCGCCACGCAGGTGACAGAAGTTTTCAGGGCATTCATTGTAATCAGGGTGTTGGTGAGTATTTGAACAGAGCTTACAGCAGGAGCCGACGCCAGGGCGTTCACCGGCAGTGAGGCAACTAAGGAAACTGGAGCAGCCTTGGCCCACTCTGCGGACAGTCCTACGACCAGAGCCGTTGCCGAGACCTTCACGCCACGACTAGTGAGCCAGTCATGAAGCTTTTTCAGCGCCCGCTTGACCCGCATTTTGCACGCCGCCTCCGTGCGTCCCGTCTGCTCCGCGATCTCAGAAAAACTGAGTTCGGAAAAAAAGCGTGAGAGTAGAATCTCCCGATCCGCGGCGGCCAATTGGTCGAGCGATTCCTCCAGGTGGGGCAAATTTTCAATGTCTACATCCATGTCGATGTTCGCTTGGAGTTCCATTTCGAGCGCCTCCAATTTGCGTAAATGTTGCTGGCGTTTCCGCATCGCCATCGCGGCTTCGTAGCGCGTCGTGCTAAAAACCCATCCCTCGAGCGAGCTGTGGCCGCGCAATTTGGAGGCCTTCCGTGCGAGAATCGCGAAGACATTCTGCGTCACTTCCTCCGCCATGCCACGATCCGCCGTACGCCGCATCGCCGAGGAAAAAGCGAGACCGCTCAGAGCGTCGACGACCCGCCGAAAGGCATCCTCATCGCCGTTCGCCGCAAAACGGGCCAGGTCGTTGGAGATCGTTTTTGGAATAGAATGACTCACTCTAATCATACAACTGCAGGCTATCACCGCAAAAGTAACAGAAAAATGGAAAAGCTTTCCATGGGGCGGTAAAGCACTGAAAACCAGAGGCTGAAACAGTCAATTCCGATGGTGGATTGGAAGCAAAGGGCTCTAGCCCGGCTCGGACGGGCAATCCACCAATCACTCCGGATCATCCCCTACCAAAAGGCGGAAGCTACTGCTGTTACCCCGAATCTCGGTGTCATACATCAGTTCCACGTAGGCAGGTGCGATCAGAAACTCGCCATCTAGCTCAACCCGGTAGACACAGCTATTCAGCAAGCTTTGGGAGCCCGCCTCATGATGCCAATAAGTGCCTGAGGCCTTGGCTTCTTTAAGCACATGCGGGCTCTCTTGTGATTTCGCAGTCACCGAAGTGTATTCGGCACAAGAGGGCTTCGGGTTCGCCGCCAAGCTGAAATTGAATGAGCCCTCATCAAGCCGAGCCACCATGGTGGACCTGATATAGGATCCGCGCGGCACGCGATCACCTGAGCTCAGTTGCTTGATGTTTTTTCCAGCTTGATCAATCAGATAGAATTTCCGGCTGACACTTGCTCCCAGTTGTGTCGCTTCGACTTCCTTTCCGTCTTTCCAATAGCGGAATACCATCCGGTAGAGTTGATTCCGACGAGTCACCTTAAAACTGAGTTCGGTGTTGCCAGCCTTTAATTCATCTCCCTCGATCGTGAGAGTGGCTGGCTTCCAGTCTGGGACTTTCAGTTCGTGCGCTTGGCCATTCACCTGAATTCCTGCCACATAGGAGCGGCTTTTTGTTTGCTCCCGACTCGAGAGATAATCACACATTGCGTAAAGGATCATCGCGGTGTCCTTCGTGGAGTTCCATCGCTTGCCACGTTTTGTTGCCGCAAAGTAAGAGAGGATCTTCGGAACAATCGGGTGGTTTGGGTCATGTGCCGCGAATGCCTTGAGCACTGCCGCCGTGATTTCGAAACGGTCATTGCCCCATCTCGAAAAATTCGCAGTGGTCCAGTGAACCTGATTTCCACTCCGTTTACCGCGATACACCAGAAGCTGCTCGAGTTTTTTTGCAAGTGCGACTTTGCCTTCACCGGCGGCCATTTCCAGGGCCATGGCGGCGGCATAATCAGAGAGCAGCTTACTACGATCGGCATCGGTTCCCAGGGTGCGATCAACGATTCCTTCCAGCCATTTCCACCAATCGTCAGTCAATTTTTCATGATGCTGATAGACCGACATGCAGTAGATGCGGTCTGAGGACTGAGGCTCTCCCATGCTGGTAATAAATCCCTTTAGTCTTCCTATACCACGAGGGATGGCCGTTTTGTTGGGGATTTCAAATCCCGCCTTCTCAGCTTCGATCAGACCCAGCAGGGCATATGGGGTCATCATTTCGTGAGTCTGACTCGTGCCATTCCATCCCCATCCACCATCCGGTTTTTGCAGTTCGAGAAGCCGCTTGATGCCAGCCTCCGCATACTCGGGGACCATCTTTTCGAGTTTCTCATCCTTCACCTCAAATTTTTCAAGGATCTGAGCGACCTTAATTACAGGGAGGAATCGGCTCATCGTCTGCTCGACACATCCGTGTGGATACCCAACCAGATAATCGAGTGAGTCCATCATGTCGCCCGCTAGCGATGGCACTACGGTCACCTCCAGTCGCGCCTGTGACAGATCGATATTCTTGGGAATTTCAAAACTCGTAGAGGCATTTACGAACCCGGAGCGCGTGATGACCTGCTCTGCCGTGCATGGATTGACGGGGAGGCGTTTGAGGGAAGCATCTTGTCCAACCTCACACTTTGCCGTCATGAGGATCTCAGTGAACCCCGGCCTTCCTGCTTCGTAGTCAAAATAAACAGCCTCATTGGAATTTGGCGCCACAGAGACCATCTGCTCTTTCATACCGTGCAGCTTGCCGTTCTCGACCACCGCGCCCACGGTGAAGCGCTGCTCTTTATCGGTGTGGTTATGGACCGTGGCGAAGATCTTTGAACGATCACCAGAAGTGAAACTCTGTGACAGCATCGGCCAAACCATCACCGGCTTGAAGGTCTTGAAGGAATCGGTGTGGTGGGCGATGTGGAGATCGCGACTGATGCCAGTCACCACGACCCGCCAGTTGGTCAGGCTGTCAGGCAATTTGAAACGGACCACCGCTTTGCCCTGTCCATCGGTCCGCACCTTGGCATCGAAAAAGGCCGAATCAGAAAAATCCCTGCGGATCGGAATAGAACCAACACCCTGGATCGGTAATTGAAGCGAGCCAGGAGGGAGCTGCGAAATCATGGCCTGCCCGCTCAAGGCGCTGAAAGAAGCGTTCATGGTAACCTGACTGAAGTGACCGTCTCCGCGGAGTGAACCACGATTTTCTTGCCTAAAATCATTCGCGAAGACAGGTCCTCCACCGCCCCATCCGCCGAGATTTATTCCGTTTCCATAATAACTACCATAGGGGTCGGGAAGGTTGTGAATGGCTGAATCTCTGCTCAATAGCTGTGTATAACCATTCCTTTCGAGGGTGACCCAAATGGCGATCATTTCGCCAAATTTTTGAATGTTTAGATTGGTTCCAGCGTTCACTCCGGGTCTGCCCTTCTCTTTTAGGATCTCCTCAAGCTGTGCTTGGATCGCTTCGAGCGTTAGGCCGCCAAGATATTCACGAAGCGCGTGCCCGTTTGCCGCTTCATTAATCCGCAAGTCGGCATGGAATAGGCTGCGGGCATCAACCGGGCGATCAGGACCAATCCCGAGCAGTGACTGATCATAGACTGAAACCACAAGGTCCACCACTTCCTTGCGATCCACTTCAATCTGAATCTCAACCTCTTCACCGGGCTCTGCGACCTTCGGAGTCACGGTGGTAATCTTCAATTCATGGTCTTTGGGCGCGATATAGAATGATTGGGTGTCCCGGTGGACTTGCGTGCCGTCATCGGAGTATTGGTCGGAAATTTCACAACCGACAGAGAGGGTGTTCGAGAGGGGGATTTCGAATGTATTATCGCCCTTCTTGCAGGTGATTGGATACATGATCTGTAGTCCGTGACCGTCTCGAATACTGAGCAGGATCTCGGCATAATCATAGCCACAGGTGATCGTTCCTCTGATCGCCTCCTCTCGTTTTAGCTGATCCGATTCCAAGGTGATCCTTACTTGTTGGTCTGCCCCCTTTGGTCGAACGGCAAGTGCCTGTTCACTCCGTAGGAGGATTCCACCTGCTCGTCCCGGATCTCCAGTTCTTCGCTGATAATGTGAACGGCGTTATCATTGGGATGAAGACCCGGTCGAGCGACACCAGAACGAATGAGGGCAATCTGCTCGGCAGTCGGTATTTCCCAAGGAACATGATCTCTCCCCACATGATCGAAATATTGGTTCGGATCGAGCCCCCAAAGGTCGAACGGAGGAGTCGATGTTTGAACGATTCTGGCGGTAAATCGAACACGAGACGCCGACACTGGCTTATTGAGAAAGTCACGCGCTTGGAACCTTAGGGTAAGGACATCGTTTTTTCGTTCGCTTTCGATATTCAGTCGCACCTTGGCCTTTCGGAATTCAGCAAGTTGCACCACCGCTGATCCGCCCACCTCCTTGATGCGGACGTTGTAATCATCGAGTGGGTCCGCTGAACTGAAGGTATAGGATCCCGTGATTCGTCCGAAATCATCCGTCTCCACTGGTAGCGTTCCGACCGTGATTTTCTTAGTGGTGGATTGAATTTCGACCTCGTAGGACCCGTCGGCGATTGGACGGAACTCACCCTCGCCATCCATTTCTCGAAGGTAAGCGGCAAATTGTAACTCGGTTTCCGGTCGATAGACCGATCGATCCACTACGAAGAACGCGACAGATTTGGTCGTAGATCGAGAAGGAATGGACGCGACATAGGTCTGATCTCCGAAGGTGAGTGTCACGATCTGCTCATCCTGCGACCCCGTCTGCCACTCGAATCGGTTATCCTTGCCGATGACCAACTCCTGATCACCGATAACCGCTTTCAGCGTCACCTTCTGTCCTTCGAGATTTTCGGTGCCAGAGATCCACCCTTTGATCGATCCTGCTTCAGGAAAAACATGGAGAATTTTCGGATTCTTGGCTTGGCTGCTTTTCTTATCCTTCGTGACAGCATCTGAGGCGAGCAGGCACTGGAAAATCAGGCAGGGGACGATGAAAAGAAGATGGAATTTCATAATAAATCTCTGGTGATTTAGACGTGTATCCTAGCCGACTCTTAGGAGAAATGGGTAAATTGATCGTAAAATCACAACCCATCTATCGTGATAAAACGAACAATTTGCCGCACAAGCGGCACACGAGAGCGTAGTCGCATGCGTAAGCGGGAGCAGGCTACCCGCAATCCAAATGGGAAGCTCACTGCAAATCCTCTGAGAACCAATACTCAGCGACTTTAAAAACCTTCCGAATTGACACCGCACTCCGTGCTGTTCAAAAGAACATTGTGAAATTTCAGTCTATCGAACTCTTTTCTGGAGCTGGCGATCCCGCTCTGGGGCTTCACGTCTATTTCCCGTAATAATTAAAAAGAGATCTTTTGATTACAACGCTTTCCGGCCCCAAGCTCGGCTCAGACAGCAGTGCCAGTCAACCCACTTACGATCTGGCCACGCGATCCACTCGTGCTTTCACTCGCCGTTCCAAATCACAAATCGAGTAGCTTCGTTTTCTGATGACACAGAGAGAGACCTCACCGGATCTGGCGAGTAGGGCGTGAAGATCGCTATCGAGAGTGACAAAAATGCGTTACTCTAATCGTCCTAAGTCCAAAATTTCAGAATCTGTTGCAGTCGACACGCCAAGCTCGCCGACATGGACAGAATCATCGTCATTTGATCGCAGCAGACCGACAGCGGTCCGAGGGAGGCCTCGATCAAGCCACAAGCGCATCGGGATCAAGAGTCAAACCACTCGCTTAAAAAGCGAAATAAGATCGAAAAGCTTTCCCTTTTTCCGTAACTAAAGGGAAAGGGAAGGTATTCCTTCGGTGTAAGTGAACATCGTAAAAGCTGATCCAACGAAGCGTTGGTTCCAACATTCCCAAAACGTATCTCTATGAAAATCCCGGTCCTTAAAACCATCCTATTAACAGCCATTACGTGGCAGAGCCCTTTGGCGAATGCCCAAACTCTGATCTCCGAGGTCGGAGCAGCCCCTCCAGAAGAGAAGGCCAAATCCGAGCCAAAGAAAAAGGCAGCCAAAAAGAAGGAGCCCAAGCTCGCCCCCGGCGTGCTTACGCCCAAGAACCCTGAAAGCGTGAAGTTCGAAGCGAAGGCTGCTCCGGCGAAGCTCGCTCTCAACAGAGGCGACGCCATCGTCTTGCTTGGTTCGGGCATGGCCTCGAGAATGAACCACTTCGGGTATTTCGAGACCGAGATTCAGCTGCGTTTTCCGACCAGTGAACTTACGATTCGTAATATGGGTGACGAAGGCAATACGCCTGGATTTCGTCCCCATCCCGGCAGAAACCAGGACGGGCAATATGCCTTTCCGGGAGCCAAAGAATTGCTTCCCACCGAACTCCAAGCGGGTTCGCGGCCGCAAGGGCACTTTGAAACGCCTGATCAATGGCTGACCAGTCTTGGGGCTGATACCATTATCGCCTTCTTTGGATATAATTCTTCCTTTGAGGGTCCCAAGGGTGTGGACCGCTACAAGGCGGAGCTTACGGCCTTTGTTCAGCACACTCTTTCTCAGAAATATAACGGTAAAAACATTCCTCAACTCGCCCTCGTCTCGCCGACTGCGATGCAGGATTTGTCAGGGGAGTTCAGCGTGCCCGATGGCAAGGAGGGAAATCAGAATCTGGAACTTTACGCCGCCGCCATGAAGGAGGTCGCAAGTGCCAATGGAGCCCTTTTTGTGAATGCCTTCGCGACCTCGGCCCAGTGGTTCGCAGCTTCCGATGAGAAACTCACGATTGACGGCGCTCTCTTCAATGATGATGGATACCGAAAGCTCGCGCCTTGGCTTGCCGATGCTCTCTTCAGTGGAGCAACTCCAAATCAGAGCAAGCGGGACGCCGTGACCGCCGCCGTGCAGGAGAAGAACTTCATGTGGTTGAATGACTTCAAGGTTCCCAATGGCGTGCACGTCTACGGTCGCCGATACAATCCCTACGGTCCCGCAAACTATCCGTTTGAGTTGAAGAAGACCCGGGAGTTCACCCAAATCCGCGACCAAGCAATCTGGGCGACCTTGAAAGGAGAAAAGTTTGATATGGCCGCGGAAGACGCCAAGACCTCGAAACTTCCACCCGTCCAATCCAACTATAAGCCAAGTAAGAAAAACGGAAGCCCCGATTACAATCCAGGGAAGAAGTCCCAAACCCAGATCAAGGTTGCCGAGGGTTACAAAATCGACCTGTTTGCATCTGAAGAGAACTTTCCTGATTTGAAAAATCCGGTGCAGATTGCCTTCGATAACAAAGGCCGCCTTTGGGTCGCCACGATGGAGAGTTACCCCCATTACCGGATTGGAGAAGCCCGCCCTAAGGACAAGCTCCTCATTCTCGAAGATACCGATGGTGACGGCGTCGCAGATAAACAGACCATCTTCGCCGACGACCTGCACATTCCGATTGGTTTCGAGATCTCCCACGATGGCGTCTATGTCTCGCAAAGCGGCTCTCTGATCCGCCTTCAAGATACCGACGGTGATGATCACTACGACAAGAAGGATTTCCTTCTCAGCGGTTTCGATGACCATGACACTCACCACGCGATCTCGGCATTCTGTGCCGATCCAAGTGGCGCCTTTGTCATGTGTGAGGGAGTTTTCCTCCACACCAACACCGAAAGCATCTATGGGCCCGAGCGCGGGACGAACGGTGGCTTCTACCGCTACAGTCCGCAGAAAAAGCAAATCCGGAGATACGCACAGTTCTCGATTCCCAATCCATGGGGCGTGGCCTTCGATGACTACGGTCAGGATTTCTTCCTCCACACCTCCGGAACCAGCTTCTCCTGGATGCTTCCCGGGACGGTAAAAGCACGCTACGGCGCGAATATGAGAGCCCCGGATATTATAACGGGCAATAAAGTGCGCCCTACCTCAGGGGTTGAGTTCATTTCCAGCCGACACTTCCCCGATGAAGTGCAAGGTGATGTTTTGATCAACAACAACATCGGTTTCCTCGGTGCGAAACAGCATCGGGTCATCGAAGACGGCACCGGCTTCACCACCGAGTATGTGCAGGATCTTTTTGTTTCAGAGGACATGAACTTCCGTCCGGTCGATCTCGAATTCGCCCCTGATGGCTCTCTCTACGTTGCTGATTGGCAGAATATGTTGATTGGTCACATGCAGCACAATGCCCGCGACCCCTATCGTGATCACGAACACGGCCGAATCTACCGGGTCACCTATCCAAGCCGTCCTCTCGTCACACCGGCCAAGGTTGACGGAGCCAGCATTGCCGAGCTTCTTGAAAATCTCGCTCTTCCGGAATACCGCGCCCGCTATCGCACACGTCGTGAACTACGCGAACTGGATCCTGTCGCAGTTGCGAACGCCGCGAGCAAATGGGCCTCCACCCAGAGCGACGAACGCTTGAAGCTTGAAGCACTGTGGGTGACATGGGGAGCTGACAAGATTGACGCAAGTTTGCTCGCCGAACTACTCGTTTCGAAAAATTACAAGATCCGGAGCGCCGCCGTTCGAGTTGCTCGATACAATGAGCACAAGTTGGACAATCTCGTTCAGATTCTTTCGAGGGCCGCGCACGACGACCACGGAAGAGTCCGGTTGGAAGCGATCACTGCCGCAACTTACCTTCCCGCTGAAAAAGGGATCGCCGTCCTTTCCATCGCAAAGGCGAAGGAGGTCGACTCCTACACGAAAGAAAGTTTAAAATTCGCTGATGCCATCTTCGCCGGTGAAGCAGTGGAAGAGGAAAAGGAAAAAGCAGTTGTCGCACCGAAGCACCTCTCGAAGGCGAACGCCAAGTTGTTTGTCAAAGGAGGAGCGATTTATGCTCGGGATGGTTACTGCATGACCTGTCACCAAGCCGATGGTAATGGTCTTCCTGATGCCGGATTCCCACCGCTCTCCGAAACCAAATGGGCGGTCGGAGATCCTGATCGTCTCATCAAATTGAGTCTCAAAGGGCTTATGGGACCCATTGAAGTAAAGGGTAAAAAATACCTGGGACAGGTTCCCATGACCGCCTTTGGCGGCTTGCTGAACGACGATGAAATGGCATCCGTCCTGACCTATGTTCGTAATTCGTTCGGAAACAAAGCTTCGGCGATCGGAGCGGCTCAAGTGAAAAGAGTCCGCGCTGAAGTGAAAGACAAAGCCGATATGCTCAACCCCGATGAGCTTTTGAAGCAACATCCTCACTCCAAGTAATAGCGATCGTTTCGGGGTCTCAAGAATCCCGGTTCACAACACCAATCATGAAGCACCCCGCACCGGGGTGCTTCTTTTTTGGTCTGTGAAGGAAAAAAATGAGGGAAGATGAAAAAGTGATCATTCGCTTGTGTTAGACCGCCTTACTGAAAGCCGGGGAACTTAGATTTCGAAGATAAAAATCCACCGCGCTTTGACCCGCCGAGGACCACGCGCGATCTCATTATTACTTCCCTCGCCGTCCCTTAATTAAGTGCAATTCATGCTTGGCATTTGGCCCCCTCATTGATGTATAAGGCTAGCATGCCTCGTTCCAATCTTCCCTTTTTCATCGCGCTCGTCCTTTGCTTCCTCGGACTTGTAAAACATCCTGTCTCGGCATCACCAGACGGGGTTGTTGTCTTCAATGAGATCCAATACAATCCGGCGGGATCTGATGAGAGCGGCGAGTGGATCGAGTTGTTCAACCAGATGGGGATCATTACCGACATCTCGGGGTGGCAGATCGATGGCATCGGATATACCTTCCCGGACGGCACCTTGGTGAATCCAGGCAGCTACGTCGTGGTCGCCAAGACGCCTGGCGCCGGTGAATTTGGCCCGTTCACCGGGAGCATCGATAACGGTGGTGAGCGATTAAGACTCTACAACCAGAGCGACCGTCTCATGGACGAACTCGACTTTGGTGATGACGCTCGGTGGCCGGCCGCCGCAGACGGATCAGGGGCAACACTGGCCAAGCGAAAGCAGTACACCGCCAGCGGGAGAACAGACCGGTGGACTTATTCGGAGCAACTCGAAGGAACGCGCGCATCGACTAATTTCCCTGATTCTGGTGGCCCGCCTCCATCGTCGACCCTTGGCTTAATCGCCCTCTCTGACGTCTGGAGATACAAAGATACGCTGGCAGATCCGGGAGCGGACTGGGCGGCGAACGCACATCCGCTTGGAGGCGATTGGAAATCTGGCGCGGGTGGAATCGGCTTCGAGAGCGGTCCTACCATCTCGCTCGGGACAATGTTGAGCCACCCGAACTCGAACTCGCCTTACGTCGTCACCTATCATTACGAACGCGAATTCAGCTTGAGCGCCGCACAGTTCGCGGGATTGCAGTCGCTTAAGTTACGGCACGGTTTTGATGACGGCGCTGTCATCTACCTTAATGGTACGGAGGTGTTGCGGGTGAACATGCCTGCTGGGGTCATCGACGCTAGCACCTTGGCGCTTGGAGGTTTGGAGATCGACACCCTTTCAGCCGATACGACGCTCCCGACCGCTGCACTGGTTTCGGGGAGCAACCGGATTTCAATCGAGGTCCACCAGGAAGGTCTTGGCAGCAGCGACACCGTGTTCGGGGCTGAGCTCGATGTGGAAATCGCCGGGGTGGATCCGGGCGCCGGGCCAGTGCTTTCATTCAATGAGGTGCCGCCCGCGACCGAGGCCAGCTTTTGGGTAGAGCTCATCAACAACGGGCCAGCCGATATCGAGCTGGCAGGGATCATCATCTCGGCTGGCGCTGATCCGTTGCGCGAGCACCCGCTCGCGGCTGGGCCGCTTGCCCCTGGAGCCCTTCTCCTGATCGACGAGGCGACCCTCGGCTTCAGGCCGGCTGATGGCGAAAAACTTTTCCTCTTTGATGCTGCCGAGACGGCGGTTCTCGACGCTCG
>JBLHUR010000051.1:0-34116 GCA_047629805.1 Akkermansiaceae bacterium | reverse complement strand
CAGTGGGGCCTTGAAACAAAGCGCCGGAGAGCCGCTCTGGGCATCCGGCGCTTTGGGAAGAATGGGATCGAATCGGTATCTACTGGTTCGAGACGTCTACGATTCGGTAGAATAATTTTGGTCCATTCGCGGTGTTATCGACGAAGGTGGTGGAATCGGCATTGGCTACCAATCCTTCCTCGACGTCCAGCCAGCTGATGAGATCGGGTGAGCGGTCAATGCGGTAGGTGCGACCGGCAATGGAATTGAAGGTCAAGGTCACGGAACCGTTGATTGGGTTGTGCGAGCTTGCGGTGATTTCCAGCCCGCTGCCTCCGGTAAGAATGTCTGGTCCGTTGGTGAAATTCTCGGCGACATTTTCAGCCGAAAGGGTCCCTTTCCAGACGCGGAACTCGTTGACTGAGCCGCTCATCCCTGCGTCATTCCAAGCGGAGGCTCCGACGCGTTCGAAGGTCGCGGGGATCGTGCCGAGGTTGACCCCGTCACCCAAGGGATCACCCGTATTGACATGTTGGCCATCGATCCAGGCATTGACCTCACCGCCGGGGGTGATGGTGAGAGCAAGGTGATGTTCTTCGTTCAAAGCTGGCCGGGTTTCGTCGGAGAAATCAGCACCAGGGTACTGGATGCTGGAGACATTGTCAGGACCCCTCTGAAGGTTGTAGTTGAAGTTTGTCGCGTCGGTTCCATTTCCAAATACGGCAAGCTTACCCCAGGTGCCGGTTCCGCTGTCGGTATACCAAGTTTCGAGCGTGACTCCGCTGGCGAAGTAATTGTCGCCGACTCCGACTTCTTCAGTGAAGCCAAAGCTATCGGCATCTGGTCCGATTTCCAGACCGTCGAAGTTGATTTGATTTCCGGTCAATTCGGGATCGCCAAAGAGAATGGCGGTATTGCCACCGACTGAATCGGCAAGCTCTTGGGCACCGGTGGTAAATGACCATCGGTGGGCCAGTTGGGTGCCGACGAAAGGTGCTGGTGAGTTGGCATCGTCAGGAAGGGTGCTATTTGCGACTTCGACGTCGTCGTTGTAAAAGTCTCCGTCTGTGTCAACGAGGATGGGGCTGGTGTTATGGGTATTCACTTCTGCTCCATCGAGAAGGGTATCTCCATCAGAGTCGTTGTTGAGAGGGTCGGTTAAGTGAAGCTTGACCTCCGGTCCATCGTCGAGGCCATCTTCGTCGGTGTCTGCCTTGGTCGGGTCGGTTTCGGCGCTTAGTTCCTCCAGATCAGTGAGGCCATCGCCATCGAAGTCTCCCGTGTTGGCGCCTGGACCGGGACCGTTCTTTGTTCCGTCGAGTTGGGTGAGATCGGTAATGCCCTCTTGCGCGAGTTCGTAGGAATCAGGGAGATCGTCGGTATCGGAATCCTCAATGACAAAGAGGGTGTTCGGCCCGCTTGCCAAACTGGCCGCTACTTCGGCGGGTGAGAGCGTGCCTTCCCAGATTCGGAATTCGTTCACGGTCCCGGTCATGCCGGGATCATTCCAACTGGTGGCCCCAATGGCTTCAAAATCAGTTCCGACATTGGCGAGGTCATTGGTATCGCTGTTGGTGACTTTCTTTTCGCCATCTACCCAGGCATTGAGATCTCCGTCGGCAGTCACGGTGACGACCAGATGATGCTCTTCATTGAGAGAGACTTGCTCATTGAAAAGCTTGGCTCCGTCACGGTCGATTCCACTCATTTCGCCGTTTCCGCGCATGTGCGTGTAGCCCAGTTCCTGGCCTGCGGCGTTTGTCCCAAAGTGGAAGAGCTTGCCCCAAGTTCCGGTTCCGGTGTCGGTATACCAAGTTTCGATCGTGACTCCTTCACCATCGACAGCTCCGAAATTCGCTCCGATGGCGATGGGATTAGTGAAGGCCATCAGGTTCGCGGCGGTGCCAGTGCCAAGTCCCGATAGGGTGAGTTGGCCGAGCTCGACTGTGGCACCGTTTTGGAGGATGCCGCTGTTTCCGCCCACGGAGTCAACGGTCATGTTATTTACGAGAGTGCCGTCTAGATCAGTGTCGAAGGACCATCGGTTGACAAGAGTGGCCGCGTGCAGAGAGCACAGGACCAGCGGGGCGAGCATCGATGATGCTCGGATGAGAGATTTTCGATTTTGCATGTGAGCTACGGTTTGTGGGCAGAAAAGATAATTGGTAACTCGGGAGATTAACTTGGAGTGGGTCCTGTTGTCAAAAATTAGATCGCCCGCCCCGATGTTTCTAAGTCTTTTAGGTGAAAAGGATTAGATGGTTTTACTTCCAATCATTTTTGCTGATTTGTGCCAATGATGGAAGCTTTTGAGCAAAAAAGACCCGCTTCCGTTAGGGAAGCGGGTCTTGAGAGAATTTCTACCCACCGATGGCCGAGTTATGTGCGACGGCGACGGAAGGCCAATAAGGTGCCAGCCAATGCCAGGAGCATTCCGCTGGGTTCGGGCACGGCGACTAGGTCGGGACCAGCGGCAAGGTTGAGCGCGACTTGCGAAGCGGAAAGCTCTCCAGACCAGATGCGCAACTCATCAACTGAGCCGGTCATGCCGGGATCGTTCCAACTGGTTGCTCCGATTCCTTCGAAGTTCGAGGTGACACTGGAGAGGTCGTTGGTATCGACATCAGTCAGCTTCTGGTCTCCGTCGATCCAGAGGTTGAGATTTCCATCCGAGGAAACCGTGATGGACATGAGGTGCTGAACATTCTGAGTGACCTGTTCACCAAAGAGCTTGGTGCCGTCGCGATCAAGGCCGCTTTGCTCTCCGTTTCCACGGGCATGGGTATATCCGAGCTCCAGTCCGGAGTTGGGATCTCCAAAGTGGAAAAGCTTTCCCCAGGTGCCGGTGCCGGAATCGGTATACCATGACTCGATGGAGACTCCGGAGGCTCCGAAGTTGCTTCCGATACCGACAACGTTGGTGAAGCCCATGTGGTTGCCACCCGTGTTGGTGCCCAGACCAGTCATTTGGAGAGCACCCCCGCTGACGGTGGCTCCGTTTTGGAGCGTTCCGGTGTTGCCGCCGACTGAATCGACGAGTTCGGCTCCATCATTATAGGAGTAACGATGGGAGATTGTAGCTGCGCTGCCAAGTTGCATGGCTGCGCACGAGGCAAGGGCAAGATAGACTTTTGTTTTCATGGATTTACTTGGAAGAGATTTCTCCCCTTCCTCGGGGGGGAATGATGAGGGAGTGGCTTGGTTGGGTCAAATTTTACGAGGAGACTCGAAAATCTTTGAGATGCTTGTAGATCTGAAGATGGCGGTGATTCGGTTTGTTTCAAAAAGGTCAATTCATGCCAAATACGGAACGAATCGCGCAAAGGTCTCGAAATATGGGATGTTTATGGGCGAAGGTGTGCGGACCTTGAGGGCGGCAGGTGCAATGCGTGTCCCTTCCTCTTGTTGGGTAAATCTACCACTGCGAATCTATGGAAACACGACGTCTCATTCGGAATTTCAAGTGTTTGGTAAGCACCGCGTTGCTTAGCGTCGTTCTGGGCGCGTCGAGCGCCTGCCAGGAGAAAGTGGAAGTGTCGGCTGGCAGAGGATCGATATCGGCAGATGAGACCTACACGACGATGGTGGCAACTGAGGAGGTGATCGGCGACTTGACGGGGCAGATGAGCCGCCTGAAACGAGCGATCAAAAACTTGGATCTCTCGTGGGATCCCCAGCTTTTTACGGAAGGTGCGACCTTCATTGATGTCGGGGTCCCTGCGGCAGGCGAGGATCCTGGTTCCAGTCAAATCACTTTCACCAGCTGGACCACTTCCTCGGAAGAATCGACGATGAAAGAGGCTCCGACGGGGATGTGGACGGGGCTCCTGTCTAAGGTCTTGGCTTTCGATCATGTTGGTCTGGGAACCTTAAAAGGAACCTTGGGAGCCGAGCCGGGAAGTTTTTCAACCGATCTGAAAGTGAGTCTCCGAGGGGTGACCGTCGATGGGAAACAAGGAGCCTGGAAAGGAAAAATTAAGGTCTCCTGGCTGAAGGAAAACGATCATTGGTTGGTCTCGCGAATTGAAAGCAAAGAACTCGGCACACTCGTCAGTTCCAGGCCTCTCTTTTCAGAGGTTCTCGATCGCGCACTCACCACGCCGGAGGATCTCACAAAGGCCCGGGATTCGATTCATGATCGCTACATTCGCGAGGTTTTCTTCACGGGGGGGACCAAGTTCGCTTATCCCAAGGATTACTGGATCTACATTGCAAGCTGGGATTCGCTCGACCAACACACCTCGGTTTCGGTGGTCGATATCGATCGTGACGGCTGGGATGATTTTTATGTGACCGCGCGGTGGGGGAGGAATCAGTTGTGGAGAAACCGGGGCGATGGCACCTTCGAGGACATTGCCGGGCGCGTGGGGCTGGATCTCGATGGGGTTTGTAATTGCTCCCTTTTTGCGGACTTTGATAATGACGGAGATCAGGATGTCTTTATCGGTCGCAGTCTCGAGCGCGGGCGATATTATGTCAACGTGGGTGGACGATTTGAGGATCAAACCGACCTCGATCTTGAGGAAGAACTTCCTTACTGGACGTCGTCGATGGCGAGTGCCGATGTCAACGGTGACGGGCTACTGGATCTCTATATTTCGACGTACCGTCTCCCAATCTCCAAGCCGCAAAACATTCTTGCACGACAGTTCCTCTCGCCGGAAGAACAGGAGGAATGGAAGCGGCGGCGTGGAAAAGATCACCCGGTCTTTCGTCTCACCGGCCCGCCCAATGTTCTCCTGATAAATCAAGGTGGGGGACGTTTTAAAAAGGCCATAGAAGCTAACGGGGCCGAACTTTGGCTCTCTTCTTTCCAAGCGACTTGGTCAGACTATGACAACGATGGAGATCCCGATCTCTTTGTTGCCAACGACTATGCTCCGGACTTTATTTTTAGGAATGACGAGGGCAAATTGACCGATGTGACTCATGATCTTGCCGGTGATGAATTGCAGGGATTCGGGATGGGCGTGACGCTCGGCGACTACAATAATGATGGCCTCCAGGATCCTTACTTTACCTATATGTATTCCAAAGCAGGGAGCCGTATCACCTCGATGTTCGAGGGCTTGGAAAAGCGGATGTATGAGGGCGTGACTGGAAATAAATTGCTCAAGAACAAGGGGGAGAGCTTTGAAGCGACGAAGCTTGATGCTGCCAAAGCGGGTTGGTCTTGGGGGGGGCAGTTTGCAGATTTGGATAACGACGGCTTCCTTGATCTCTATGTTGCGAACGGGCTCTACACTCCGCCCGCCGAGACTGAGACGGCGGTAGATTTGTGAAGTAGCCTTTGGCGCTCGGTCGTGCGCTCGGATGTTAACTTGAATCAGAAATTCGCAGAAGAGGGAGTCGATCCTCGCCAGTATGCCAGCATGCCGGGAGTGATTGACACCAGTCGAAAGGTCGAGGGTGAGATTGTTTTACGAAGTCATTCTTTTAGTGGGAATGAAAGGAACAGCGTCTTTTTGAATCGCGGCGGGAAGGGCTTCGAAGACATATCAGGAGTGACTGGAATCGACAGCTTGGCGGATGGCCGGGCCTTTGCCTTTCTGGATTTTGATCACGACGGACGGAACGATCTTGTCCTGACAAATACCAACAATCCTCAATTACAATTGTTTCATAACGAGATCGAGGATGGCGGGAACTCCGTGGCGATCCGCTTGGTGGGAGGAAATCGGAGCAGTGAGGCGAGCGAAGAGTGGAGCAGCCGCGATGCCTTCGGCGCGCACCTTCTTCTTGAAGCCGGCGAGATGAACCTCCGCCGCGAATTACGCGCGGGCGATGGCTTCGCCGCGCAGAACAGCAACACCCTCACCATTGGGTTGGGGCAAGCGGGCGAAGCTCGGAAGGTCGTCGTGATTTGGCCCTCCGGGAAGCGGACAGAAGTGGGGACTTTAAAAGCGGGAAAACGGGTCACCCTATTTGAAAATCCTGAGGAAGGTGAGGCGATGATCGAAAATTTGAAGGCGGTGGCGCTCCCGGAGAAGAGGACAAAGGCTCCCTTAAATGACCGTCTCGATTTACCGGTGGGGGAGGAGCTAAATGTCGTGGTGACTCTCGCCACCTGGTGTCCGGTGTGTCGGGGAGAGGTCGCTCATTTTAAAATGCTGGTTGAGAAAGGGGGAGATGGAATTGGCTACTACGCAGTGCCTATTGACCCAGCGGATGATGGCGCGAAGTTGGCGAAATTTCAGAAGGAGATGAATCCTTCCTATGAAATTTTGCAGGATTCTACGGCAACCCAGAAGGAGCAGGTCGAGGACCTCATGAAGAAAACCTTTGGTGAGTATCCGCTGCCTTCAACCTTCATTTTGGATCGTGATGGCAGGGTGCTCGATGCTATGAAAGGAACGCCGACTCTTTCGCAGCTGAGGTTGCTGAAGAGGAGGGTGCGTGATTAGTTGCCGGGGGGCTCGGTGAAGGAGAGTTTCTTTGGGTCGTTTTCGATGGGGTGCTCACTGACTTTTCCGGAGGGCCAGCGGAGGGTGATTTTTTTCAGGGTCTCTCCTTCTGCCAGCGTTAGGGGGATTTTCGCGGAGTTTTGTGCGGAGAGTCCTTCTCCGAGCGACTTTCTGAAAACTCGCTTTCCCTTGCTGGTTTCGAGGGTGACGAGGGTCCCGATGGCATCGCGGTTTGAGGTTGTGCCGGTGAGGGTGAGCGGGATGGAGCGGCCCTTGTGACCGAGGTCCGCAAGGCGGTTGCGGAAGATCCGGAGGCGCGGGGCATTGGCACTGGCGAGGATGATGTCGGTCCAGCCGTCCTCGTCGAAGTCGGTGAGGGCGAAGGAACGGGCGTCTTCCTTGGCGTCTATTCCGCTGACCAAGGAGTGATCGAGGAAGCGATTCGCGCCGGCCAGAAGGAGTCGGTTGCGCTCGTTTCCGCTAAGGGAATTACTCCGGTAGGCTGGGCCTTTGGCGTCGGGTTGTTGGACGCGGAGTTGGAAATCGAGGAGGGGGGATTTCCAGTATTTGGAAGTACGAAACTCCTCGGACTGGGTGGGATCGGTGAGCACGACCGTGCTCCAGAAGCAACTTCACAAATCGACCTCGGTCGCAACTTCCTTGGGTGCGGAATAGAGGCCGCAGGGGACGTAGATATCGAGGAGGCCGTCGTTGTTGAAGTCGGCAAACTGACCGCCGAAGGACCAGCCGGTGCGGGTTTCGTCGGCGTCGGGTTTCGCGACTTGGTGGAATTTCCCCTTGGTGTTTTGAGAGAGAAAATTTCCGCGGGCCGCGACCTTGATGCGTGGATCGACTTTTCCGACGAGGCTGATGATGCGGTTGCCCGCTTTGGAATACATGTTGGAGACGAAGAGGTCGAGGTCGCCATCGTTGTCGTAGTCGCCAAAGGAGGCTCCCATGCCAAAGGCCATTTCGCGATCGGGGAAGGTCTCTTTAAAGGCCTCGGTGAAGACGGGTTCGGCGGCACCTTTTGGAGTGTCGTTTCGGAGGAAGCTATCGGGGGAGAAGTCGTTGCAGACGTAGAGATCGTCGTCGCCGTCGTTATCGACATCGGCCCAGACAGGTTGGTAGCTTTTTCGCCAGAGTTTTACGACATCGCCACCAGCGCGTTCAAGGCGGCCATTTCCGCGGTTCATGAGGAGGAGGTTCGGGGCTCCGTGATCGTCGAAGTAGGGGTGGGAGGTTTTTGAGATCTCGGTGAGGTGGGCCGCATCGGCGGGTGGGAGGTAGCGTTCTTTCCAGATGGGATTGACGTCGGTTCCGGGGGTGTAGGTGGTGAGGTAGACGTCGAGGAGTCCATCGCGGTTGAGGTCGGCGGCGGAGGCGGAGACGACGAAGAATTGCTCGCCGAGGTCGCAGAGCTTGTGGGTGACGTTTTCAAAACGGCCTTTGTGGTTTTGGTAGTAAAGGGTGGGTTCGAGGGAGCGGCAGACGAGGGCGTCGGGGTCGCCATCGTTATCGAAGTCGGCGAAGAGGACAAAGTTGACGCAGTGTCCCGGGGTGAGGCCTGACTCAATGGAGACATCTTCGAAGGTGCCGTCGCCTTTGTTTTTGAAGAGTTGAGGTTCGGTGTAGCGGGCGGTGATAAAGAAGTCATCGTGGCCATCGCAATTGTAGTCAACGACACTGACGGAGGGATATTGGTAGGCGCTCGACATGTCCGGGAGGTCGGCGTATTCGCGCTTCGGGAGCATGAGCCTTTTTTCGGCGAGGGCTTGTCGGGTGATTTCCTGGTGAGCGCTGCGGCGGGCTTCGTTGCGCTCGTAGTCGGAGGGAATGGCGGTTGAGGTGACCTCTTGAAAGAGAGCGCGGGGAGCTTGAACTGCTTCGAAGGCGAGTGGTTTCCAATCGAGAAGGCTGAACTGGTCATTTGGCTTCACCATCCAGGTCATCTTTTGTTTGGCTTTGATTCCGGTGAGGGAGCCGTCGGGGTGTTTGAGGAGTCCTTCGAACTTGGTCAGGGTGACAAAATTGGGGCCGTTGAAAGTACCTGAGAGGGTGCCAAAAGAGGCGTTTTGCCAAGTGCTGCCTTCTTTGAGTTGAGCCTTCCACTCAGCGGGGAAGCTTTGGGTGTGGAGGCCTTCTGCGATTTGATTGGCGAGTTTTTTGAGGCCAGGGGTGAGTTTGAGAACGGCTTCCTCGTTGGTGACGACGCGCTTTGCGATTTCTTCCGGAGTGTCGGCGCGGAGGATGGCTGTCAGGATTAATATAAAGAGGAGGTGCTTCATGGTTGAGAGGATTAGCGGATGGTTTGCTCGCGGCGGTATTTGGCGGGGGTGACGCCAGTTTGAGTTTTGAAAGTTTTCGCGAAGTGTTGGCGGCTGCCGAAGCCGGACAATTCGGCGACGGCATCGACGGTGTATTCGGGGTTGCCGAGGAGGCGTTTCGCGATGTTCATGCGAGCGTCGAGAATGCTGGCGTGGATGGTGCGGCCGGTGACGCTGCGGAAGCGGCGCTGGAGTTCGCGGCGGGAGAGGGGGACTGAGGAAACGACGTCATCGACTCCAATCGGGCTGCCGGCGTTACGATTGATGAAGCGGGCGGCGCGGGCGATGAGGGGGTCGCTGATGGCGAGTTCGCCGGAGGAGCCACGGACGACGAGGCGGCTGGGTGGCACGAGGACGGTGTCGGATTCTGGGGGGATTCCTTCGAGGAGGTCGTTCAGGAGCCGGGCGGCGCGGTAGCCGACTTCGAAGTGGGAGGCGTCGATGCTGGAGAGGGTGGGGCTGCAGACATTGCAGGCGACGGTGTCGTTGTTCACTCCGACGACGGCGAGGGCTTCGGGGATAATGAAGCCGAGGCGGGCGCAGGCGTTGAGGAGGAGGGGGGCGATGTGGTCGCAGGAGACGAAGATACCAAGGGGAAGGGTGAGGGTTTTGAGCCATTCCTCGATCCGTTCGGAATCGCTTTGGTCGTGTTCTTGATGTGATTTTGAAACGGTGAATGAGGGGACTTGGACGCCGAGATTTTCGGCTTCTTGGGTGAAACATTTTCCGCGTTCGTCGGACCAGCGGGTGTCGGCGATGCCGCAAAAGGCGAAGCGTCCGAAGCCTTGTTCGATGAGATGGCGGAGAGCGACTTTGGCGATGGCATTGTCGTCGGTATGGACAAGGGGGAGAGAGCGGTCGTTGTGATCGCCGAGGATATCGACGACGGGGATGCTTTGTGAAATGAGCTCGTGGGCGCGCTTGCGTCCGGCTTCATCGTAGATGCGCGTGATGACGCCATCGATGTGGCGGTCGGGTGAAATAGGCTCGATATGAGAGGGGCCCGAAATGCTTCCATGGAGGGCCCAGTTTCCGGCGTTGTGGTGGATGTCCCAGCGGTGGATTTCGCCGGAAAATTTGGCGATGCCCCGGAGCATATCGCGACCTGGAGCGATGGCGGTTTCGATCTCCAAAAGAATGCGTCGACGGTGTAGTTTTTTGGGGTCGTCCATGAGGAAAGAGAGATATGAAACACGAGAGAGAGAGAGTTTTGTGCCAGAGGAAATCAGGAGGGGGCTTTATCGCTTGGGTTGAGGTGGCTTGGAAAGGCCTAATTTTAAAGGGTTAGCTCGGGGTGATTCGTTTTTGGGGTCAAGGAGGTAGGGAGAATGGGTAATGTGATGGGTTTTCTATGAGTGGTTTTACGCCAATTTTCAAAGAGGTAATGAGGCCAATGGGGCGATGGCTCGGGGGATTTGCGCGAATCGAGGCGGTGGTTTTAGATGAGTACAAAAGGTCCCTGATTTTTCACGAGGAGACGAGAGGGCGGTTTTGGTTAAGAGGACTTGGCGCGATAAGTTCCTGCTTGAGGAATTGTGTTGCTGGCTGAATACCGGAGCCTAAGAGTTCCAGTCTATGAAATTAGCACTCAGTTTGATCTCCCTTTCTTTGTCTCTTGGGTATTTAGGACACGCTGACTCCGCCATCGGATGAGGCGCTCCTTTTCGACGTCCGGTATTTGAAAGAGGCGGGCTTTAATATGATTCGGAAGCACATCAAAGTGGAGCCGCGCCGGTTTTATACGCACTGTGATCAAGTGGGAATGTTGGTGTGGTAGGGTCAGGTGAGTGGAGGACTGAGTCCGAAGTGGACCTTCCTTCGTCCGCATCCAGAAGACCGCGAATGGCCCGTTGCCGCGCACGAGCAATACATGGCTGAACTTGATGAAATGATTACCGATTTGGAGAGTCATCCCAGCATCGTGGTGTGGGTTCCCTTTAATGAAGTTTGGGGCCAGCACAACACGGTGGAAGTGGGTGAGTGGACGGTAAAGCGTGATTCCACCCGTCATGTCAATATCGCGAGCGGGGGAAATTTTTGGCCCGTGGGAGACATTGCGGACATGCACGCCTACCCGGAGCCGGCCTTTCCATTCGATGAATCGCGATTCAAGGATTACCTAAAGGTGGTGGGTGAGTTTGGGGGTCACGGATTGCCGGTGAAGGGTCACCTTTGGAACACCGAGGCGGATAACTGGGGCTATGGGGGCTTGCCCAAGAATGAATATGAATACAAAGGGCGCTACCTCGAATCTCTTCGGATTCTACCGTATCCGGAGCCGATTGCCCTTGTAGTTTCTTGGAAGAGCCCGATTGTTTTAGCAAATGTTAAGGATCTTTCTCCTCGCTGCAGTTCTTCTTGGGTCCGTTTCCGCACAGCGCTATGTCCCGACGACGGAGCGGGCCCCGATGGTTCCCCGGGAATTTCGAGCGGCGTGGGTGGCTTGCGTTTATAACATCGATTGGCCATCGCGGAAGGGGATGGCATCGAGCACGCAGCGGGCGGAAATGATTGCCATTTTGGATCGAGCAGCCTCGATGAAAATGAACGCGATCATCTTTCAGGTTCGCCCGAATGCCGACGCGGTTTATCAATCCCGCTACGAGCCTTGGAGTCATTGGATTAGTGGGACCCAGGGGCGCTCCCCGGGATACGACCCGCTCGCTTATTGTATCCAACAAGCGCATGCGCGTGGCATCGAAGTGCATGCTTGGTTCAATCCGTTTCGGGCACTTCCTAACAAGAATATTCCGACGGCCAAGAACCACGTCGTGAAGACTCATCCCTCGGTCATTCGGAATTTTAAGAGTTACAAGTGGATGGATCCTTCGAGTTCCTTCACGCAGCAGCGGGCCCTTTCGGTGATTATGGATGTTGTGAATCGTTACGACGTCGATGGGGTTCACATTGATGATTATTTCTATCCCTATCCTGATGTAGATTCGAAGGGGCGGGCGAAACAGGTTTTTCCCGATGGCAAGTCGCCAGCGGCGCGTCGGATTGCGGTCGATGGATTTGTGGAGCGCATGTATTCCTCGGTGAAGGCGAAGAAGCCCTGGGTTAGGGTCGGGATTAGCCCTTTTGGAATTTGGCGACCAGGTGTTCCCGCTGGAACAACGGCGTCGATTGATTCCTATCATCACTTGTCGGCCGATTCCCGAAAATGGCTCCAACAAGGATGGTGCGATTATCTCTCGCCACAATTGTATTGGCGGATCAACAGTCCTCAGAGCTTTAGCCGACTTTTGGCGTGGTGGCGTTCGCAGGGGACCCGTCCGGTTTGGCCCGGGATAGCTTCGGCTCGGATCAGTTCAACTGAAGACCCTGGTCGGCCTGCGAGTGAGATTGTTAATCAGGTGTCACTGACAAGGAGCGTGGGTAAAAATTATGTGGGCCATGTTTTTTGGAGCATGAAATCACTGATGAACAACAAAGGCGGTATCAGCAATGCGCTCGTGAAAAACTTTTATCAGGAGCCTGCTCTGGTGCCGCCGATGCCGTGGATTAGCAACAAGCCGCCTGCGACTCCAAACGTCAAGGCGAGCGGATCTGGTAAGAATGTCTCGGTTACCTGGAGTCCGATTACCGGATGCCAAAAATACGCGATTCAAGTCCGCGTTGGAGAGACTTGGCGAATGAGGACCGTGACTGCCGGAACAAAAATCACGCTCACCGGAGTGCCGGATGCCATCGCAGTGAGTGCGGTGGATCGTCATGGAAATACCAGTCCTCCGCGCGTGCTGACGAAGCAGTAGGCCGACTTGTAAAACTTACTTTTGCGGTATGGTGTAACTCAAAAGGCTGATGAGTTTTTTGCGTAAGTCACGCCGCGGGACGATGGCATCGACCAAGCCGTGCGCGAGCATGAACTCGGCCGTTTGGAAGCCGGGAGGAAGATCTTGGTGAGTTGTTTCCTTGACCACGCGAGGACCGGCGAAGCCGATCATGCATTTTGGTTCGGCGATATTAATATCGCCGATGGTGGCAAAGGAAGCCGTGACACCACCCGTGGTGGGATGAGTGAAAACGGAAATGTAAGGGAGCTTGGCCTCAGCATGGAGGGCGAGAGCTCCGCAGGTTTTTGCCATCTGCATGAGAGAAAGCATACCCTCTTGCATGCGTGCGCCGGATGAGGATGAGAAGATGAGAATAGCGCATTTTTCGGCGGTCGCTTGTTCGATGGCCCGGGTGATTTTTTCACCGACGACGGATCCCATGGAGCCGGCGAAGAATTTGAAATCCATCACGGCAGCCATCGCTGGGTGTCCACCGATTTCGAGTTTTCCGGTGACGACGGCGTCCTTGAGTCCGGTCTTGGCGCGGAGGAGTTCGGTCTTCTCGGCGTAGTTGCTGAAGCCGAGTGGATTGGTCGAAATAAGGTCGCCTTCGGTTTCTTCAAAGGTTCCCTCGTCGGCAATGAGTTTGAAGCGGTCGAAGGCTCCCATCAAAAAGTGGTGGGAACACTTAGTACACACCAAGAGATTTTGTTTGAGGTCAAGAGTGTGGATCAACTCCCCGCAGTCGGGGCACTTGGTCCAAAGATCATCAGGAAGGTTGTCGCTTCCCTTTTTAACTCGCTTGAGGCGGGGTTTGTCGAAGATGCCCATTACGGTGGATTCTAGGGTGGAATTGGCTCGGGCGAAAGAGCAATTTACTTCTGTCCTATCGTCCCTCCGGCATGACGGGGAGGAGACTGAGAAGTAGTTGGTAGCGCTCGGCATCGAAGGGCCGTTCCGAGACCATCATGACTTCGAGTTCATCGGCGAGGCAAAAGGCGAGCATCGCTTTGGCTTCTTCCTCTTCGATATCGGGTTCTTCCAAGATCCGCTCGTAGGCCTCCTTTACGTAGGGAGTCTCGGGCGAGACTAATTGTTCCTCGATGGCGGGGAGTAATTTTTCGACGGCTTCGTCCATGGCTTGAGAGGTAAATGAAAAAGGCGACTCCGTGAAGAGCCGCCTTTGTCGAAAAGAATAAAAAGATTCCTTCGTTTAGCCGCGAGTGGGCTTCTTGACACGCTTGACCGTGCCGAAACGCTTTTGGAACTTGTCGATGCGTCCCTCGGTATCCACGAAGGTGCTTTGACCAGTGTAGAAGGGGTGGGAATCAGCGGTGAGGCCCATCGAAATCACGAAATGATCAACTCCGTCGATCTCCTCAGTCTTATCAGACTTAGCAGTGGAACGGGTGATATAGCGGTGACCGGTGGTCATGTCTGCGAAGACTACGGGATGGTAGTCAGGATGGATGTCTTTTTTCATGGGATGCCCTTAAAAGTTAGGGTTGCGACGTTACCGACGCCGCGCGGCGAGGTGTTGACTTAAAATGCGCTCGCTGTCAACCCGATTCACCCTTATTCATCGGGCCGAGATGAACCTGAAAACCTTTGGCACTATGGATCCACACCTCCTCGTGGGCTTGGTCAATACCGAGTTGCGGAACAATGCGAGTTCGCTCGCTGATTTGTGCAAAACACATGGCTTGGATCAGGCGAAGTTGATCGAGCGGCTTGGGGGAGCTGATTATCGGTTTTCCGAGGAAGCGGGGCAGTTTCGATAAGGGGAGGTTCGTGATCCCTTATTTTTCGCTGGCCTGGAGGGGCGTGGTGGCCTTGGATGTCGGTATGAAAATGACGCGATTAGGAGGAATGTTGGCAGGTTTGGTTCTCTTGGCAGGTTGTGACGATTCTGAGAAGTCCGACGAGGCTGGGAATTCGTATGCTTTGGTGACCACCGGAGTGGCGTCATTCTGGGACATTTGCAAAAAGGGGGGTGAGGATGCGGCGAAGGAACTCGGGGTGGAGGTGGAAGTGCTCATGCCGTCTTCAAGTGACGACCAGAAGTCGAAGCTTGAGGATCTGCTCTCGAAAGGAGTGGACGGGATTGCCGTTGCGGCGATTGACCCGATTAACCAAGCTGGCTTGTTCGATGAGGTGGCTGAGAATTCGATCCTGATTACGATGGATACCGATGCTCCCACGACGAAGCGTCAGGTCTACGTGGGGATGGATAATTATGATGCCGGGTGGATGTGTGGTGAACTTGTGAAGGAAGCGATTCCCAACGGAGGTGAGGTGGTTCTCTTCATCGGTCGCTTGGAGCAGGACAATGCCAAGCGCCGTCGTCAGGGAGTCATCGATTGTCTCCTCGAGCGGGAAAAGGATGCCAGCCGCTACGATCCTCCGGGGGAAGCGCAGACCGGGGAGAAGTACACTGTGCTTGCGACCCTGACGGACCAATTTGACCGTGCGAAAGGAAAAGCGAACGTGGAAGATATGCTGACGAAGCACGAAGGAGTCGATGCGATGGTTGGTCTTTTTGCCTACAATCCACCCCTCATTCTGGAGGCCCTCAAGCAGGCTGATCGGGTCGGGGAGGTCAAAGTGATTGGTTTTGATGAGGACGAGGTCACGCTGCAGGCCATCAAGGATGGTGCGGTGTTTGGAACAGTCGTGCAGGATCCTTATGAGTATGGCTATCGCTCGATCAAAGTTCTCCACGCGCTTTCCAAGGGCGACAAGACGGTGATTCCTGCGAGCAATTTTATTGATATTCCGGCACGCCAGATTCGGAAGGACAACGTGGAGTCCTTTTGGAAGGACCTTAATTCCAAGCTCGGGAAGTAATGGCGGAACCTTTCCTGGAGGTCAGGAAGGTTACGAAACGCTTTCCCGGTGTCGTCGCTCTTTTGGGAGTGGATTTGCAGGTGTGCCCCGCTGAGGTGGTGGCCTTGATCGGTGAGAACGGGGCGGGGAAGAGCACCCTGATGAAGATTCTTGCCGGGGTCCAGCAAGCGGATGAGGGAGAGCTGTGGGTTGATGGCAAGCTGGTCCGATTTTCGGGAGTTCAGGATGCCCAGAAGGCTGGGATCGCGCTGATTCACCAGGAGTTGAACCTGGCTGACAACCTGACCGTGGCGGCCAACATGTTTCTGGGGCGTGAGCCGGGAAAGTTCGGCTGGATTGACCAAGGGCTGATCGAGCGGGAGGCGGTGCGGGTTCTTAAACTGGTGGGCCTCGATGTCTCGCCGGACACCTTGCTGAGCGATCTGCCCCTTGGCAAACAACAGCTGGTTGAAATTGCCAAAGCGCTGTCGACGGATGCCAAGGTGATCATTATGGACGAGCCGACCTCGAGTTTGTCGCTGAGCGAGTCCGAGCGGCTCTTCGAAGTCATCCGCGATCTCCGCGAGAATGGGGTGAGCGTGATTTACATTTCCCATCGACTCGGGGAGGTTCAGGAATTAGCTGACCGGGTGGTCGTCTTTCGAGATGGTGAAAATGCGGGCACGCTCGAGCGGACCGAGGTTGAGCATGATGCCATGGTTCGTCTCATGGTAGGGCGTGATGTTTCGCAGTTTTATCGACGGACCGCGCATGACCTCGGAGAGGTGGCGCTTTCGGTCCATGGCTTGCGGACGGTGGAGCACCCGTCGAATCCGCTCGAATTTGAGGTGCGGGCGGGCGAAGTCGTCGGGGTCGCGGGCTTGGTCGGTGCCGGACGGAGTGAGATGTTGGCGGCCTTGTTCGGAGCCCGGCCCGCTCTTGGCGGAGAGATATCGATCATGGGGCAAAGGGGCTTGCCTCGTTCTCCACGGGAGGCTCTTGGCCGCGGCCTCGCGCTGGTGCCGGAGGACCGGAAGGGGCAGGGGCTCATCCTCGATATGGCAGTGAAGGAGAACATGAGCCTGGCCTCGCTCCGGCGGGACGCTTGGGGACCATTCCTGAATACGAGGAAGGAGGACGAATTGGCAGCGGAGATGACGGCGGCCCTGAGCGTGAAGACGCCGGGTGCGTGGCAGTTGGCCCGCTTTCTCTCAGGTGGAAACCAGCAGAAGATTGTCCTCGCCAAGTGGTTGGCCTTGAAGCCCAAGGTCTTGCTTCTCGACGAGCCGACGCGAGGAATTGATATCGGAGCGAAGGAGGAAATCTATTTACTCATGGAGCAGTTTGCCCGCGAGGGGATGGCGGTTTTGTTTGTTTCCAGCGAGATGGAGGAGATCATGGGGATGGCGGATCGCACCCTCGTGATGCACGAAGGGCGGATCACGGGGGAATTGGACCGTGAGGATTTTAGCGAAAAGGCCATCATGGAATTGGCTACGGGAGGAGTATCAAACAAAGCAGATTAAGATGAAAAAAATTAAAGGGATCCTGATCACGATGATCGTGATTTACGTCGCCACCGCCATCTTGGGGGATAATTTTCTTGGGGGCTACAACCAGGGAAAGTTGCTCGAGCGAACGGGTCTGTATGGTTTGTTGGGGATCGGGGTGGCCTTTGTTATCATTACGGGCGGGATCGATCTTTCGATTGGATCGGTTGTCTGCCTCGTCGGTTGCGGTGTTCCGTGGTTGGTGATGAAGCAGGGATGGTCACCGGGCGATGCTGTTGTGGTGGCGATGTTGGTGGCCTTGTGCATCGGGCTCTGGCATGGATTTCTCATCACGAAGCTCAAGCTGCAGCCCTTTGTCGTAACGCTCTGTAGCTTGCTGATCTTTCGAGGTGCGACGCGGGGACTCGCGGAGGACCAGTCGCAAGGATTTGGAGGGGAGCACGAAGCGTTCCGGGTCTGGGGGACGGAGGCGATCGCGGTCACGGACAAATTTGGGATTCCTTATCCCTTCCTGATTTTGGTCGTAGTCGCGGTGATTGCGTGGGTCTTTCTGAACAAGACGATCTGGGGTCGCTACCTGTTCGCTCTCGGCAACAATGAGGAGGCGACCCGCTTGAGTGGCGTCAATACCGACCTAATGGTGATCTTTTCTTATGTGATTTGCTCGATGCTCGCGGCCTTTGGGGGGCTCCTCTTTATTCTCAATGGAAATTCGGCCCAGCCGAGTGACTTTGGAAATTTCTACGAACTTTATGCGATTGCGGCAGCAGTGCTCGGTGGATGCAGTCTTCGCGGCGGTGAAGGAACGATCGTGGGGGTTGTGATCGGCACAGCGGTGATGCAACTTCTCAAGAATATGATCAACCTGGTCGATTGGTTGAAGTCGCACATGGAGTTTCTCATTGTAGGCGTGGTTTTGTTGGTGGCGGTGGTGGCAGATGAGTTGATTAAACGGCGGGTGCGGAAGTGATTCGGCAGTTGAATCTGGACTAGGGATGGTCGTAGAGCCTCGGGAAACAATGGAATTGGAAGCGGCCAGAAACGAAGAATTAAAGCTCCTTCAGGATGTGATTTACCGGGACAAGGTCTTGCGGGCGCAAGAGATGACTCCGGCAGAGAAGTTGCAGGAGGTCTTCTTGAGGTGGATCGACAATTGGAGAGACTACCACTGTGATGCCGATCCAGAGGTGCGTGTTGAGGAAGTCGATTACGCTTTTCATCGCGGCAAGACCTCTCCTTTCTGAATGATCGCGTCAGGAAGATTGGCTGCGGCTTCCTCTGGAGAAGCCTCAAGCCAAGGTTGGGTAAGTTCCATGATCGCTGATTTCTGTTGATCTGGATCACTGATCAGATGGGTGAGTTTGTAGGCTTCACTGAAATTTTGGTGGTTGAGATTGTCGGTGAATTTTTGGGAGACAAGTCGGTCCCGAAAATTATCGGCAGGTTGATTCTTTAGCCACGCCTCTGCTTCCGGAGAAGGATTGGGTTGTGAAAGAAATGGATCGTCATAGGGGCCTGCTTGAAGAATTTCTGAGATCGCTTCAAAATGTTCCTTTTCATCGGTGAGATGTTCGTTTAACCAGCTCGCTTTTTCTGGAAAAGTGAGATCCTCATTATACCTGATGATCTTGGCGAGATTGATGCCGGGCTTTGTCGGAGAGTCGAGCGATTCGAAGAGTGTCAAGGCTCGCTCAATGTCTTTTGTTTGCTCAATGAATTCCGCCCAAAAATCCTGAGGACCGAATGGGGAACTGCTGATGAGTTCTGGGTCAGCGGCGTTGAGCAATCTTGTAAGAAGATGGTCACTTCCTGTTGAGGAGGCGTCCTGGATTAATTTTGATTGAAACCACGCGATGGCGGCATCGGGATGTTCGATGGTCCAGTGGGTGAAATGTTGGAGAGGTGATCCATTTAACGTCGCAACTTCAATGATCCGATCAAAAAAGGCCTCGGGACGGTCGCGGAAATGCTCGAACTCGAAGGTGGCGATGGAGTGCTCGATGATGGATAGAGCGGATCGATTGCCATCGAGATCACGCAACTGATTTCGGAGATTCGCCAATTCTTCAATGGTGAGCTTCCCAAAGAAGAAGTTGTGGAGATTTAGAAGTTCCTGCTTATTCGAGTGTTGTGCCATTGTGACACGGCGAAGGAGTTCCTTTGCGGACATGGAACTGGGGTATTCGTCACGGATGTCGGAGAGGGTTCTGGCGCTTGGCTCGAACTGACGTGACTTAGTTGCAGGTTCTTTGCTGGAAGGTCCCGAAACCAAGAGGGAGAGCTCTTCTTTGAGATTGCCATTCTGCGATGCCAGATAAGCAGAGGAAGAACCGAAGGTCAGCAGGAGTATTGCCGAGGCAGCTAAGTTCTTGTGAACGGGTTTCATTTCGTGTCCTTGATAGGAAATACGAGGGGGTGAAGCAAATGGAATGGGTGGAGGAGTTTTTTGGTCCTCGCAGTCGCGATTCGGAGATCGCGGTTCCGTTCTAGTTCCTCTTCAAGACCACGGTGATGGGCTTGGGGAGGTTGTAGTTGACGGGGGCAAGGGGGCGGTATCCTTGTTTTGAAACCAGGAGGGTTTCAATGGTGGGGAGGTCTTGATGAATGAAGGCGGAGCCTTTGGCATCGGTCGCGACGGAGGGGTAGTTGAAGCTCCGGGTGAGGGGCCGGATCTGGGCGTCGGCGAGGGGATTGCCGGATTCATCGACGACGTAGACATTGGGTGAGCATGAGGCGCACACCAAAGTAACGAGGAGAAGAGAGAGCTTTTCGAACATGCCCGGATGTTACAGCCTTAGTGGACGGAGGAGAGGAATTTTTCTTGCTCGACCCGTTCCTCAGATTTGAAGTGGTTGTCTTCGGAGGTTTCCCCGACGAGTTCTTCGCGGAATTTGTCGACCATTGCTTCGACAGGCCAGGCGCTGGCTTCGCCGAAGGCGCAGACGGTTTTGCCGTCGATTTGGTAGGCGATCTCTTCGAGCGTTTTGACGTCCTCGGGAGTA
The DNA here is from genome assembly GCA_047629805.1 of Akkermansiaceae bacterium. Lineage (GTDB taxonomy): Bacteria > Verrucomicrobiota > Verrucomicrobiia > Verrucomicrobiales > Akkermansiaceae > SW10. The sequence goes on along the minus strand of JBLHUR010000051.1, from coordinate 14,291 downwards.
GCGGTGCCACCTTCGATGCGGTCGGAAACTTTTGCCATCCAGGTCGAGCCTTCACGACACGGGGTGCATTGTCCGCAGGATTCGTGGGCGTAGAAGTGGGTGATGTTGTTGAGGACCCAGGACATGCGGCGGGAGTCATCCATCACGATGACACCACCGGAGCCGGCCATGGAGCCAGCGGCGGCAAGGGTATCGAAGTCGAGGGGGAGGTCCCAGAAGCTGAGGTCTTTGGCATCGTCGCCGCGGCCGATCTTGAAGGTTTCTTCGCAGCGGAGAACTTTCGAGGAGGAGCCTCCGGGAATGACGGCTTTGAACTCGCGTCCGTCTTTTGGTCCGCCACACATATCGTAGAGGAGTTCACGGAAAGTGACTTTGCCCACTTGAACTTCGAAGTAGCCGGGCTTTTTGACATCGCCCGAGACGCAGAGGATACGGGTCCCGGAGTTTCTCGGAGTGCCGAGCTTGACGTATTCTGCACCACCCATGCGGAGGATGTGGACGACGTGGCAGAGGGATTCGACGTTATTGACAATGGTGGGCGCCATGTAGAGGCCCATCGCAGCGGGAAAGTAGGGTGGCTTGATACGCGGGTAAGGGCGCTTGCCTTCGAGCGACTCGATGAGGCCGGTCTCTTCGCCACAAATGTAGGCGGCGGCACCACGGTGAATGTAGATTTCGAGGTCGAAGCCGGAGCCTTGGATATTTTGACCCAGGAAGCCTTTTTCGCGGGCTTCAGCGATTGCTTTCTCGAGCGTGATCGCTGCTTCGGGGAACTCTTCGCGGATATAAATGTAGGCAGTGTGTGCGCCGACGGCGAAGGATGAAATGACCATTCCTTCGATGAGCTGATGCGGATCCTGGTGGAGGATGTAGCGGTCCTTGAAAGTGCCCGGCTCCGATTCGTCGGCGTTGCAAATGAGGTAGACCGGCTTGGTGTTTTTGGGCGGGATGAAGCCCCACTTGATGCCGGTTGGGAAGCCGGCACCACCACGACCACGGAGGCCGGAGGCTTTTACGTCCGCGATGACCGCCTTGGGTTCCATGGCGAGTCCTTTCTTGAGCATTTCGTAGCCACCATCGTTGAGATAAGTCTCGATGGAAGCATCCCAGCCCTGACGATCGACGTTTTTGAAGATCATGCGATGCTCGTTGGCATGCGGCTCTTTGCCGGGAAGGTATTTGATGTCAGACATGGTTTCTTAGCCGTTGTATTTGGCAATGAGGTCTTGGGCTTTGTCAGGCGAGAGGTCTTCGTGGAAGTCATCGTTGACGAGGCAAACCGGAGCAGTCCCGCAGGAAGCGAGGCACTCGGCGTATTCGACAGAGTAGTTTCCACAGGGGGAAACTGAGATGGGGTCGGTGTGAGGATCGGCGGAACTACGGTCGATTCCGGTGAGTTCACAAAGCTTGGCCATGAGTTCGTAGGAACCACCCATCGCGCAAGAAAGAGTCCGGCAGACGCGGAAGTGGAGCTTGCCGGGAGCCTTTTGGCGGAAGCCGGGGTAGAACGTGACGACTTCAACAACCTTGATAGGGGCGATGTCGAGTTTCTGAGAGACCCAGTCGATCGATGCGGGGCTAATGAAGCCGAAGCGATGCTGGACTTCGTGTAAAAGAGGGAGAACGGCTGAGCGGCGTTGATCGACAGGATATTGCGCGATGCGTTGGTCCGCCTTTTGTTCCAGCTCCGGTGAAATTGCAAAAGGTGGGAAGTTTACGGTGCCCGGAGTGATTGGTGAGGCGACGTTTTGCTCCAAAACGCTGGGCTTGGCCCCGGGTTGCTTTACCTGATCAAGGTCGTCCTCAATGGTCTCGGGTTTGGCACCATCCGGTTTGGCACCAAAGAGGTAGGTCACAGAACCCCGGACGATCGACGCGGGTAAAGGGACCTTCACTTTGACAGGTGCATAAGGACGGACATAGCTCAGCAGTGATCGATCGATCACGCGAGGGCGGGGGACTTCAATTGGGGCGCTCACCTTGAGAGAGATCGGTTGGATAAAAGAGGAAAAGGAAGAGATTTTAGCGATCGCACTCACCCATGACAAAGTCGAGTGAGCCGAGAATGGCAGGAATATCGGAGACCATGTGGCCTTTGAGAAGTTCAGCACAGATGCCGAGGTTCACGAAAGAGGGGGCCCGGATTTTGAGACGGTAGGGAACTCCTCCGCCTTTGGAATGGATGTAGAAGCCGAGTTCACCCTTGGGGTTTTCGGCAGCAAAGTAGACTTCACCTGCGGGAGCATCGATGCCTTGAGTCGCGACGATGAAGTGGTGAATGAGTTCCTCCATCGACATCATGACGCGCTCCTTATCAGGGAGGCTGGACTTGGGATCGACGACATTAATGGGACCTTCGGGAAAGTCAGCGAGGACTTGGCGCACGATTTTGATCGATTGGCGCATTTCCTCCATGCGGATGAGGTAGCGGTCGTAGCAATCGCCGTTTTCGCCGATCGGAATATCGAAATCGTATTTCTCGTATCCGAGATATGGACTGTCCTTGCGGAGGTCACGGGCTACTCCACAGGCGCGAAGATTCGGACCGGTCATGCCATAGCTGATGGCGTCTTCCTTGCTGATGACGCCGACGTCGCACATCCGCTCAAGGTAGATTTTGTTGTTATTCAGAAGGCTGGCGATCTCGCCGATGGTGTTTTCACACTCATCGAGAAATTGCAGGATGTCCTTATCGAGGCCCTCTGGAATATCCCGGATTTGTCCACCCACCCGAGTATAGGAGGTGGTAAAACGTGCTCCGGTGAGCTGTTCACAGAAGTTGTAGATTTTTTCGCGCTCGGCGAAGGTGTAGAGGAAAACGGTCATGGCACCGACGTCCATCGCACACACGCCGACTCCGAGCATGTGGGAGGAAATGCGGGCCAGCTCGCAGCATAGAACACGCAGGGCTTGTCCACGGGGAGGGAGTTCCCAGCCCATGAGCTTTTCGACGGCACAGGCGTAGGCCACATTGTTAGCAAGAGGCGCAAGGTAATCGAGTCGATCCGTGTAGGGGACGAACTGATTATAGTGCATGTTTTCGGCGATCTTTTCGTCGCCCCGGTGGAGATAGCCGATGTGGGGTTCGGCTTTTTCGATGATCTCGCCATCCAATTCCAGGACCAAGCGCAAAACGCCGTGGGTCGCTGGGTGGGATGGGCCCATATTCAGGGTCATCTTTTCGCCGAGGACGTCATCGGTCTCCGCTTGATAATCATTTGCGGCTTTTGCTGCCACTGCGGCGGCATCCGGGGCCTCGTAAGTACTGGTCTCGCTCATGTTAAGACAGGGGTATGAAACTCTCGTTCCACGGGGGTCGCAAGGACTTTGTGAAATATTTCACAAAGTCTGTTTTAGTATCGCTTCGGAAGCAGGGTCACGCGGGCCGGATTGTAGTGATCCGCTGGAGAAAAAAGCCATCCGGGATTGGCCGCAATGAGTTCGTAGTTGCTCAAGAGAAATTCAGGCAGGAACTGGTTGCTGTTGGGTTCGTAGAGAGTCCGTCCTGTATAACGACCATAGATCTTGTATTCGTGGTTTTGGTCAAAGCCGTAGTTTTTTCCCGCACCGTCTTCGGGAAGGCGGTCGGGATTCTTTTTTTTAGCTTCGTTAAAGATGACGAGCTTGGAGGCTTGGGCCGATTGACCGGGTTTTCTTAAGTATCCCCAAAAGCGGGTCTTTTTGACGAAGTACCGGCGACCGTAATAAAAATCCCCACGTGCTTCGGCTGCGATATTGGCCTTGCGAACAGCCGGGGGCGGCAAGTTCCCCATGTTTCCAGGTCCGCCCCTTGAAACGGTGCTGGAGCTGGAGCATGAGGGGAGAAAAACAGCGGCGAGTGCTAGGAAAAAGAGTGCGCGCATCAGGGGTGTTTTCCCTTTTTGCATCCCCTCGGTCAAGCTCCATGCTCTCATTCGAAAACTCCCGCTTGAAAGATTCGCGCTCTTACCGCTTATTCCCCCCATGGATTTGACTCAGACAGGTTATGGGACGTGGAGTGGCGGAAGATACATGCACTTTGGCGAGGTTCTTGATGAAAAACGGTATCAGGATTGCCTTCGAGTCGCTTACGATTCCGGGATCCGCACCTTCGTGACAGCCGATGTCTATGGCCAAGGAAAAGCCGATGCCGCACTCGGTGAAGTCCTTTCAGAATACCCCCGCGAGAGCTACTGCCTCGTTGGCATGCTGGGACATGATTTCATCGACGGTGAGCGTGAAGGGAGCAAAGGCTACCCGCGTTTTACCAATCCCAATCTCAGGTCAGCAGCGGGCTACCACGACTTCCTCCGCCGCGCTTGCGAGAGTTCGCTCAAGAACTGCCAGACCGATCACTTTGACCTCGTCATGCTGCACAATCCCGATGAACTCGGCTACACCAGCGATGCTGTTTGGAAAGGGATGAACGGACTGAAAGAGGAGGGCTTGTCCCATCGCCTCGGCATCGCACCAGGACCTGCGAACGGCTTCACGCTCGATCTCCTCCATGTCTTCGAAAACTTCGGCGAGGTCCTGGACTGGGCCATGATTATTCTAAATCCCCTCGAGCCATGGCCTGGCCAGCATGTTTTGAACTCAGCGGTCGCTAACAAGATCGATATCCTGACCCGCGTGGTTGATTACGGCGGGCTTTTCCACGGGGACATGAAGCCGGGTCACGTTTTCCGTCCCGGCGATCACCGGACCTATCGCCCGGATGGCTGGGTCGAGCGCGGAAATGACGCCATGCAACCCATGCGCGCGATTGCCGAAAAACACGGCCTTAGCATGATCCAATTTGCTTCGGCGTGGAACCTTTCGCAAGATCCCGTCAAATGTGTCGTGCCTACCGTGATTCAGGAGGCGGGTGATCATGCCGTTCCCATCGAAGACAAAATCCGCGATTACGCCGCCGTGCCCGAGGATTTCAAGTTCTCATCGGAGGAGATCGAAACGATCCGTGCGATGGGCGATAACACCGGATGCATGTCTCTCAAGGGTGCGAGCCTTCGCCATGAAGGTCCCTGCGATCGTCCCGACGAATGGCCCATGCGACCTGATCTCCAAGAGCTCGCCGGGAAATACGGTCTCACGAAAGAGTGGTAGACTTGTGAGCTGATGCGACAGGGGGGATTTCTTAGCCGCTAATCGCGCTTTGGTCCCCAAGCAATCGTCTCCTGGAGTAAAATTCAGTATTCTGATCTTTTTTCTAAGAAGTTCGGGGTTTGAGGTTCATGGTGTTAGGAAACATGATGTGCGCAGGAGCATGGATTTTTCTACAACCTCAATCACTCCCCAACCGAACTTCTCATGAAAACGATAAATCGACGCTCCACGCGTCTTCGATTGTTCGCCGCCTTCAGCGGGTTATTTCTCACCAGCTCCCACCTAATAGCCCAACAAGACGTCGGATTTATTGAAGACTTCGCTCTCGCTGAAAACCGCGAGGAAGCTCTCAAGCAACTCATCCCCGGAACCGAGGATTATTATTACTACCACGCCCTTCATTTTCAAAATGAACGTCGGCTTAATGACCTGAAGGAAACCCTAAGCCAATGGCAGAATCGTTTTCAAAACTCCGGGCAACGGAAGCTCATCGAAAATCGGGAAGCCCTCATCCGTTACTCCGATGACCCCGAAGCGACGCTGACCTACCTCAAAAAAGAACTCAATCTACAGCTCAATCATCAGCAGGAGGGCAAGGCCCGTGAGGCCAAGCATCCTTCCGTGCTCGATCAAAAACTCATCTCTTGGAAGGCCTTCCTCGACGATGCCCGCCGCAACTCCGGCAATCTTGAAAATCTCGACGAGTCCGCTTTCTACCTCTTCCTGGAGTCTCAGCCGAAGATGACCTCGGCCGAGCTTCGCGATCTCCTTTCGCGTGCCACCTTGCCCGATCTCCCCAATCTTCTTGATCTCATTCTCACCGATCTCAAGAGCAAGGAAAGTCGCGGCTTTGGCGAATTCTCCATTCATCGCGCGCTCACGAAGGTTCAGTTGGAAAAACTTCTCGAAGGAAAAAAAGACCTCATCAATCACGAGGTCTACGTCGAAACCTATCTCGCTAAGCTCCTCCCGGGAGCCGATGAAAACCTCGCCAGTTCTCCCGAAGTCCGCGCAGCCTATCTCGAAAGAGCCTGGAACTTCGCCTCCACTCTCGCCCCGTCTTTCACCTCGCTCAAAGCCCACCTCCTTTACCAACGACTGGTCCACGACCGCGCTCTCGGGCAAGAGAATGAAAAGCGCTTTCTCACCTACCTCGCTCTTCCCCGCAATGTCTCCTATCTCAATCCCGACTGGCGAAAAAATAAGGAAGTTTCTTGGGGACACGCAGCCGACCTCGGCCGTGACTTCCGCCGCGTCACCACTCTCCCTCCTGTTCAGGGAAGCGATAGAAAGTTGGTCAAAGACTACCTCCTCCTCCTGCTTAAAGATGCCAAGGACTCCAAAAAGTTTGCACCCTTCCTGAGAGATGACTGGCTGCGTTCCGTCTTCGCCGAGGCCAAAATTACTCACGGAATCGGAAAGCCCGCCGACTGGGCCTCTCTCCTTTCTCCCTCCGAATTCCAGTCTTTAAAAGACCGTGTCGACATCGAATTCGATCCCGCCAGCGAGGAGATCTACCCCTTGAATGATGAGGTCATTTTAAAGGTCCATCTCAAAAATGTCCCCAAGCTCATCATCAAGGTCTTCGAGGTCAACACCCTCAACTACTACCGCAATCGCAACGACGAAGTGAGCACCGACATCGATCTCGATGGCCTCGTCGCCAATCACGTCGAAGTTCACGAATATCAGGATGCTCCTCAACGGCGTCTTCTCCGTGAGTTCAAAATCCCCGCCCTCGAAAAACGTCGCGGACTCTGGGTCGTGGAATTCATCGGCGGAGGAAAAAGCAGCCGTGCTATCATCCGAAAGGGGGCTCTCGGCATTCTCAACCAAACCATCTCAAAAGGTGAACTGATCACGGTCCTTGATGAGAACCATCAGCCAGTCAAAGGAGCCGGAGTTTGGGTCGGTCAGCGCAAATACGATTGCGATGACCAAGGCCGCGCCGTCTTGCCCTTCTCAAACAGCCCCGGCACGCGTTCCCTCGTCGTCGAAGACTCAGCAGGCTTCGCCACCCTCGCCAGCATCGTCCAATCGGCAGAGACTTACAAATTCACCGCCGGCATGCACCTCGAACAGGAAGCCTTGCGCAGTGGCGGAAAAGCAAAAATCATCATCCGTCCCACCCTCACCGTCGCCGGTGAAACGATCTCACTAGGGAATATTGAGTCCGCCACATTGCATCTTACTTCAGTGAACCTCGATGGCCTTCCCGCTAGCACCAGCGTCCCAGATCTTAAGCTGATGAGCGACCGCGAAACCGTTCACGAATTTCGAGTTCCAGATCGCCTTATGAACCTCACCGCCACGCTGCGGGTGAAAATCAAAGTCGCCAGCCAAGGCGGGGAAATCATCGAACTCACTGACTCCCGGACCTTCCGCGAGAATAAGTCTCTCGATAAGCGAAGAGTGGGAAGGGTGGGGGACCTCTACTTGAGCAAGATCGACGGGAGTTATCGTGTCGAATATCTCGGCCGTAATGGAGAGTCTCTCTCCGGTCGGAATCTTACTATCAGGATTAATCACGAGGGCTTCAAAAATATCCGCAGTGTCGTCCTTAAAACCAATCAGGCCGGTGGAGTCGACCTCGGAATACTTTCCGACATTCATCAAGTCGAAGTTATCACGCCTGATGGTCATCTGCGCGATTGGCTTTTAGACCACGACCGCCGCGATCAAGTCGGTCTCCATACCCTCGTTGCTGGACAGGATCTTAAAATCCCTTTTGTCGGTGAGTTGGGGAGATCCCAAGTCGCACTCTTCTCTTACTCACGCGGGGGATATGTCGCTGACGAATTCCCCCGCCTCAAACTTAATCAAGGCTTTCTAGTCGCTGCCGAGCTTCCCGCTGGAGATTACCGACTTCTACTCAAAGAGGACCAGCAAGTTATCCAAATCTCAGTTGCGGAGGGAACGGTTTCCAAAGGCCACGTTTTCAATGACACCCGTATGTTGGAGCTTCCCGCGCGCCAACCATCCCACCTCGCAAGTCTCAAAGCCGGAAAAGAGACGCTTGAAATCGAGATCTCTGGCGTCGATAAACTGACTCGAATCCACGTCATCGCGACCCGATTTCTCACCCGATATGGTCCTTTTTCGGGTTTTCGTGGTTCGCAACGTCCCGGCCTCACGACCGGGCAAGCGCGCTACCTCCCGAGTCTTTACATTAGTGGCCGAAATCTCGGCGATGAACTCCGCTACATTCTCGAACGCCGTTACGCTCAAAAGTTCCCCGGTAACATGCTCGTCCGTCCCGAGATTCTTCTCAATCCCTGGGCCGTTCGTGACACCGAAACTGGTGAAGAACGCCTCGCCGGTGGGGACCATTTCGGTCGTAAGCATGTGCCCAAACCCGCGCCTACCTCGGGAGGCTTAAAGCCCCGAAAGAGTTCCCTTCGCGAGGGCGCTCCCATCTCCCAAGATCCGCTCTACGAATTCCTCGCTCACGACCCCGTCATGGTCGCGAACCTCGTCCCGGATGCTGATGGGAAACTCTCGATCAAGCTCGCTGCCTTCGGCGACCGCCAGCACGTCCACGTCCTTCTCGTCGATCCCGACGGCACCACCTATCGCAGTGTTTCCCTGCCGGATCGCGAAACCAAGTTGCGCGATCTCCGCCTGCTCAAGCCGCTCGATCCCAAGCGTCATTTCACCGAGCAGGAACGCGTCAGTCTTCTCAAAAAAGGCGACGTTTTAAAACTCCCCGATTTGGTCAACGCCAAGTTCGAAGTCTTCGATCACCTCGGCGCGATTCATCGTTACTTCCTCACCCTGAATGAGGACAAGACTTTCCGCGAGTTCTCCTTCATCACCCGATGGCCATCCCTCACTGAGGACGAGAAAAAGGAAAAATACTCGGAGTATGCCTGTCACGAGTTGAGCTTTTTCCTCTCTCGCAAGGATCCCGACTTCTTCAAAGGGGTCGTGCTTCCGCACCTCGCCAATAAGAAGGATCGCACCTTCATGGACGACTTCCTTCTCGGCAAACCGCTCGCGAAGTATTTTGAGGCTTATCAATACGCCCGTCTCAATGTCGTCGAGCGCCTCCTCCTTTCACAAAGCGATCCCAAGCGCTCCGAAGCCCTCGCCTTGGATCTCGAACACCGCCTCGCTCTCCAAGCTCCCGATCCTGGCCGGGCCCAGTTCCTCTTCGGAGCCGCCGTCCGCGGTGGAGCCTTTGGTGACACCTATGCCGGAAAGAAGATTGAGGGAGCGTTGGCTTTGCAGGCGGAAACGGCCAGCTTAGTTGCTAGGAACGTAGGCGATTCACTTGGCATCCTTCCTCAAGAAAGAGCTCGTGGAGCAAGTCTTGAGAAGCTGAAAAGGGTCTCTAAGGCGAAAGGCAGGGCTCTCGCCGAACTGGATAAAAAGTCCCTTAATTTTGATGCTGATGGTTTCGCCGCCGACCCTTTCGAGGATGTTGAATTAGAGGTAGAGGAATTGCCGCAACTCTATCGCAGCCTGGAACCCACGAAAGAATGGGCCGAGAACAACTACTACAAACTTCCTATCGCGCAGCACAACTACGAACTCATTGACGAAAATCACTTCTGGCTCGATCTCGCCAAGCACGGCCTCAAGCCCGGTTTCGGCTCCCGTCATCTCGGCGAAGCCACCGGCAATTTTACGGAAATGATGCTCGCCCTCGCCTTCCTCGACTTGCCCTTTGACGCCCCAAAACATAAGGACGAGATCAAGGATGGTGACCTCAATTTCACGGCCGGTGGAGCCGCCCTTCTCTTCCACCGCGAGGTCAAAGAGGCTGGCATGGCAGCCAAACGCCCACCGCTTTTGGTGAGTCAAAGTTACTTCCAAATGGACGACCGTTTCCTCATGGAAAATGGCGAGAAGGTCGACAAATTCATCACCGAGGAATTCGTTCGTGGGATCGTTTACGGTGCACAAGTGGTCGTGACTAATCCTACGAGCTCACGTCAGCGGCTCGATGTCCTGACTCAGCTTCCCAAGGGAGCGATCGCGGTCAATGGACAACGTTCCACCGCCACTCAGCAAGTCGCCTTGGAGCCCTACTCGACCCATCGCTTGGAGTTGGCCTTTTACTTCCCGACCTCGGGCCAGTTCCCGGTCTATCCCGCCCATCTTTCCAAAGGAGGCGAGGTCGTGGGGCATGCCGATTCCTTCACCTGCAAAGTGGTCGATGAGCCCAGCACTGTCGATCAAACCTCCTGGGCCTGGATGAGCCAATGGGGCCAAGAATCCGAGGTCATCAAATATCTCCAAACCGCAAATCTCCACGCCATCGATCTCACCAAAGTGGCCTGGCGCTGCCGCGAGAGTGCCACGTTTTTCAAGCAGGCTCTCGCCATTCTTGATGCCCGCGGAGTTTATCAAGCGGCTCTGCAAAGTTACGCCGTCACTCACAATGCCAAGGAAGCTCTCGCGCAATATCTCCTCATGCAAGCAGGCTTCCTAAATCAATGTGGACTCGCGCTTTCCAGTGACCTCATCACGATCGATCCCGTCGATCGGCGCAACTACGAGCACTTGGAATACCAGCCGCTCATCAATAATCGCGCCCACCCGCTGGGCCGTGAAAATCGTATTCTCAACCCCGTCGTTCGCTCGCAGTATGAGAAGTTCCTCATCATCTTGAGTCAGCAAAAAGGGCTCGACGACCGCGACCACCTCGGCGCGACTTACTACCTCTTCCTACAAGACCGCGTCAGCGAAGCCCTCGCGCATCTCGCGAAAGTTGATGGTGGAAAATTGGACACGCAAATGCCGTTCGACTACTTCCAAGCCTACGCCGCTTTCTATCAAGCGGACCTCGGCAAGGCCCGTGGCATTGCCAAGAAGTATGAAAAGTATCCCGTCGATCGCTGGCGCGAACGTTTCGCTAACATCACCACCCAACTTGCTGAAATCGATGGCGCCGGACCGGAAGTTCTCGACGAGGGAAATCGCGCGCAAGAGCAACAAGCGGCCGCCGCGCGTGAGCCCTCGCTCGCTCTCAAAATCGAAGGACTTGAAGCGACGCTCGACTATCGCAATTTGACCGAAGTTACCGTGAATTACTACGAGATGGACTTGGAGTTCCTCTTCAGCACCAATCCCTTCGTCGCCAGCGGCACCAGCCGCTTCTCGATCATCCGGCCCAACAAGTCGGTCACGCTCAAGTTACCCGGAGGGAAGGCCGCGAAAGTCTTCGAACTCCCCAAAGAATATCAAGCCAGCAACGTCATTATCGAAGTCCTCGGCGGCGGTAAAAAGGCCTCCAAAGCGGTCTACGCCAACGAGCTGAAAACAAGCCTCAGCGAAACGATGGGCCTCCTCACGGTGCGACACCGCAAAACCGGAAAAGCCCTCCCCAAGGTCTATGTCAAAGTCTACGCCAAGACAAAGGACGGCGTGAAGTTCTTCAAAGACGGCTACACCGACCTCCGTGGAAAATTCGACTACGCCAGCGTTAGTTCAACCGGCCTCGGCCAAGTCGAACGCTTCAGCATCCTGATCATGAGCGAGGAAGATGGAGCCACGGTGGAAGAGGCCGATGTGCCGCAGCGGTAAATCCCTCTCAAAGCGACTCGTTAAGCGACGCCCGCCCTTGCTCAGGTCCTCCTTTGGAGTGCGGGCCGCTTGCCCCCGCTTTTTCAGATGGCCGGTTCTCCACGGAAGCGGAACCGTGCAATGGCTCCTGTAATCTCGTCGGATCGGGAGCGAAGGGCACCCCGCTCCGTTCTTAGAGAGCACCGCGTTCAGCTTTACCCGTAAACCTGAGCCGGATCAAAGGTCTTTTCGTCGTCGACGAAATCCAAATCCACCGGGTTGTTTTGCGGGAAGCTCACCGCGCGGTAGAAGCAGGACCGCCGGCCCGTGTGGCAGGCACCGGCTCCTTGTTGGGTGACGTAGAGGATGATTGCGTCTTGATCGCAGTCGGTGCGGATCTCGTGGATCTTTTGGGTGTGGCCGGAGGTCGCTCCTTTGTGCCAGATTTCTTGGCGAGATCGCGAATAGTAGACGGCCTCGCCTTTCTCGATCGTCATCTTGAGCGTCTCCTCGTTCATATAGGCGAGCATGAGGGGCTCGCGGGTTTCATGATCGATCGCCATCGCCGCGATGAGGCCATCGGCATCGAATTTTGGAGAAAAGTCCAGGGACTCGTCGAGTTCCTTTTTATCGGGGCGGGGGGAGAACTGGAGTTCGCTCATGATGGGCGAGGTTTGCCCTCATCATCGAGATGGTCCAGACAATACTCTTCGTCATCTGCCGCGACGCGAAATTCGAGATCCGGATCGCTTTGTTCAGTGCGTCGACAGATCGCGCACTGATGCAGGGCGAAGGCTTCGCGGCTTTTGGCTTTTGATTGAAATTTCACGCGCCGTGCCGAGATCTCGGAACGATTTTTGGTCCAGTGCCGGAGACGGGGGAGAGCCCAGACGAGGTAGGGGAGAAAGCACAGCGCATAGACGATGAGGAGAGGGGGGAATTTCAGACCGCTGAACAGCAGAAGAACGGCAGCTAGGACAGCGAGAACCCAGACCTTTACCGGAAGGACGAAGAAGAGGGCGAACTCAAAGTCCGGGAAGAGGGTCGCAAAGGCGAAGAAGAGGGCGAGATAGAAGACCTCGGTCCCAAGCCCTCCGGTCGGAATCCCGATGAAGGCTGCCGCTGCTAAAACGGAAGTCTGGCAGAGCAGGGTTCCGTAGACATAAAAGCTGGTCCGCGTTTCTCCCCACGCATCCTCCAGCGAATCACTGATAAGAAAAGAAATGCGCATCATGATGAGCAAAAAGATGACATTGATAAATTGAAAGACGCCATCGTCAGGAGCTACGAAGGGATAGAAGATCCAAGTAATGAGTCGCCAATATTCGCCCTTCGCCATGCCCGCGGGAGTGACTTGGAAAAAAGCGGCCGCTTCGGGCTTCATCGTGACAAGCGCAAAAACGACGCAATGCAGCATGACAATCGCCCGGATTAATCCGGGGAATGCCAGCCATGAATAATTTTTTTCGAGGTTGGTGTTGAGTCCCATCGCACCTGAATGAAAGGTTGTCATCGGCAGGTTGACAAGCTCCATAACCACTCACACAATCGTGGCGTGAGCGAAATTTTAAAGCTATCACCCCTCGATCAGGAACACCGCGACCTTGGTGCCCGCTTGGTCCCTTTTGCAGGCTGGGAAATGCCTGTTAGGTATGACTCTATTATCGAAGAGCACTGTGCGGTGCGCGATGCCTGTGGGGTCTTCGATATCTCACACATGGGGCAGGTTTTTGCATCGGGAGCAAAGGTCGTGGGCTGGTTGGATGGGCTATTGACCAATGAGGTCGCGGCCCTGGAACCAGGAAATGCCCACTACACCTTCATGCTGAACGAGCAGGGAGGGGTCATCGATGATCTCATCCTCTACCGGCTCGCTGACGAGCTTTTTCTCCTGCTGGTCAATGCCTCCTGCCTAAAAAATGACGTGGCTTGGCTGGAAGAGCACCTTAAAAAAGGAATCACGCTCGAAAACGAGAGCTCCGAATGGGCTGGCCTCGCAGTGCAAGGGCCCAACGCTCCGGAAGTTTACACCGCGATCACAGAGGGTCGCACTCTCCCGGCCCGTAATGGCGTCGATGATCTTAAGCACGAAGGCGAACGCCTTCTCATCTGTCGCACTGGCTACACGGGGGAAGATGGCTTTGAACTCTTCTGCCCCGCAGGTCAGGCCTCCCGTTGGTGGAAGGCCCTCCTCGCTGAGGGCGTGAAGCCCTGCGGTCTGGGCGCACGCGATAGCCTCCGTCTGGAAATGTGCTACCCGCTCAATGGCGCCGACCTCTCGACCTGCCGCACCCCGCTCGAAGCCGGACTTGGTTTTTTCGTGTCCCTCAAAAAGGGGGACTTCATGGGCTCCGCTGTTCTCAAACGTCAGAAGGAAGAAGGCTGCGCTGAGCGGCTTATGGCGATCAAAATGACGATGCGGGCTGCTCCGCCGCGCCCGGGTTATGCCGTTCTTGATGAAGAAGGAAATGCCCTCAGCGCCCTGACCTCCGGTGGACTTTCGCCCACTTTGGGCGAGGGAATTGCTCTCGCCTACCTTCCGGTGGCCCGCGCGAAGATCAACACCCCGCTCTTCATCGACGTCCGTGGTCGAAAAATCTCCGCCAAGGTTGTTAAAAAGCCTTTCTATCGTAAATAATCCTTACTAAACCCAATCGACTTTTCACTATGATTGCTCCCGCTGACCTCCGCTACAC
>JBLHUR010000050.1:0-34182 GCA_047629805.1 Akkermansiaceae bacterium | reverse complement strand
AAAGCCTGGCCCTTGATGGCAAAGACCTCGGGCACAGCCTGGGAGCGATTGTCACGATCTGTCGGCATGAAGACGGCCGCCCCGTTGCAATGGAAAGTTATCGCGGAGCAAAAGACGATGGTGAACTCCCCATCGCTCAGGAACTCCTAAAAAAGAGCGGTAAACTTCTTGAAAATGCCCCCATCACATCCGAGGCCCTACACACCCAAAAAAAACGAATTTCTTAATCAACGACTTGGGAGCTGAAAGCTTCTCAGCGATCAAAAAGAACCAGAAAGATTACGATGAATATGCGGAGAAGCTCCTAAAAGACCGCTCGGTGGATCTGGTCGGTGAGCTTGAGCGCGGACATGGGAGATGGGAAATCCGGGACCTCACCGTGGTGGCGGTGGATACCGAAGTCAGCCCCTTTCCCCACATCGCGACGATCCTCAACAGTCCGCGCATTTACCGACCCACAGAAAAAGAGGCCGAACCCAAGATCGCGGTCCGCCTGTTCGGCACCTCGATGGGATACGAAGAGAGAACGGTGGCTCAATTTAGCCAGATTGTTCGATTACACTGGAGTGTGGAGAACCTCAACCACTGGAAGCGGGATGCCACCTATTGGAGAGAGGACCGAGCGCCGAAAGGCAACCCTAAAGGGGCCAAGAACCTTGCCCTGATAAGGAACGCCTTGCTCGCAGTCATCCCTTTTGAAGAGTTCGACTCCCTCAATGACGCCTTCGATTACTACCTGGATAACCGGGGGAAATCGCTAAAACTCATCAAAACTGCACCCCCCTTTCCAGAATAGCCGAGCCAAGCAAACGCCCTGGCCACCAACCCCATCCTGAACTCCCGACTCTCGTTCTTTGAGACCGCCCCCTTTAAATTGATTCTTGGCACGGAGGCCTGGAAAGCTACCCTCGTCACCAGAGGTTTCCCCTTTTACCCGGCCTAACAAATGGCTCCGGAGTTTGACTTAAATCGGGAAATCGTAGCCGTTAAAACACTTGAAATAGGGTTAATTTGTTGGGCGTTCTGAGCGTCAATCAGACACTCCCTTTGTTTCCAGCGTGGGAGCAGCAGAGCAGCCCGACACCGTAGTATTGCCATAATAATCACAACCCAATTTCTCACCTTTCCCCACCATGCCTAAAGATTCGGACACACCAGAGCCAGACCCCCAAATGATTGCGACCCAAGCGGAGGCGATCGATTCCAAAATGTCGAATCTTGCTCAGAGTCTTTCGGCCTGGATCGGCGACCAGAATTGGGTCCCGGATTCTCTGAACTATTCCGTTGCGGTGCTCATTCTGTTCCTGGGAATGCTCACGGTCTCTGCCATCATCTATCTCGTTTTTCGGCCTCTCGTTCTGCGCTGGGTTCAGCATTTTGTCAGCAAAAGCGGTGCCACCTGGGACAATGAGCTCATGGGTCACGGAGTTTTCAGATGGCTCACTCATCTGCTCCCCGGAGTCTTCATTTTTCTCGTCGCGCCGGGGCTCTTCGAATCGGCACCCTCCCTCGCACAGATCCTGCGAACGACTTCCTCACTCTACCTCCTAGTCGCCTGTTACTTGGTTTTTGATTCGATGATCAATGCGCTCCAGGCCATCTATTCGAAAACTTCCGCAGGAGGAAAAATCAACCTCACCACTTTCTCACAGGTCGCCAAGCTGCTGGCTGCTCTTCTCGCGATTGTCCTTTCCCTCGCCGTCATTCTTGGCAAATCGCCGCTCGTTCTTCTCGGCGGTCTTGGGGTCTTCGCCTCGGTGCTGATGCTCGTTTTTAAGGATGTCATCCTCGGCTTTATCGCCGGAATTCAACTTGCCACCAACCGGATGCTTTCGCGGGGCGACTGGCTGGAAATGCCCAACTATCAGGCGGACGGCACGGTGGAACTGATCGGGCTCACCACCGTCAAGGTGCGAAACTGGGATCGCACCGTCACGACCATCCCCACCTATGCCCTGATCAGTGATTCATTCAAAAATTGGCAAGGAATGACAGAAAGCAACGGACGCCGAATCAAGCGCAGTTTCCTGATCGATACCAACTCCATCCGACTTTGCAACGAGGAGATGCTCAGAAGATTCAGGAAGATCGAACACATCTCGGCATACCTCGACGTCAAAGAAGAGGAAATCAAGCAGGCCAATGCGAAAATCGCCGAGTCCCATCTCAATAACCGGGTGAACGGTAGACGTCTTACCAACGTCGGAACCTTTCGCGCCTACATCGAGGGATATCTCAAGACCCACCAAGACATCAATCAGGAGATGACTCTTCTGGTCCGCCAACTTAACACTGCGGGGCGCGGTATTCCAATTGAGATTTACTGCTTCAGCTCTCGTAAAGAATGGAATGCCTACGAAAGTATCCAAGCCGATATCTTTGATCACTTATACGCCGTGGCCCCGGAGTTTGATCTTCGAATTTTTCAAGAACCCACCGGGTATGATTTCCAACAACTTACTACACCGCAAGAGCCGGTCGCTTTTCCCGCAGTCGCTGACGACCTTCCGTAACCCTTGATCGTAAAGGCACCCGCGACCTGAAAAGTTACGGAGGTGGCACGGAGAAACGGCGCGCTAACTCTCTTTACAAAATTTACTGATTGGCTCGCCTCTCCCGTGTTTGGCTGGGTTCGAAGTGAGGCGGAGCCATTCGATTTTTCACCACGGACACGACCAAGATCTTCATCCACCTAGTGGTAATGATCTATTGCATGACGCGCCTCTCATTGTGTCTGCAGGCCACTGCCCTTGGCAAACTCGATTGCTTACCGCATGAGAGCTTTTAATATCCAGATCACCCGCCAAGCACGCCATTATCATCGGAGCTTCCATTCTCAGAAAGGTCTGTTCCCACCGCCACCTCAATCGTGGCCAGTCCCGGGTTAGCATTCGCATGCCAGATCGCCTCCCGAAGATTGACCTCAGTCAGCTTGCTTCCTATTCTTAAGGGTGCTCGGGGCCGATGGCTCAAAGCTGTGCTCACTCGTTTCCCCCTCACCTTGCCCCATGCGCCCTCCCGATTTCCCCCTCTCTTACTGTCGTCCCGGTATTTACGGCTTTCTTGTCCTGGCCTTCGCCCCGGCCGTTTTCGCTCAAAGCCCGCCCACCCTGCTGGTCCGACAGGGCGACACCTGGAACTACCGGAAAGGAACGAGCGAGCCACCGGCAGATTGGACAACCGTAGCAGAAGCCTCCCTTGATGGAACCTGGCAGGGCGGTATCGGTGGATTCGGCTACGGCGACGATGACGACCCCACCATTCTCGACGATATGGAGGACGGCTACGAATCCCGTCGTACTTCGACCGGCCGACGAAAACGACTGGGGAGAATTATCGCTCACCGGGAACGGCGGGATGCTCACCGCCCGACATGCTGAGAGCGCCGGCGGGCAGGTCCGCTTTCTCACCGGAGTGACTGGTCTGATGGAAGATTGCCTGATTCATGATTCCGGAGCGTCCTCGATCATCAACGCGGTTTCTGCGGACACCGTCACCCTACGCCGCTGCTGCGTGGTGCACTACGCCGAGACCCTTTTTCGTAATACCCTCACCCTGCTCGAGCAATGCTTGTTCGAGGCACCCACAGCCGAAGCTGTCGATTTTGATGCCGCGAAACCCGGCTCCACCATCCGCCAGTGCACCTTCCGGAACGGCCCGAGCGGCAGCAACACCGACGCGATCGACATCGGCCCGATCGGTGGCGTGCCCTCGGTGGATGTCATGATCGAAGACTGCCTCATGCACAATTTCAGCGATAAAGGTGTTTCGATTGGAGATGGGCCGGATGATGCCGAGAGCATCATTGTCAGAAACTGCCTCATGTTCGACATCGCGAGAGGCGTTCAGGTCAAGCACGCTTCGGTCGTAAAGGTTCAGAATTGCACCATCGTGGACGCGCTGATCGGTTTGCACGGATTTGAAAAATCCGGGGCCACGGGTGGGGGGATTTTTACCGAGACCTATAACACCATCGTCGCAACCAGCACCGAGGCAGTCGAACTCGAAACAAACTCGACTTTCGCAATCTCATACTGGTTCTTCCGCTTTCATGGTGCGAATTTTCTGGGAACCTCTTTCAACTCCGAGCCGGTCGCCGCTGAAAAACTAACGGTCGATACCGATCCTAGAAGAATCCTGCACATCGATTCAATCACCCTCGATTCGTCTCGCGAAATTCAGCTCTATTTTACAGCACAAGCTGATCGCAGCTACATTGTAGAATACTCGACGACACTGCAAGCGGGGGCGTGGGAAAAGCTCGCAGACATCCCTGCCGAAACGCGCGCGCGTCCTGTCGTCGTTGTCAGCGACACCCCACCTGCCGCAACACCGAAACGATTCTACGGCCTCATCACGTCACCCTAACCAAGCGGAATTCCGGTGAGCCGAGTGCAGAAGAAAGCATTCCATCTTGAGTGACACAAACCACCAAGAACGAGTAAATCGACTGACATTTAAAAGAAAATGACCCTGCGTGTGCTCGTGATCGCCTTCCAATTGAGGAGAAGGAAAGCGATCGTTGGCTTGAGACCCTCACTGACACCACCGAGGCGAGGGGTGAAAATCGAGTGGTCACAGTGTGTGATCGAGAGTCTGATATTTATGACTTTTTTAAACTTTCCAAGGAATTGGAATCCCCGGTTGTGGTAAGGGCGAGTGCGGATAGAGCGATCAACAAAAAGTCCAGGTATGCTGAGAAAGATGTCGTTAAAATTTGGGAGCATATGGGGACGCTCCCGGAGGCTGGATCTTATGAAATCGATGTTCCACGAAAGTCGAAATCCAAACACTGTCCGCTCAGGCTTGCTCGAACTGCGACCGTCGTAATTCGGTTTGGGTCGTTCCGAATGAATCCACCTCGCAATCATCCCAAGCAAAGACCCGATGACCTTCCAGATCTCAAAATGAATGCCATCCATGTGCTGGAAGAAAACCTCTCCGGAAGGAGAGGAAGGTATCTCACGATTATGAGTATCGTGGCCTGGCCACTCTTCATGATCGCGCTCATCGCCAGAACCGATCCAAACCAATGTTGTTCGAGTTTGCTGACTCGCAGGGGGTGGAAAATCCTTTTTCGAAGAACTCATCGAAACAATAAGATCCCACAAAATCCCCCGACGATTAAAGAAGCGGTCGCGTGGATCACCAGGCTCGAAGGCCACCGCGGGCGTAAGTGCGATGGCCCCCCCTGGGACGATCACCCTCTGGAGAGGATGGAAGCGACTTACGGATTTATGCGAGGGCGCAGAAATTGCGAGTCAGACAACCTCTACTTGTGGGTAATGTAAGGGGTGACGGGTGACGGGCGCAATCCCGTCACCTCTACCCGATCCCGATTCTCCAGTAGTTACGAAGTAGGCCCCGTCGCGCTCTCACTTGTTTGGGGATTCAGATCTGCAAACTACTTCGGAGATGGTTCTGCGGGTTCGGGCTTTGCCTTTGCGTCCGGTTGCTTCGCGTGGCGCTTGGCGAACACCGTGTTGAATTCGCTGAACGAAAGCGAGCCGTCGCCATCGCGATCAAGCTTTGCTACCGTTTGCTTCGCCTTCTCCGGCTCGGCCATCCCAGGGCTTTTCTGAAATTCCGAGGCCGTGACCTTCCCATTCTTGTCGACGTCGAGGCGCGCATACGCCTGCTTGGCCGTGATGCGGGTCCCAAGCGGAGTCAGGGCAGACGGTTCGCCATCATCACCACCATTCGTTTCACCTTTCGGCTCGGTGGGAGGGTCGATCGGAGGCTGCCTGGTTTCACCGCGAGCGATGCGCTGTCGCATGCTAAGTGGGTCAGCCATGCGGGTGCGGTGTAATTCGTCGATTTCGGCGCGATCGAGCTTCTCGTTCTTGTTCTTGTCCATCTGATCGAAGCGAACTCCACCGCCGCGAAACTCGCTTTTCTGGATGATTCCATCGCCGTTTTTGTCGTTCCGTGAAACGAAAACCTTGAAGAACATCGAGCCGTCTCCTCCCGGCGGGCGTTCGTCTTTGACTACCGGCTTCGCCGGAGCATTCCCGGGTTCTTTCGGCGTTGCTTTTTCCGGGACTGGGGGCACCTCACTCGCCATTATCCAAGGCTGGGAGGCGCCCAGGAAAACTACGACTCCTGCAGTAAGTGCAACTCGTCTGAGTTGAGAGTGCGAATTGGGTAAGGCCTTGGGGTTCATGAGATCGGGTATGGATGGAGGGTTCATTTTTTGAGCTAACGTAAATGCCCACCGGCCGCTGACCGGAATGCCTGACAGCTCGGAAGCGGTGGAACATCTCTAGTCTACAAGAAACTCTGACAAATTCAAGGACTGGTCAGCTCTCGGATTCACCGTCTTGAGTGTGCGTAGCATGCGCTGAGACCAAAAGGGGTTCAGGTCCCCTTAAAATGAACCGCGTAAAAGGCTGCGCCCACGCGGTGGCTATTGAAGAACAATAGAAACTGCTAGCAGTGAAAAGCACTACCAGAGGCCAATTGATTCGGGGGCTCCGCCAGCCCCCTCACCCCTGCGGGGCACGTCGCTTGCGCTCCTGTCCAAGACACCTCCAAGCCTTCAGTGCCGTTATGCTCGATGAGCTGGACCATGAATTAGAGAAGCGAGGGCATCCTGACAAGCATCACCAGCTACCTGAAGAAGCTCAAGGACGAAGTGAGGCGACTGACCAAACGGATGCGGGGTCACTCGCCCGTGAAAGTCATACCCAAGGGGGCAGACCCTCGCTGATCTCCGAGCCTACCTTCGTGGAGCGGTGAATTGCCACCCGCCGTCGCTGAAGCTATGGCGGACAGGCTGGTGGATGAGCCGGAATAGCCTGGTCAGCATGGCCATGTCTAACAAATGGCTCGAAGAACAAGGACTGCTGAGTCTAGAAAAACGTAAGCGTCGGAAACACCGCCCTCCCTTTTAGGCAAAGATCTAGTGCCGATGTGACTTCCCTCGGCCCAAGAGGGCTGAATCCCGTTGAGACTCTCGGCGGAGATCAAAACGACACCCAATCCGGTGGGGCCCTCCGCGTCGGGATCGAAGAAACACCCGCTCCATGAGATGGGTGCTGTTTACTTCCTGCGGTGATTAAGCGGCTGGGTGCTTCTGAGGTAGGCGAAGAAGTCGATGAGGTCTTGCTCCGTCATCCCGGTGAGAAGGCCCGGAGGCATGAGGCTGATCCCGGCTGGTTCGAGAGAAAGAAGGTGATCGGCGGCGATCGAAACCGGATTTCCTCCCGCGGGTTGTAAGACAACGTTCCTGACATCCTTGCTTTTCAAAAAGCCCGTCAGGGTCCGGCCATCGCGGGTCTTGAGGGTGTAGGTTTCAAAGCCCTCCCGAATCTCCACCGCGGGATTTACGATGGCGGGAAGGAGCGTTTTCAGGTCATCTCGTTGGTAGGAAGTGAGCATCGGACCAATCTCCCCGCCCTGCCCGTGGAGAACGTGGCAAGTGGCGCAGCGAGTGCTGAAGTGACGGTAACCTGCTTCAACATCTGCTTTCCCTTTTTGCGCAAGGAGCGTTCTGAGACGAGCGACCTCCTTCTCGACCGGATGCCTCGGGTTGGACGTCTCGGGGAAGAGTTGCGCAAGCATGGGGAGATGTTCGGCATGCCCGTTGCCGGCAATCCGGGCGCGAAGAGAGTCGCCCAGGAGATTCTTTAAACCATCGTTGCCGGCTGCCAATTTAAGCCACTGGCTGGTCCACGATGCCCGGGAGAGCAGCAGGACTTCGGCGGCCTTCCTGAGCTCGACCGGAAAGGATGTCATCTGTGCGAGGACCGCCTTGCCGACCTCGTCCGAGTCGATTCCCTGAAGGCTGCCAAGGACCTGCTCAACGACCTCGGCATCTTTTGAAGAGAGCA
Source organism: Akkermansiaceae bacterium (assembly GCA_047629805.1). Taxonomy (GTDB): domain Bacteria; phylum Verrucomicrobiota; class Verrucomicrobiia; order Verrucomicrobiales; family Akkermansiaceae; genus SW10. The sequence continues at coordinate 26,350 of JBLHUR010000050.1, read as the reverse complement.
GCTTGATGAGAACCGGAGTGGATTCGGACGTCGGTTCCTCGCCAAAGAACTCGATGATGCGGAGCAGGGACTCCCGCTCTGATTTGCCCCCCTCCCCTTTCAAAATCGCAAGAGCCTTCACTCGGACTTTCGGGAATTCTCCGGGGAGGCGAAGTTGAAGGTAGAAAGGCAGATCCGCCCGCGCCATCAGCACTTTCAGAAGAGGCTCCGGGAGCTTGGGAAGCGGACGACCTTCGAAGGCCGCGTTAAATTGCGCCCAAAGGAAGTCACCTTCTTTTTCGTCGAACCCGCGGGCATCTCGCAGAAGCCGGGCACACGCATGGAGTGTCGTCTTCGTACTTTCTTGGGCCCATCGGCGCAGGACGCGGGAAAGAAGAAAGGGCGCAGCAACCTTTCCGCCATTGACTATTTTGACCGTTTCAAAAGGATCCGTCAGGCAATGCCGCTCAAGAGCCCACCAGGTGAGGAGCTGGAGATCAGGGCTCTTTGAGAGCGCATCGTTCTTCACAAGAGAAGCGATCAGAAGATGAGCGGCGGCGTGAGGAAGACGAGCTGCGGAGGAAGCGACCTGAGCCAGCACTTCGAGATCCGTCTCTGTCATCAGCAGATCCAAGAGGATTTTCAAATGACCTTGGGAAAGGGTTTTTTCATCAGCCGCCAAGCGAATGGCCCACCGACGGACATGAGGATTTTCACTTCCCATCGCCATCCTGAAGACCGGCAGCGATAAGTCATCCATCAAATTCCAGCCCCATAGTCCCTCGAGTGCCAACTGTCCTTTTTCATGCGAGAGCCATCGCTCATAGGTCTGGCGAGCGAGCTCCCGATCCGGGTGATTCCGAAGCATCTCCCTCGCTTGCTCGCGCCACCATCTCTTGTCACTCTTGAGGTGTTCGAGGAGTTCAAAGACCGATGCTTTGGAGAGGTCGAAGGGTTTCTGCGGCTCACTCTGCCGAGCGCGGATTCGGAAAATTCGGCCATCATCCGCACTCAGGTTTCCCTCGGAATGACGAAGGTGATTGCACTGTTGGTCATACCAATCGCACACGTAAAGGGCGCCGTCGGGACCGGCATCGAGATAGACCGGGCAAAACCAGGGATCATCCTTTCGCACCTCGACGATCCCATTCGGAGTGACTTTGAAATTGAGGCCACTCATCTCGGGACGATAAGAACCGACCCCAAGGGTGAGCGGATTGGCAAAGACCATGGCGCCATTAAAGCGGTCCGGCAATCCCCCGCCTTCGTAGATGATCACCGAATTGGTCACGCGGGAATACTTCTGATGCGCGATACCCGCGAGGTAGCCGTAGGTGTTGGGATTGGAAAGAGCACCGTGCTTGCCGAAGGTCTTTTGGTAGTAGGCCCCCTGGTGATAGTAAAATGCGGCGTCACCGGTGTTACTCCCGGAATAGAGCCTCCCCACGGAATCAAACTCACAGCTGAGATTGTTCCCTCCGCCCTCCGCAAAAATCTCGAAGACCCGCCTTGTAGGATGGTAACGCCAAATGAGTTGTCCTTCCCGCGCAACGGGAGGATCAGACTTCCCTTCAACGGTCACCCGCAGCGAAGTGGTGGAACCATTCGCGCCATAGAGCCACCCGTCAGGGCCCCAACACAGGGAGTTGGAAAGGGAATGGGAGTCTTCGATTCCGAATCCCCGAAGATGAACCTTGGGCGGACCGTCCGGTGTGTCATCGCGATCCTTGTCCTCATAAAAGAGCAAGTAAGGCGGCTGCAAAACCCAGAGCCCCTTTGAATCGTGCGCAAAGCTGGTGCAAAAACTGAGGCCATCGAGAAAGGTCGACGTTTTATCAAAGGTCCCGTCGCCATTGCGATCCTCGTGAATCGTGATGCGATCTTTTCCCGCAACATAGTCCGGATGCCCGGGAGCTTGCGGAATGCGGTCGTATTCGCTGCGCCAGAAACGATCTTTTCCGACCACCTTTGAGCCTGCGGGAAAAGGATACTGCCGATACTGGGCCACCCACATCCGCCCGCGATGATCGAAGTTCAAAAAGATGGGCTGGGCCATCTCGGGTTGATTCACGATGAGATCGACCGTGAGGTCATCGCCCGACGGCCATGACTTTGTCTCCGCTGCCGAAAGGATGGCAGAGAAAAAAAGAAGGAAGCAAAAACGCATGACTCTCATAGAACTTCAGTCTGTCAGTTTCATGAGGACCTGGCACGACAAAGCCTCATTAAGTGACCAGATCCTTCCAAACGTTCCCGTGCACGTCGGTGAGGCGGACGTTCCGCCCGGCATAGAGGTAGGTGAGTTCTTCGTGATCGAGACCCAGTTGGTGGAGGACGGTCGCCCAGAGATCATAGACCGATGTCGGCTTCTCGACGGCATGGTAACCGAGATCATCGGTGGCCCCATAAACAGAGCCTCCCTTGAATCCCCCACCCGCCAACCAGATAGAGTAGCCGTATGGGTTGTGGTCGCGGCCATCGCTTCCCTGTGAGAAGGGAGTCCGTCCAAATTCGCCGGCCCAAATCACGATCGTTTCATCGAGTAAACCCCGTTGTTTGAGATCGCGAAGGAGTGCGGCGATCGGTTGGTCAATTTGCCGGGCCATCGCACCGTGACCTTTTTCGATCGCGCCATGTTGGTCCCAAGGATTGGCAGCTCCGCCTGCGCCGATTCCAACTGAGAGGCAACTCAGCTCGACGAAGCGGACTCCTTTTTCAACGAGTCGCCGCGCCAAGAGCGCCTGACGGGCGTAGTGCGCGGTGTTTCCGTCGGTGCTGTTGAGACCATACATTTCCTTGGTTGCTTCGGTCTCGTCCGAGAGGTCGGTGACCTCAGGGACGGATGATTGCATCAGGGAAGCCGTTTCGTAATTCCTCACGGCGGCTTCCACCTTTTGATCCTGATCGGTAAGATCGGTAAAGCGGTCGTCGAGGGAGCGGATGAAATCGAGCCGCTTACGCTGGATCATACGATCTTCCTGCGGGAGGACATGAGGCACGGGTTCATCGGAGTCGGCTTTGATAATGGAAGCTTGATGATGGCCGGGAAGGAAGCCATTGCCATACATCCCGACTCCCCCGTGGGGAGGAACAGCGTTGCCGCTTTGTAAGACGACGAAGGAGGGCAGGTTTCGATTTCCGCTTCCGAGTCCGTAGCTCACCCACGCACCGGCCCCGGGGTGCCCCATAAAAGGAAAGCCGGTGTGGAAGGCGTAGTTTCCCTGGGCGTGTTCGTTGACCTTGGAGGTCATCGACCGCACCACCGCGAGGTCATCGGCGCACCACTTTTGAATCTCGGGAAACATCGAGCTGATCTCGAGGCCGCTTTGACCACACTTCTTAAAATCAAACGGGCTCCCGAAGATCTGCCCGTTGTTATTGAACTGGGTTCGTTCCACTTTGACCGGCATCGGCTTGCCGTGCATTTCGCGGAGCTTCGGCTTGGGGTCAAACGAGTCGACGTGGGAAACCCCGCCCGACATGTAGAGAAAGATGACATTCTTGGCCTTCTTCTTATTTCCGATGACTTTGGCTCCGGCCTGCTCGGCCATGAGGCTGGCGAGTGCGATGCTGCCAAAACCGGTCGAAGTCTGCGCGAGCATGTCGCGTCGTGTCATATTACCGAACATAAATAAATTCCTTAGAGTTAAAGAGAGCGTGGGCGAGATCCGCGAGTGGATTGGAGGGACGGGAACCACTCTTCATTTCACTTTCCTGATCCCGGAGAACGGTAAGCCGTATCTCCAATCCCTTCAGCGAAGTTCTTTGAGCAGCGGTCAGTCGATTCAAAATTTCTTCCCGTGAAGGCGGCATTTCCATTCCGAGCGTCAAATTGACTTCCTTCTCAGAAAGTGCGCGATCAAACAACCGGGCTTCGTCGATCTTCCCGGCAAGAAGCCTTCCTCCTGACGGGGCACCATGCCGAACTCCGATGATAGCCTGGGCTTTTCCTTTTTGGAAATTCTTCAACCCAGCCTTCTTATATGGGCGTCCATAGCGAGCCCCGTTGCGATAGACCTGAATCGTTCCATCCTTCGCGTAGGTCATCGTGAGCCAAAGCGGCCGCTTGTCGGCATCGGTCTCGCGCGGTCCTCCGGGGTCTTGCGTTCTTAGGTGACGTTCACTTCCCGGTAACCATTGCCCCGGTTCGCTCTCGGCGAATACGATGGAGTCGAAGACATTCCCATCAAGCGTTTGAATGCCCAAAGCACCCCCACCCTGCTGCTCTATATTATCGAGTTGCACGAGGACCTGTAGGCTCTTCTCACCGAAATCGCGATCAAGCGGCGCGCTAGTAAAGTATCCATTTTTTCGGCCGACGATGAGCTTCCCGTTTTCGATCACGGCCCCTCCATGCAGCTTACCGTGAAGCTGTCCCACTTGATCACGAGCATCATTGTCAAAATTCCATCGGGCCATGGGAGCTGGAACATCTTCATTGGTGGCTTTTTTCTGCGGCTTCACTTTGGAATGAGCCTGGGCTTCCAGTTCTGCAATCCCAGATTCTACTCTCCGAACCTCCTCGTTCAGCGCTTCGCGGCGCGACTGTTGCCCTACCCTCTCGCTCTCCATGACTTTCATGAATGCTAGAATCTCTTTCAACTCGTCAGCATCTGGCTTCCGGGCAAAGGCAAACTGGTAAGCATCTGTCACCTTCTCTTCCAAAGTCTCTCCCTGAATTTTGACAGACCACTGCTGAGCGAGATCCATGACCCAAAGTGAATTCAGCATGGTGAGGGATTGCGCTGGAACGTTGGTCTCATCACGACGGCCCTTGCCACCGAGCGGAACCGGCGCATTGAAGGTTTGTAAAAATGGATCGAGGCGATTCCTCTGAGTTCGCACGTAGACACTGCGACGACCACTTTTGCCATCGACCGTGTTGCCGAACATCTCTTCATCGAGAGATCCGGACACCGTCAGAAGGGCATCTCGAATCGCTTCGGCCTCCAGTCTCCGCAAAGTGAAGTGAGAAAGAAGTCGGTTGTCAGGATCCTTTTCTTTCGCGCGTGAGCCCGGAGAACTTGAGCGCTGCCAAGCCTCGGTGAGCACGATTTCACGAATGAGCTTCTTGATGTCCCATCCGTCTTCGACAAAACAGCTTGCAAGATAATCGAGAAGCTCCGGATGACTCGGTTTCTCACCAAGTCGCCCAAAGTTGTCCACCGTTCTTACCAAGCCCGCTCCAAAAAGATGATGCCAAACCCGGTTCACAAACACTCTCGCCGTAAAGGGATTATCATCTCTCAAAAAATCCTGCGCGAGTTCAAGGCGGCCGCTGTTTTTTGATTTGTAAGGTTCCTTATCGATAGCTTCTAAAAAGCGCCGCTTCACCAAATGGGAAGGCTTCGTATGATCGCCACGGACGTAAAATTCCTGGTCATGCGCATCAGCTTCCCAAACTCCGGGAGCGCGCACTGGCACGGCGAGAGACTTCTCCAACTCGCGATATTTTATCAGGAAGTCACCCCCGGCAGCAGAGTGATTTGGCAAGGTCCCGGTCTGCAAAAGCTCATCGAGCATCGTTGCTTGCGCATCGTTCAACTCATCCTTGGCCCAAGCGTCGAACGCCTCCTGTGTCAGACGAAGAAAGAAGTCCGGAAGAAGTTCATCCGGACGATATTGCGACTGCAGGAAGCTCTTCATCTCATCAAAGGCCTGGAGTTGCGGATTGAAACTCCCTTTTTTGGAAATCACCGCTGCCGAGATCCCAAACGCGGACCGTTCATCATTCCGGGCGAGAATGGCTTGGTCCATCGCAGTGCTCAATTCGAGGTGAATGCGATCGCCCTTCCAGTAATCGAGATCATGCCGAATCCAGCGCCATTGGTTCTTCGTGAGATTACTCGAGGGGAAAACCGTCCCGTTGCGGGGATAATTTTGCACGGCATAGCGGACCACCGCATTGCCACTGCCACGAACACGCATCCAGACTTCATCATCGCCTTTGAGCTCAATGCGCGGTGAGATCACCACCCCACGGTCCTTGGCACTGAGGTGATCTGAATAGAGACCAGCCGGATGAATTGCCGCGATCAGGGATTCGCCGCTGGAAGCGATCGAATAGTCCCCACTCTTAGTTTTGCGGCTGATTTCCCCACCGTGCTTCGACCATGATTCCAGATCGGCCCCAAACCATTGACGCTCGTCTTTGACAGGCTTGTTCAGGGAAACCGTCTTGAGAAAAGCGGACCTGTTTTTGCTTCCGTCATCCCATGCCCGAAGGAAGAGAAAGTCATCCTTCTTTCGTCCATCCTTAAAGAGATTTTCCTGCTCAGCCAGAAAACGCTTCGCCCAAACCTTTCTCTCGGCCGACCAGTCTTTGATGACGCTTTGTTTAAGGCGCGTCTTAAGTAAACGCATCTCGGCACGAGTCGCCTTTTCATCCACCGCATCGACCCGAACGACACCCGGCTTGGTTGATCCGAAGATTCCAAAAAGCGCATAGTAGTCCTCTTGGCTGATGGCATCGAATTTATGGTTGTGGCATCGGGCACAGGAGACGGTGAGTCCTTGAAATGCCTTTGTAACGACATTCACCTGATCATCAGTGAAACGAACTTTTTCGTCCAAAACATCGGTCGGGGCAAAGCCGTGAAAGACCATTCTCAAGTGGGCCGTCCCGAGCATCGACTCATTGCGACCATCCTTGATGCGGGGCTTCTCAAGAAGGTCCCCTGCGAGGTGTTCCGTGACGAGATTACTGTAAGGAACGTTTTCGTTGAGCGCTCGAATGAGGTAGTCGCGGTAGCGCCAGGCATTATTGATGGCAGGGTCGCCCTCGCTGCCGTGCGAATCGGCGTAGCGAATCCAGTCCATCCAGTGACGGGCCCAACGTTCACCAAACTGGGACGAAGCAAGGAATTGATCAACGAGCCCTCCCCATCGATCAGGGCGAGTGTCTGCGAGGTAGCTTTCGATTTCTGCGATCGAAGGAGGCACACCTCGGAGCGCGAAGCTTACTCTACGAATGAGGGCTCGCTCCTCTGCACGTGGAGCTGATTCCAATCCCGCTTCGTCGATGGCCTGCGCCAAAAAACGATCAATCGCCATTCCATCCCCGGCCGGAGGAGCGGCCTTCCTTACCGGTTGAAAACTCCACCACTGCTTGCGGCGCTCCATCACGTGATCCCAACTGCTTTCCTCAGCGACCTCTGCCTCCGATGGTGGTTTATCACGAGGATCAGGCGCGCCCATCTCGATCCATTTCACAAAATCAGCAACAACCTCGTCACCGAGCTTTGCCCCATCCTTCGGCATTTCCATGTCTTCCTCCTCATGGCGGAGGACCTTGATCAGGTAGCTTTTCTCCGGATGGTCAAAATCAAAGAGATCATCCGAATCGCCCCCTTCCTCCATGGCGCCACGATAGTCGAGAGCCAGCCCTCCCTTCTTTTTCCCACCGCTGCGGTGACATTCATAACAATCCTGGGCAAGGATCGGGCGAATTCGTTTCTCGAAGAACTCAATCTTTTCGGGGCTCGGTTTTTCAGCCCAGGCCAAACCTGTGAGAAGCAGTAGTAAAGTCCATCGAATCACAGCCCTACCATACGGGGATCGGCTACCCTAATCTATCTCTAAAACCTCTCGAACTTTCGGAGAGAAGATTGTTCTCGAAAGGTGGCGTAAAGGAAGGTGGTATGGTCTTCCATTCGCTATGAAACTTCCTGCCGCCTTACTCATGATCACAACCCTTCTTTCTTATTCAGAGCCACTCACCCTTCCGCTCTGGAAAGGCGACGTTCCAGGAGAAGAAGACCAAAAGGTCGGGGAGGAAAAAGTTGAGGACAAAAACAACGACGGAATCACCCGCACCTCCAATGTTAGTAAGCCCACCATCACGGTCTATCCGGCTCCCGCCGACAAGGCAAACGGAGCGGCGGTCATCGTGGCACCCGGAGGCGGCTATGGTATTCTCGCTTCCAAGCATGAGGGAACCGATGTTTGCGAATGGCTCAACGATCTGGGAGTCACCGCCATCCTTCTCAAATACCGCGTTCCACGTCGGGCGAACCTCGCAAAGCATCACGCTCCCATGCAAGACGCGCAAAGGGCCGTCAGCATGGTGAGGTCGAAGGCCCGCGAGTGGAAAATTGACCCAAAGCGAATCGGCATCCTCGGATTCTCGGCAGGAGGTCATCTTACCGCCACCGTCCTCACTTCGGATGGCTCCGTCAGCTTTCCGAAGGAAGACGTCGACAAGCACTCCTCCATTCCAAACTTCGGCCTCCTCATCTATCCCGCTTATTTGAAAAGCAAAGAAGATCCGAACAAGCTCGTCGCCGAGGTTTCGGTCGACAAAAACACCCCACCCTCGTTCGTCGTTGTTGCTCACGGCGATTCACGATTCGTTGAAGGATCAGCCCTCTACTACCTCGCGATGCAGCGCGCAAAACGCCAGTGCGAACTCCACATCTACGGAAAAGGCGGCCACGGATTTGGAATGAAGGACATCCCCGAGCGAGTCGGCGAATGGACCACCCAAGCAGGCGACTGGATGAAAGAGATGGGTTTTCTACACGAATAGGAGTGCGATTTTCTTAATCCCCGGGGTTTCTCCGTACTCGGGAGCATGGACATTCCTGTCCGTTCCCCTCCCTCAACCAAGACCCAGCCTCAACGAGGCGATCTATCGTAGCCCAAGGCAGAGGGAGGAACGACCGCCGCCCTGGGTCTAAGCGCGGAGACTCCGGGGGCGAGCCAAACGGGTCGCTTCACGATTGATTGGCCCGAGGCCCTCTTCTCCCGCGCCACCAACGACCGACTGGATTCCCATCAGTTTTAGGGTATGAAATTGGTTCATATTGGCTCGAAACGGACCTAATTGGACATTAATGGATTAAAATGGATATTTTTTAGGGGCATCGTGATGTCCGTTTTATGAAACATTCTTTGCCGGAGCAGCTTGCGGGATCGCCTGAGGTTCTTCGCTTGATCAGTGAGATCGAGGTGAGAGAGCTTCCGGGGAAGCTTAAGACCAAGGCTTTTACCACCTGGGATCTCCATTGTGCTGAATTTTAAGAGCGATCATTTTGGAATAGAGTCAAACCGATGCAGTCCGGGGTTTCCGATTTCTATCTTGATATTAGACCGGGCGGATAACGCACCTGAGATCTGGTAGAACTGATTCACGGGTCGAAGCCCAGACCTTGACCGAGTGTCATTCGGCTTACCCCACCAGCGCTTTTTGGTTTCTTTGGAATTGTTGGCTGGTTGCGGTGCTGCCTTGAAAGGTGAAACCGGGCCGAAGGGTATGAAATCGGGTGAAACTCACTCTTCTCCTGACTCTTGCGACCACTGCTTTTCTCCACGGAAAGTCCTACGTCTTGATCGTGGTCGATGACCTCGGCTACATGGACATCGGGGCTTACAATCCAGGCACCTTTTACGAGACTCCTAATGTTGATCGGCTCGCGAAATCGGGTTTAAAGTTCACCGATGGCTACGCCGCCAATCCGGTGTGCTCCCCCACCCGCTTCGGGATCCAGACCGGGCGATATCCGACGCGGAAGAGCGCGACGAATTTTTTCGGTGGAAACCGGAGCGGGAAATTTGCTCCGGCGTCGATGGTTCATCGGATGGATCTCGATGAGGTCACGATTGCAGAGGCTCTGAAGGAGCAGGGCTACGCGACCTTTTATGCCGGGAAGTGGCATTTGGGGCCGACGGAGGAGTTTTGGCCAAAGAAGCAGGGATATGATGTGAATGCGGGAGGGTTCAAGGCAGGTGGGCCCTATGGCGGGAAGAAGTATTTTTCGCCGTATGGGAATCCTCGTTTGAGTGACGGACCGGACGGGGAGCATTTGCCGGATCGTCTGGCGACAGACACCTGCAAGTTCATGGAGGCGAACAAGGGGCAGCCTTTCTTTGCGATGCTTTCGTTTTACTCGGTACACACGCCTCTGATTGGGCGTCCTGATCTCGTTGCGAAATATAAAAAGAAGGCCGCCAAAATTAACGGACAAGAATTTGGGGATGAAGAACAGGTTCTTGGCAAGAAGCCGCGCAAGGTTCGCATTCTCCAAAAGCATGCCGTCTATGCCGCGATGGTGGAAGCGATGGACCAAGCCGTTGGGAAAGTGATGAAAAAAATCGCGGACCTTGGACTGGAAGATGAGGTCGTGATCTGCTTCACCTCGGACAACGGCGGACTGTCGACCTCGGAAGGTTCCCCCACTTCCAATCTTCCTCTGCGCGGAGGCAAAGGCTGGATTTATGAAGGAGGAATCCGTGAGCCCTTCATCGTGAAATGGCCCGGAGTGACGAAGCCTGAAACGACGAGCGCAGTGCCCGTGATGAGCACCGATTTTTTTCCCACTTTTGTCAAAGCGGCCGGAGGAGAGATCAAAGGAAGCGTCGATGGGGTCGATCTCCTGCCCTTCCTAAAAGGCGGCGAGTTGGAGCGTGATGCCCTTTACTGGCACTACCCGCACTACAGTAACCAAGGTGGATTTCCCTCCGGCGCGATCCGCATGGGAGACTGGAAACTCGTCGAGCGCTACGAAGACGGCCGCGTGCATCTCTACAATCTCAAGGACGACATCGGCGAGTTGAATGACGTTCAGAAAGGCCATGAGGAACGCGTGAAAGCGATGCGATCAAAGCTACATGCTTGGTATCAAGAAACGGATGCGAAGTTTCTCCAAAAGAAGAAGGGCCAGACTGAAGAGCCTTGGCGGCTGTAGCCTCCCAAGAACGGAACCGCGATCTCCGCATCGCGGTTCCTTTCACTTGGCAGTTGATGAAGTGATTCTTCTTGCCTTGCCCAGGGACGATCACCAACCTATTCGGAGATGTCCGAAAAAGACAAAGGAGCGACCGCGGCCATAAGGATGGCCTTGATAACACGGATCAAATCCGGAGAGACCCGCGCGTCGATCTCCGCCGATACGGGATATTCCAAACAATGCCTCCGCAGGTTTTGGAAGGCCTATCAACTTGAAGGCCGGGCCGCATTGCGTCCGCGAAGAAACGGGAGCAAAAAACGCTGCGCCCCGCGTGGAAAGAGGCAGAACGAACTCTCCCCGACCGAAAAAAGCAAGATTCGCAAAGTATTGAAAAGGCAGAAGACACCCTGCTCACTCAAAACTGCCCTGGTCTTGATTGCGACCGAACTTGGCTTCACCCCGCTCCGCAGCACGATCCTCAAACTCACCTCGGAGTGGAACATTACCCTGTCGCCGGGCCCTGGGCTGAATTCAATCCCGGACGAGGAATTCGACGAGATCTGGAAAAAAGAACTCCTTCTCCGGAAAGAAATGAACGACAGGATGACCTCGCAGGATGACCCCGAGTGGCGCTTCCTCGGCATGCCACGCGGCAACCGCAGGGATGGCAAGGGCGCCCAATGGCGGAAGCGCGAGTATGACCAAGGGAAGCGATCCTTCTTCTGTCTGGAATTTTGGACCGCCGGGCCGGATGCCATTTTGCATGCGGAAACAAGGCACTTTCTGAAAAAAAAAATCCACTTCTTCAGCAAGCATCTTGGCGTCGAAGTCCTTTCATATGTCATCATGGACTCGCACTGTTTCCTTCTGGTCACGCTCCCCCCGAGAAAAAAATGGCTCGAAAAACTGAGTAGTCCCGAGCAACTACTGCGGCGCGGGGAGGGCCTTTACCAACCTTACCGTCTCCGTGAAATGAAAGATCAGCTCGAGAAGCCGAAAGTCTCCAAAAAGGTGGTCGAGTATTACCAGCGCGACTTTTGTGATCTCAGCGTCTTTGTCAAACGAATCAAGGAATCGGTCTCGCGCGCTCATAATCGTTTTCAAAACACCACTGGATCGCTCTGGAGGGACCGCTTTCGGAGTCTCGAACTGACAGATCAAAAAGATCTGATGGCATGCCTCATTCGGCTCAACCGATGGCCGGTCTCCCGCCGTCTTTTGGAGCCGGAAGAACTCGAAAAATATCCATGGTCAAGCTACGGCGAGACCATGGGCGGAAGCAAACGCGCTATCAAAGGGGTCTGCCGGGTCCTCGGGATTGCTCCCGGAAACTGGAAAAAACCCTACCCCGGCGACCAGCGGAAGGGACGCAATAGAATCGCACGTAATTGGTTCAAGTCCCAGGTTCTCTCACCGGATGACACCCCCTAGTTTGATCAGCTGATGGCAAGACCAGGAAAAGTGGTGGAAACCTCTACAAATTTCCCAGCTTTCAATCAAAAGGATCGTTGATTTTTTGATTGGGACGAGGGAGAAATTGCCCTTCTTCCAACTTCTCGTTCTGCACTCGGTTTTTTCGAGCGGGTTCATAATCGGGTTCGATCTCCAAGGCTTCCATTTCCCCAACCCCTTAACTGCTTTATTTGGTCCTCGCGGTCGCGATTCGGAGATCGCGGTTCCTTTCACTTGGCAGTCGAGGAGACGAGCTTGCCGTCGATGATGACGTGGGTCGTGTGGGTCGTGGTTTCGAGGGGGTCGCCGTCGAAGAGGGCGAGGTCGGCGTGTTTGCCTTTTTCGAGGGAACCAATCTTATCAGCGAGGCCGAGGATCTTGGCAGGGTAAATGGTGCAGGCGGCGAGGGCTGTTTCCTGGGGGAGTCCGTAGGCGGCGGCCATCGCTGCTTCGAAATGGACAACGCGAGTTTTGGGGACGTAGGTTTCGTAGCCGGACTGGAAAGCGAAGGGAATGCCTGCTTTATGGAGTTGGGCCGCGAGGGTGAAGGTCATGTTTTCGAGGTCACCATAGGGGCGGCCCATGGTGGGGTGGATGATGATAGGGACTCCCGCAGCTTTGATTTCATCAAGGAGAAGGTAAGCCTCGGCGGCGCCATCGAGGATGAGATCGAAGCCGAATTCTTCGCGGAGGCGGAGGGCGGAAGCGATGTCTTGGTGACGTTGGGCGTTCATGAGGAGCGGGGTCTTTTTGTTCAGGACATCAACGAGGGTCTGCATCTTAAGATTGGGCGCGGGGGCGTCTTTTTCTTCGTCGTCTTCGGCGGCTTTGATCTTACGAGAATGGGCCTGGGCCTTGAGGAGTTCGGCGCGGAGCATCGCAATCGCTTTTGAGCGGGTGCCGGGGGATTTGCTGAGGGCCTTGGCACCGAGAGTGGCCGCGACGGCGGAGGTGGAGACAAGGGTGTCCTTCAGCGAGGTGATGGAAGGGACGTTGGTTTTGACGACCATGAGTTGGCCTGAAATCAGGGTGCCGGGAGCGTGGCCGGTTTGCACGGTGGTGACGCCGAGGTCGCGGAGCCATTTTACGAGAGGGTCGCGGCCATTGTAGGCATCGATGGCGCGGAGTTCCGGTTGAATGGGAGCAGATTTATCAAGCTGCTCTTGGTCGTGCTTGGGGGAGTTTAGGATGCCGGAAAGACCAACGGTCGAATGGGCGTCGATGATGCCGGGCGTCGCGACTTTGGCGGTGATGATTTGATAGTTCTCAGGGATTTCGAGGTCAGCAACCGAGCCGACCGCTTGAATTTTGCCATCGGGTCCGCAGAGAACGACGGCGTTTTTGAGCGGTTTAAGGTCGCCGGTCATGGTGAAGAGCTGGTCCGCAACGACCGCAATCTGGGCGGAGGCGGTGAAGGCGGAGAGAAGAGAGAAGAGGAGTGATTTAAACATCGGAAGAGAGGGTGAAATTTAGCGGTAGAAGCAGCAGCCGGTGGCTTGACGATTGTGACCGGCACCGTAACCGCCTTCGGCGAAGAGGCGGTCTTGTGGGTCATCGAGGTTGAAGACCTCTTGGCCTTCGATGTGGGTTTCGAGGACGCGGGTGTAGATTGAAAAAGGATCACCGGAGAGGATGACGAAGTCGGCTTGTTTGCCAGGTTCGAGCGAGCCCACGGATTTGTCGAGGTCGAGCATTTTCGCCCCGGCGAGAGTGAGGGCTTCGAGCGCTTTTTCGCGGGACATCCCGGCACGGACGCCAATCGCGGCATTGCGGAGGAACCAGCGGGAGTCGTTGATGGGGTCGTCGGTGTGGAAGGCGGTGAGGACGCCGCGTTTTTCGAGTTCGGCTCCGTTGCGCCATTCGAAGTCGCGGGCTTCGAGTTTGCCGCCGGGGGAATCGAGGAAGATGATGGAGCACGGGACCTTGGCAGCGGCGATTTCGTCGGCCACTTTCCAAGCTTCGGAGACGTGGTGGAGAACGACTTTGAAGCCGAATTCTTCCTTCAGGCGAAGGACGGTGAGGATGTCATCGTGGCGGTGAGTGTGATGGTGGACGGTGCGTTTCCCTTCGAGGATGTCGGCGAGGGTTTCGAGAGCGAGGTCGCGTTCGATGGGTTTGTCGGGATCAGCTTCATTGCGTTTTTTGAGGTAAACCTGGGCCTCGAGGAATTTTTGGCGAACGAGGGCGGCGGACTTGCCACGGGTGCCGGGGAAAGGGCCGTTGTCGCGAATGGAGTTGGTGCCGTTGGCCATCTTTACTCCGTAGGCGAGTTCGCCATTGGGGAGTTTGATGGAGAGGTCTTCGACGGTGTTTCCTTTGCGGAGTTTGAGGTAGGCCGTTTGGCCGGAGAGGAGGTGGCCGGAGCCGGACATGAGATTGACGGTGGTGATGCCACCGGCGCGGGCTTTGTCGATGGAGGTGTCGCGGACGTCGATGGAGTCGAAAACGCGGACCTCGGGTTGAATGGGTGAAGAGGAGTCCGCTCCCGCGACTGACCCAATGTGGGAATGGGTGCAGATCATGCCGGGGATGATGGTTTTACCAGTCGCATCGATTTTCTCGGCATCGGCGGGGATGGTCACCTGATCGGATGGCCCGACGGCGAGGATGGTATCGCCCTGCATGACAAGTGTGCCGTTTTCAATCTTGGGCGATGAGACCGGATAGATGGTGGCATTGGTGAAGGCCCGGATCTTGGCAGGAGGGGTCTTTGGCGCAGTGTCTTGCGCGGAGGAAAAAATGACCGGCAGGACAAGAAATGGTGCCAGAGCGAGGGCGAGGAGCTTGCGAGAGCGCATGATGTGCGGAGACTAGCAGGGCCAATATGAAAACGGGAGGAGGATTTTTAGCGATTAGCGGCGGGCTGAATCCAAAGCCTCCGCGAGCGCGGTGGAGCCTCGCTGCTCGATCGTTTCGCGCATCGCAGCGAGTTCTTGGGGTGAGATTGATCTCAGGCTTTTTTGAAAGACACGAAACGCGATCTTCTGCTTGGCGGGCGGCAGGGAGTCGAAGAGGTCCACGAAGCCTTCATTTTTTCCAAAGTTGCGGACCTCTTTCAAAGCTCCTTGGATGAGGCGCTCCAACGCGATGGGTTGATCGAACTGAGTAAAGAGCGCGCGGTATTCGGCGGGCGAAAAAACCCGCCAAGCGCGGGAAACGGCGGCATCCCAATAATTGACGTCATCGGGAAACTTGAGCGCCGAATCTGGACCGGAGGTCTTTTCGAAAAACTCCTTGAGGCCGGGGCCATCGAGAGCATCCATGACCTCCCGGTAGGGCAGGGCCTCCGGGGGGACCGGGAGTTGAGCCATAAGATCGAGCGCTGAGTCGAGGTCTTCCTTGGCTAAAACCGCGATTGCGCGGCCGATGACGAATTGAACCGTATGGGCGGCGATCGAGTCCAGTTCGCCGTAGTTTCGCACCAAGGCTGGCCCTAAAAGGGAGCCGGTGTTTTGCACAAAATTAGAGAGCAAATTTCCGACGCGATGTTTTTCATAGACTCCCGCGAGCGAGAGAAGAGCGGCATCCGGATCAGTTTTGGCCCACTCGCGCAGGTATCTCTCGGCATTGATGACATCGCCGCCGTCAGCGAAGTATTGCGCGAGGGCGCGGCGGTAGTCATCGGACCTTGCCTGGGTGATGGGATTGGCCTCGGGCGGCAGAGTGTGTGTGGTCCTCCGACTGCTGGGACTGGGAGCGGTGTCCGAGCTTTCGGAGGCCGTTTTGGAGTGATCGGGGCGGAAGAAAAAGAACCCCGCTCCGAGAGCAAGCAGATGTGTGATGAGAAGGAGCAATTTCATTTCACAAGGGTTTGGTCGATGAAGCGGTGGAGGGCCTTGTATTGAGGTTGGGAGGCTTTCGCAGCATCCAAGGCTGACGGCGGCAGGTTGCGAATCCACGCTTGCGCCAGATCGAGGTGATGCTTGCGGTAATCCATGATCGTTCTCCCCAAAAACTCATCCCGATCAGGGATCTTTTCCCAATGCGGTGAGATGATCAATTCGTCCAGCATCCGGGCCTTGCGCTGGATGGAATATGCGGAGGAGTTCTCAATCTTTGCAAACGTGCGCTCGATCTGTTTTTCAGTGAAATTCTGAATGGCAAAGTCGTAGGTCGAGACAGGATCGAGAACCATGATTTCGCTCATGATTTCTTGGGAGTGATGCTCCACCTGATCCTCAGCCATGACCGTCTCGAGGCGCGCGATTTGACTCTGGAGGACGGTTGCTCCTGAAAGTTTGCCATTGAAGAGAGCCTGCATCTCAGCCTTTGATTCACGAGCCACTGTCTTAAGTCCGGCGTCACGATCCGGCCTTGGCGAGGGCTTGGTCGGAGAGGATTTTTCTGCTTCAGCGATGGCGGCTTTTCGCTTTTCAAAATCTCCGAGCAGGTTTTGCAAACGGGTCTCCACCAGAACCTCAAGATCGGTCCCCCTAGCGCTGTCTAGGATCGAAGCCAAGGCATCTGGGGTCGGATCTGTGCCCTTTTTTCTATCCGGATCAAGCCACGAGGAAGGAACGCCCGAGGGGATAATGCTCGACGCCAACTTCTGATTCGCGCTCTCCCGGGTCGCCGGGTCCATTTGCGAAATGACCTCAAACCACACCCCGAGGTCTGCGCCCTGTGACGAGGCGAGCGCCTTGAAGAAAAACCTCTGGCGACTCGCTGGGTCACTTTCGAACAAACCGAGAACCTCCGAAAGCTGATCCGGATGATATTTACCAACCATGGCCGCCAGGGCCTCACGTCCTTCTTTGCGATTATAAGGCAGCCAATCTCGCTCAACGATGGTTGCGATTTGGAGGCCATCGAGGTCGCAGCGGTTCTTAAAAAGAGCCGGCCAAGGATCTCCCCACCCCGACCGGATTTCCACGGTGCCAAAAAAACGAAGAGCGGCGGAAGGATCCGCGGCCATCCACCGATAAATCACCTCCTGAGTGTAGCGATAGTCGGTGAACCCCGTTTGATTGAAGACATCGACATGGGCTTGCAGTTCCTTTTTAAAATCACTCACCTGAGCGGCGCGCTCCTCGGGCGGGATATACTTTTCGTCGGAAGACTTTGCCCGGACAGCCTGATAATACGGCGAATCATAGCTGAAGGCGGCGAGAAGCCGTGTCGGTGAAATTTGGTATTCCCGGGATGCCGAACCAATCGAGGAGGGAGGGGGAACCGCGTCACCAGTCTCAGCGATCGCCTTCGGTGGATCAGAACGCAAGGCCCACCATACGCCCAAGCCCAGCATGACCGAGTGGGAACCCACGAGGAGTAACTTTTGAAATTTGGATAGGGCCATGGCGTAAGTGACACGTTCTGAAATGACCTCGGCGAAATCAAGACTTCAATTCCCCAAGATCCCCCAGCTGATTGGAAGGCCGCAGTTTCGCGAAAATCATCTGTCTGGCATCAAAGTCATCCCTGCTCCACTCTTTACCCAAGATGAAAGCAATTCAATTTACCCGCGATAGCTGCGAAGCCGGCTCAGCGATTGAAGTCGAACTCGAAGTCCCCTCCCCCAGCGGATATGATATCCTCGTCAAAGTGGAAGCAATTGGCTTGAACCCGGTGGATTTCAAGGTCCGTCCCCGGGAAGGTGCAGATCCAAAAACGCTCGGCTACGATGCCGCCGGAACGGTTGTCGGCACCGGGGAAGACGTCACTCTTTTTGAAGAAGGTGCCGAAGTCTACTACGCGGGTGATATCACCCGCCCAGGGAGCAACGCGGAATACCAGCTTGTCGATTCACGCATTGTTGCCAAGCGTCCAAGCTCTCTCGATGCCGCTACGAGCGCAGCCCTACCGCTGACGGCTCTCACAGCGTGGGAATCACTCTTTGATCGACTTAAAATCAAGCCAGACTCACCGGATATAAACGCAGGCAAGACCATTCTGATCATTGGGGGGGCAGGTGGTGTCGGCTCCATCGCGATCCAACTTGCCAAGCTTGCCGGGCTCACCGTCATTGCGACCGCATCGCGCGAAGAGAGCGCGGATTGGTGTCGTAACCTTGGGGCCGACCACATCATCAACCACCACGAAAACATGCCGGCACAGCTTCGCAAGCTTGGCATGGAGACCGTAAATTATATTGCGAATTTCAATGAAATCGACCGGGTCTGGGAAGCGATGGGGGAAATGATTGCACCGCAAGGAAGCCTCGTCCTCATTACCGGACACGAGAGTCACCTCGAGATGGCGGGGGCCTTTAAACTCAAGTCCGCCAGAGTTTGCTGGGAGTTCATGTTCACTCGCTCGATGTTCAAAACAGAAGACCTGATCGAGCAGCACCACATCCTGAAACGGGTTGCTCAACTGATCGATGAAGGAAAACTCGCGGCCACTGCCAATGACTCCCTCTCCCCCATCAGCGCCGAGAACATCCTCGAAGGACACCGTCGTCTCGAATCAGGGAAGTCGATCGGCAAGCTGACGATCGCCGGCTGGGAGTAAAATCGCATCACATCAATCGAGGCCCAAACCCACATGGGTATTTTCAAAACCCCTACTCCCAGCCAAAGACTTGAGTCTCAGTTCTAACGCAGTAGATTCCTTCCGAAGAGTATGAAAACGATCGCCTTAAATCTCCAGTGCCTGAATCGAGGGGTCTCTGCATTCCGATGGATTTCATGGCATGCCTTCGCATTTCTTTTGGTCGTGCCGGGTTCTCTCTCAGCAAATTGGAAACAGGTTTGGAGCGACGAATTCGATGGGACTGGGGAACTCGATCAGGGGAAGTGGAATTTTGAGGCTTTTGAACCAGGGGCCAACAACAACGAGCTCCAAAAATACACTTGGAACAGGACGGAGAATTGTCGACGGCAAGACGGGGTATTAATTCTCGAAGGGAGGCGTGACTGGTGGTGGGACGAAGGGAGTCAGAAGACTTACGAATACACCTCGGCCCGAATTCAGACCGCCGGAAAGTTTAGCATCAAATATGGCAAGATCGAGATGCGTGCGCAGATGCCTTGGGCGAATGGCTCGTGGCCAGCATTTTGGATGATGCCGCAAAATGGCCTCTATGGCGGGTGGCCGGATTCGGGGGAGATCGATATTTTGGAGTATGTCGGTTGGGACAACGACAATGCCCATGTCAATGCCCACACCAAGGATCATAATTTTCTGCAGGGAAACAACTACGGTTGGAGTGGCGGGGTGGGAGGAATGGAAAACAGTTACCACACCTATGCCATCGAGTGGTGGTATGACCGGATTGACTTTTATATCGATGGAGTTTGGAAGTATGGCTTCTCCAATGAGGATACCGGACCAGGACAATGGCCCTTTAACTCGGAGTTCTTCATCATCTTGAACCATGCCGTCGGAGGTGATTGGGGCGGAGTGATGGGAGTTAACACAGGGGCTTACGACACGGCGGGAGACAACTACGGGGTCGGCTACTTTGTGGACTGGGTCCGGGCATCGAAGTGGGACTGGCCGGATCATGACATCCCGGCTCATGTGGAGGCCGAGCATTATGAAGGGTACGGCGGAGACATCCGGGAGGAGAAATGTAGCGATCTCGGCGGAGGTTGGGGGGTCGGCTACATCGATACCGGCGACTACATGCAGTATCATTTTAATGTCCCGGCCTCAGCCTGGTATCAAATCGACTACCGGATCGCCTCGGACAACAACGATGGCGTGATCACCTTGGGAAAGGAAGGGGTCGACCTCAAGCAAACTGCGATTCCCGATACCGGAGGCTGGCAAAACTGGTGGACGGTCAGTGATGTGGTTTGGCTTGAGGAAGGGTCGCAGACTCTGGACATCTACGCCGCGAGCGGGGGCTGGAATTTGAATTACTTCAAGATCAACACCGCCCCCCCAGCCACCCAAGTGGAAGGGGAACACTACGCCAACATGTGGGGAGTTCAGGATGAAACGGCGGAAGACACAGGGGGCGGACATTCCATCGGCTACATCGGTGACGGCGACTGGATGAGCTATCCCGTTTACGTTCCGGTGGCCGGCACCTACGAGGTGAGTTACCGGGTGGCCAGCGAGGTGGGTGGAGGAATGATCACCCTCGGTAGAGACGGGGTGGATATCAAGCAGACCCCTGCCCCGGATACCGGCGGCTGGCAGGAATGGATCACAATCACTGACACCGTGATTCTGGAACAGGGTTCACAAACCCTCACGGTCTTTGCGACCAAAGGTGGCTGGAACCTCAATTGGTGGCGCTTTGAACTGCTCGATCCGGACTACGCCGCTTGGGAAGAGTTTTACGGAATAGTTGGCTCGGGGCGTTCAGCGAACTTTGATGGCGATGAAAGGCACAATGAATCGGAGTTCTTCTTCGGCCTGAATCCAACGAGCTCGATTGAAGATTCAAGTCGCATCCCTCATGCCATCATCTTTCGAGGGGTCGAGGCCTTTCCCGCCTTCTCGTATTCGCGACGTATCAATGCTCCAGGCATCACCTATACGCTTCAGATCTCGAATGACCTCGTAACATGGATCCCATGCTTACAAGCGGACCAAGGGGAATTACCCAATACCCACACAACGCTTCAGCAGTCCGGCGACCATGGCGACGGTAGTCAGACGGTTTCGATTCGCTACAATCTTCCCTTGTCTGCACTTGGCGACAAGCCCCTCTTCTTCCGGGTTTCGGTAGAAAAATGATAGACCCCATGCATCCTCCCCACCGAAAGCGGAAAGCCACCTTCCACGTGATCGTCGCGATCTCTCTCATGACCCCATTCCTTTGGGGCGGAGCGCTGGACTGGATGAAGGCCTTGCCCGACGAGACTCCCATCACTCGCATCACCATTCCCGGCACCCACAACTCCGCAGCACTCCGGGAACCATTTCGAGGAACGGCCAAATGCCAGACCCTGACGCTGGCAGAACAGTTCGAGGCGGGGGTAAGGTTTGTTGATCTGCGCTGTCGGCATGAAAAGGACGCCTTCCAAATCTACCACGGTCCCATCGATCAAAGGATCTCATTTGCGGAGTGCCTCGCCACAATGACTCGGTTTTTGCAGTCTCACCCCGCCGAAACCATCATCGTAAGCATCAACGAAGCCTCCCAACCAAACAAGGTCACCCGCACTTTCTTCGCAACCTTCCAGAGCTACCTCAAACCTAAAGATTGGTGGCTCGATGAAGCCCTCCCTACTCTGGGCCAGGTCCGAGGAAAAATGATACTGCTCAGGAGATTCAAAACGGATCAAATGCTGGGGATTCCTGCCACCGACTGGCGGAGCAGAGTCCTTTACTCATCAAAAAAACTCGTCATTCAAGACCTCTACGCCCCCTCCGAGGTCGCTGAAAAATGGCAAGCTATCGAACGGGCCTTCACCCTTGGGGAATCCCAA
The DNA here is from genome assembly GCA_047629805.1 of Akkermansiaceae bacterium. Classification (GTDB taxonomy): domain Bacteria; phylum Verrucomicrobiota; class Verrucomicrobiia; order Verrucomicrobiales; family Akkermansiaceae; genus SW10. Next base: position 4,926 of record JBLHUR010000050.1, on the reverse strand, counting down.
AAACTTCACCTCAACTTCACCAGCGGGTTCCTCAAAAATCGACTCGGCATCCCCAATATTAGCGCCATCTCCGACCCCATCAACAAACGCCTCGCCGCTTATCTCCCAGAGGCTCCCCAACTTTCCCACGGCGTGATCGTCCTAGACTTCATCACCCCGAAGCTTGCCGGGGCAATTATTAAACTTAACTTTCCCCCGAAAAACATCGAACGAGAGTGATCACTTTTCGCAGAGAAGTTTAAGCTGCCACTTTCAAGGACGACACGAAAATGTTGCCAAGCCTTCCTCTTAGGTAGAGATTTCAGAATCATGAAAAAGATTTTCACTGCGGCGCAACTCGCCTTCCTCATTCTCACCCTGGCGGCCCAGGGTAAAGAGACAACGCTCAGAGTCGTCGGACCACAGAACGGAAGCCTAATCATCATGGGTGGAGGAGGCCGTGATCAGACTTTCCCACAAATCTTCAAGGAGTTCGTCAAGTTAGCCGGAGGAAAAAAAGCGAACATTGTCATCGTCCCGACAGCTGCCTCGAGCGATCCAAACTACAACTATCAACGCTCTTGGTCCGTTGAATTGGCCAAGCAGATGGGGGTCGCCGAAGTAACGATCCTTCACACTCATGACCGCAAGGAAGCGGACACGAAAGAATTTGTGAAGCCACTCACGACCGCGACCGGAGTCTGGTTCGGTGGTGGCCGACAGTGGCGTTTCACGAAGGCTTATGGCGGAACGCGGACTGAGAAGGAGTTCCACAAGGTCCTCAGTCGAGGCGGAGCGATCGGAGGATCATCGGCCGGAGCGACCATTCTGGGATCTTTCCTCGCTCGCGGAGATACGAGCGGAAACACCATCATGGTGGGTGATGTGCAGCGAGGATTTGGGTTTATGCGAAACACCGCCATCGATCAGCACGTCGTGGCACGTGGGCGAGAAAAGGATCTCCTGAAGGTGCTGGCAGATCCTGAGAAGAAAATGCGCAAGGAATTTGATCGAGCCGCACTCCTCGGAATCGGGATCGACGAAGACGTCGCAATTGTCGTAAAGGGTGATCAATTCGAAGTCATCGGTAAGGAAAAGGGAGCGGTTCTTGTCTATGACCCTAAATCTTGGACTGATGATACTCCGGACTTAAAGAAGTGGGTCACGGTGAGGAAGGGCGGCAAATACGACTTGAAAAATCGGAAAGTTTTAAAGAAGGGCAACGACGAATAAGTAGAGAGCCTCTTGTCGCAATGCGGTCGGAACGGGAAATGACTTTCGTACGGGACTTGGCCTACAGATCACGCTAGCTTCCTGTAATGAGCTTTCGTCCATCCCGCCGTCACGTCCTGCAAACTAGCGCGGCTGCCGGAGCGCTGGGATTTCTTTCCAAGATTCCCCTACTCGGAGCCGAAGACGTAAAGCTCGACCCCAATCAAGTTCAGTTTCGTCCGGAAATCGAGCCTCTCATTCGGCTGCTGGAGGAGACTCCACGCGAACGGCTGCTGGAAGAGGTTGCCGGACGAATCAAGACGGGAACGACTTACCGGGAAATTCTCAGTGCCCTTCTTCTCGCCGGGGTGCGAAACATCCAACCTCGTCCGGTGGGTTTCAAATTTCATGCCGTTCTCGTGGTCAACTCGGCCCACCTTGCCAGTGTAAATTCTCCGGACTCCGACCGATGGCTTCCCATCTTCTGGGCCCTCGATTACTTCAAGTCCTCGCAAGCCCGGGATGTCCAGGAAGGTGATTGGACCATGGCTGCGGTTAAGGAATCCGAAGTTCCCTCTTCAGAAAAGGCCCGCAAAATGTTCGCCGAGGGCATGGATCACTGGGACGAATCCAAGGTCGATGCTGCGACGGCCGGCTTGGCCCGGGCGGCCGGTGCCCAGGAAGTGTTCGACCTCTTCGTGAAATACGGGGCGCGCGACTTCCGCGACATTGGCCATAAGGCGATTTATGTCGCCAATAGCTGGAGAACTCTGCAAGCCATCGGCTGGAAACATTCTGAACCCGTCCTCCGCTCACTTGGATATGCCCTGCTGCAACACAATGGGAGTAACCCGGCGCAGAGCAGTCATGAAGCCGATCTTCCGGGCCGCTTGAATGACGAACTTCAAAAAGAGATCCGGGGCGACTGGCAACGCGGCGAAGTGAAGAAAGAAGCAAGCACCGAGATGCTCGCGGTGCTGCGAAGTGGAACATGGGAGGACGCGAGCCGGAAGGTTGTCGAACTCCTCAATAAGAAGATCTCTCCCCAGTCCCTCTGGGACGGTCTTTTCCAACATGCTTCCGAGATGCTCATGCGACGACCGGGAATCATTTCCCTCCACGCCAGCACCACCACCAATGCCCTGCATTACGCCCATCGACACACCTTCAACGACGAGACGCGCAAGTTCCTCCTTCTTCAGAATGCCGCCTTCCTGACAATGTTTCGCGATCGCGGCGGCATCAAAGAAGGGGTCGCGATTGATCAATTTGAGCCGGTTGAGGGAGTTCCCAGCATCGAGGAAATCTTTGCGGAAATCAGCGGAGATAAGAAAATGGCGGCGCGCAAGGCTCTCGCCTATCTCAAGTCTGCCAAAGATCCCAAGCCCTTTATGCGGGAAGCCCAGCGCCTTATCTACCTTAAGGGAACCGGCTCTCACGACTACAAATTCAGCTCCGCCGTGCTGGAGGATTACCACAATATTTCGCCCCAAATGCGCGACCGCTTCCTGGCTGCCAGTGTCTTCTGGCTGCAGGGTTCGGGGAAGAAAGATACCAATCTGGTGGCACGGACGCGCGCCGCGATGGGCTGAAAATTTTCAGCTCCTTTATTTCCTAAGACGTATTTTACCAGCGATGATCTTTCCAATCTCCCCCTAAATTCCTTTCCTCACCACACTTGCCTTGGGCGCTACCGTCCTTATTGGAAGCGCCCAGCAAAGAGGTCCCGGCAAAGGAAGGGGCAATCACTTTGCCGAAATGGAAAAGAAAGCGATCGCGGAACCATTCAAAGGAATCACCGCTAACGGCAAGGTGGAGACGTTGGGCGAACCAAAACTACCACAACGCAGCATACTCACGCCACCGTCCGCACCCCGAATGGTAACGACTACGGAAAAGACCTCCTCAAGCAACATCTCAAAGACCACCACCACCCGCCTGATCACGGAAAGGGTGAGTGACCTAAAGGTCTCTTCTGCCTAAAGTCCCTTCAAGTAAGCAATGCTTTCCTTGATGCTCGCCAAGGGATTGGGCGATTGGTCCTGCTCGACATGGCAATGAGCCACCCCGGCCGCTTTGCCAGCTTCGATGATGGGCTCCATGGGGATCATGCCATTGCCCAGCTCTTTGAAAGCCTCTTTGGGCATGCCGTTATAGATGGGAAGATCGAGGCCTTTCTTCAGGTCCTTGAGGTGAAGCTGAGAAACGCGACCACTCAATTTCTTAATCAAAGTCACAGGGTCGACTCCACCCGCCTTTACCCAAAAGACATCGAGCTCGAACTTCATCTCGGGCGCGAACTCCTTGACGAAGACTTCGAATCCATTCGATCCACCCATCGGCTCGTATTCAAAAGAATGGTTGTGGTAGGCAAGTTGAATGCCCGCCTTCTTCGCAAGGACAGCCGCCTTATTGAGATTCCCGGCAACCCGCTTATAGCCATCGAGGGTTTTGCGATCCTTGTCGTGAAGGTAAGGAACAACGAGGTGGGTCAGCTTGATCTTGTTGGCCTTCTCGAGGATTTTCTTGAAGTCGGAAAAGCCTTTGTCCGCAGGATTGACGACGGTCTCCCACTCGAAGTGTGTGGAATGAAGACCTAGTCCGTGATCGCTGGCAGCTTTGATCATGTCATCGCATTTCGGGAAGCCATACATTTCGCCCTGCTTGTATCCCGCTTCGACAAGCGCCTTGATCGTGCCGGTGGTATCGGCCTTGAGTTCATTGCGGAGAGTGTAAAGTTGCAAACCAATGTTTTTGCGATAGGCATTGTCAGCAGCTAAGGCGCTAAGAGTCTGGGCGGTGCCCGCAAAGACTGAGCTTGCAGCGGAAGTACGAAGAAACGAGCGACGATTCATGATGGAGTGAAGAAACCACAGGTCCTCCGGGGTATCCAATCAAAAAGGACATTCAAATCCTTGCCCTCGACCCGCTTGAGGGATCCCAAAAAATCGATGCCTTACTCCGCAACGCCGACGATCAGGTCCAGTTGAAGATCCTCCCTTCTGGCCGAATTGTCGTTTCGATCTCCAAAGGCCTTTCCGGATCCTTCGACCTCGTCTTCGTCAAGACGGGAACAAAAATTCCCGTGACCAGACCTCACGATATTGGCGATCTCACCTTAGGCGGCCCTTCCCTTTTCCCAGAAGTCATCTCCACAAAAGGACGCATCGCCGAACCCAAGAATGGCTATGCTTCCGATGGAATTCCATTGCCCAAGGACCAAGATCGGTGTAGAAAAGTCCGACTAAAAAATGCAGCTTTCCGGGGGCTGTGGCTCGCTGAGGTGGTTTCTGAGAGCACTTTTTTTTCCGGGGTTCTTCGGAAGTGAAAATCACTTCGAACACATTCAGATAATTCGCAAAACGTCCGAAATAGCCTGCTAAGAGGGCCCAGATTCCGAAAAAAAATTCTGGCCCAGATCACTCAGTTAATTACCGAAGCTTCCGCCCTCTTCTTCAAGCCCTTGAAGCAGATTTATTCCGCAACCAAGGCGCAATATCTTTGCCGGACGATCATATTGATCACGGTTGCAAAGGAGTGACGGTCGATCATTTCTTTAAAGTCGAACATTTACGCAATGGGGCGAAGGCCGGACGCAAGGTGCTCTGCGCGTGGGACAAGGCTTGTATCGATTACGGGTATTGGGAAACTTTGAAACGTCGGGCGATTTACTTCGTGACCGAGGAGAAGAGCAACAGTGCGGCCAGGCAGATTTCGACTGACATCACGGATCGC
>JBLHUR010000049.1:0-34351 GCA_047629805.1 Akkermansiaceae bacterium | reverse complement strand
CCCGATGGAACCTCGGACTCTTGCCTTTCTAGCGAGTCTTTCGATTTTGGATTGCTTCGCTCCGCTCACCCCTTCGGGGCAGCCCTGCGGGTTGGCTATCTCGCTCCGCTCGGTTCTCCATACTGTTGCTGAATCTCCTTCCACATCTCAATAATTACGGGGCTCTATCAATCTTCAGGTGATTGCGAGTCACCCTGTGGCCTATCAGTTTCCCTGTATACGCTTCGTCGAAATCGTTTCGCCATTCCTTGGTATCGCTTTGATACTTCGGAGTTCTTCGTTGGTCACGCGGTGTCTTCCTCGATTTTTGATGACTTAGCTGATTTCAACGCAATACTCAGCAGTCGGCGCTGGCTAGGCTTTACGGCATCTGGACTCTCACCAGACAAGAAGCGCCTTGCTTTGCTCGGCGCACAGCAGCTTTATTGTTCCACCTGAAGCCCCCTCGCATGAAACCGCTTTTAATTTCAACCCTGCTCGCCATCGGTCTTCTCATGGCCGCATGCACTGGCTTAGCCCCCACCGCGAGTAAGATTTCCGCTGCCCCCGCTCGCTTCGATTCCACTCCGCCTCCCGTCCCCGAGATCGCTACCAGCCTCCGCACCCTCTTCTCTGATTCAGGTCTCAACCATTACCTCTCCCGCGCCGCGGTCTCTAATCCCGACCTCAAAGTCGCAGCAGCCAACCTTGAGGAAGCTGGCTTCAATACCCGCCAAAACCGCAGCCCGCTCTTCCCCACCATCGCCGCCAGCACCGACGGCTCCCGCAGCCAAAACAACTCCTCCGGCCAAGGATTTAATGCCGGAACCTTCGACGCCAAGCGCTTCACTGCCACTCTCGACGTCCAGTGGGAACTCGATCTCTGGGGCCGCATTCGCTCCGGCATCACCGCTGCCACCCGCGACCAACAAGCCGCATCCGCCGATTACCGCTCCGCCCTCCAATCCATCTCTGCCCAAACCGCTCAGGCCTACTTCCAACTCGTCGGAGCCACCCAACGAGTCACCCTTGGCCAACGCCGCCTCGAAAGCCTTGCCGCCACCCTCAATCTCGTCGACCGCCGCTTCGACCGCGGCTCCGGCAACTACGGTGACGTCAACCTCGCCAAGACCGATGTCGAAAACTCCAAAGCCCGCCTCGCCGAACTCACCGACCTCCGCGACAAGGTCTCCCGCCTTCTCGCCTCACTCACCGGAGCCTATCCCGATCGATCCCGCACGGCCTCCTCCTGGCCCTCGCTCGACCGCCGCGTCGCCACCGGCATTCCCTCATCGCTCCTCCGTAACCGACCTGATATCGATGCCGCCTACCAACGCATCCGTGCCGCCGATGCCCGCGTCAAAGTGGCCCACGCCAGCCTTTTCCCCTCCTTCAACCTCACCGGACGCTACGGCCGCCAATCCTCCGCACTCCAAGACCTCACCAGCCCCGACTTCACCGTCTGGTCCCTCGCCGGGAACCTCACCGCCCCTCTCTTCCAAGGTGGAGCCCTCCGTGCTGAACTCGGAGCCGCCAATTCCCGAGCCAAAGCCGCCCTCGCTAACTACCACTCCTCTGTCATCACCGCCCTCCGCGAAGTAGAGGACTCCCTCGGCTCAGAATCCCTCCTCGCCCAGCGTGAATCCGCCACCCGCAGCGCTCTCGCCGCCGCCAAAAAAGCCGAATCCCGTGTCCAACGAAACTACGAATCCGGCCTCTCTGAAATCCTCACTCTCCTCGACACCCAACGCCGCTCCTTCGACACCGAAGAAGCCCTCATTTCCATCCGTGAACTCCGCTTCCTCAATCGCATCACCTTGACCCTCGCCCTCGGAAAAGCTTACTAAAGAACCGTGAAAATCGTTCTCAAACTCATCCTCCCACTCGCCCTCATCGGCCTCGCTTACTACGGTTTTGAAAAGCTCGCCGCCAGCAAGCCTGAGCCTCGCAGTAGACCCCAACGGGAGATCATTTCCGAAGTCGACCTCATCACCGTCACTCCGTCAGAACATCGACCCCGGGTCGAAAGCTTCGGCACTGTCCAAGCTCATTTCGAAAGCACTCTTACCCCGCAAATTAGCGGCCTCATTGTGAAAGTCTCTCCCAGTTTCCGCGTCGGAACGGTCGTCCCCATGGGGACCACCCTCATCTGGATAGACGAACGCTCCTACAAATCACTCCTCATCCAACAGGAGGCCAACCTCGCCCAAGCCGAACTCACTTACGCCGAAGAAAAAATCCAAGCCGAACAAGCCATCGAAGACTGGAAGGACTCTGGCCGCGACCTCGACAAGGCCTCCGACTTCGTTCTCCGCAAACCCCAAATCACGGCCGCCCTCGCCATGATCGAGTCCATGAAAGCCTCCGTCCGCAAGGCTCAGGGCGATCTCAATCGCACCATGATCAAAGCCCCCTTCGACGCCATCGTTACCACTCGCACCGCTTCCGTCGGTAACCTTGCCAACGAGCAACAACCCATCGGCACCGTCGTCGCCACCGAACGCGTCGAAGTCCGCCTTACCCTCACTCCCGACCAAGCCTCCCGCGTCGATCTCTCAACGCAAATAAAGGTCGTGCTCACCAGCCCCACCAAATCCGGCATCAAATGGCAGGGCACCATCACCCGCGTCGAACCTACCCTCGGGCAAAGCCAAACCACTACCGCCATCGTAGAGGTCACCAATCCCTTCGCCAAAGATTCCCCCCACCTCCCCATCGGACTCTTCGTCAACGCCACCCTCACCGCCAATCCTCTCCCCCCATCCCTCAAAATCCCCGAAGCCGCCCTCGTGAACGACTCCTTCCTCTGGGCTCTCAACGCCAAAGATAAACTCGTCAGAATCCCCGCCGAAAGACTCACCGCCGAAGATGGTGACCTCTTCATCCAAGTCCAGGAAACGCAACTCCAGCCACCCTTCCGCATCGTCTCCCGCCCCCTCGCCACCTTCCAGCCCGGCCAAAAAGTCACCCCATCTTCCCGGCCGTGAACCCCCTCAAAAAACATCCCTTCATCACATGGTTCGCCTCCAATCCGGTGGTCGCGAACATCTTGATGTTTTCCATCCTCGCTGCCGGCATTTTTACCGCCCTCACCGTCCGTAAGGAGGGATTCCCGGCCTTCGCATCGGAGTCCGTCACCGTCGAAGTTCCCATCCTCGGTGGCACGCCGGAAGACGTCGAACGTGGCGTCGCCATCAAGATAGAGGAAGCCTTGCAGGGAATCGATGGAATCTCTCACATCCGCTCGGTCAGCACCGAAAGCAAGGCCACCATCACCATCGAGGCCAAAGAAAAATACTCCATCTCCACCCTCCTCGACGACATCAAGGTCCAGGTTGATGCCATCCCCTCCTTCCCTGAGCAGGCTGAAAACCCCATCGTCTCCGACAACAAACGAAGCCGTGGCGTCCTCTGGGTCGAACTCTACGGCGAGGTCCCCGAAGCCGTCCGAAAGGAAGCCGCCCGAGCCCTTCGCGACGCCCTCCTTCGCAAACCCTCCATCTCCAAAGTCGAAACCTTCGGCGCGCGCGACTACGAAATCTCCATCGAACCTTCAGAGGAAAAACTCCGCCTCTACGACCTCACCTTCGACGAACTCGCGACCGCCATCTCACAAAATTCCTTCGACCTCGGCGGCGGAGTTGTCCGCTCGGACCGGGGTGACATTGCTCTCCGCTCCCGCGACCAAGCTTACCGCAAAGACGACTTTGAAAAAATCCCCGTCCGCACCTCGCCCGATGGCACCCGCATCTTCGTCAAAGATGTTGCGACCGTTCGCGATGCCTTCATCGACCAAGAATTTCTCAACCGCTTCCGGGGCCAACCCACCACCAGCCTCTCCATCACCACCGAAGGGGAAGACGACATCATCAAAGCCGTCGAGGAAGCCCGCGAAGTTCTCGAAAGCTACACCAACCTCCCCGCCGGCGTGCAAATCGCCAGCTGGCTCGACGGCTCCACCAACATCCGCGACCGCCTCGTCCTCCTCGGCAGGAACGGAACGATTGGCGTCCTCCTTGTCCTCGGAATCCTGATGCTCTTCCTCAATCTCCGCCTCGCCTTCTGGGTCGCCATCGGAATCCCCGTTTCACTCGCCGGAGCCGTCACCCTCTTCCCCATCCCCGGCCTCGACCTCTCGGTCAATGTCATCTCCGCCTTCGGCTTCCTCGTCGTCCTCGGCATCGTGGTCGATGACGCCATCGTTATCGGCGAATCCATCTACTCCGAAAAAGAGAGCCAGAAGAACCAACCCGACGACCCCAAGGCCCACCTTCGCGCCACCGTCCGCGGAGTCAGCCGTGTCGTGACCCCCGCCACTTTTGGCGTCATCACCACCATCGCCGCCTTCCTCCCGCTGACCCAGGTCAGTGGTCGCATGGGAAATGTCTTCGGCCAAATCGCCACGGTCGTAGTCCTCTGCCTCATCTTCTCCCTCATCGAGTCAAAGCTCATCCTCCCTGCGCACCTCGCCCACATAAACGTCCATAAGAAGCCCCGCAATCCCATTTCCAAAGCTTGGGCTTTCTTACAAGGCTCTGTCTCAAAAGGCCTCGCTTGGCTCATCGCCCACGTTTACACCCCCGTCATCCGCACTCTCCTCCCTTGGCGCTACGCCGTCCTCGCAGGCTTCATCGGCATCTTCATCCTCACCCTCGGACTTTTCCCCGCCGGACAACTCCGCTTCGTCGTATTCCCAAACATCTATCAGGACAATGCCACCGCCAATCTCGAGCTAGAACAAGGCCAGTCGGTCGCATACCTCCATAAAATGGCAGAGCGTATCGCCACCGCAACCGCAATCCTTGGCCAACGCTACCAAAAAGAATTCGGCCACAATCCTTTCCAAGAAGTCCAAATCTCCGCCAGCACCAACACCAAGGCCTCCATCGTCACCGAACTCACCCGCTCCACCGAACGCGCGTTCCTCTCCTCCGATCAAATCGTACAAGATTGGCGAAAAGAAATCGGCCCTATCGCCGGAGCCCGCTCCCTCTCCTTCCGAGCCAAAGCCGGCCCTCCCGGCGGCGACCTTTCCATTAATCTTGAAAGCGAAGACCTCGACCAACTCCAGGCCGCCGCCACCGAACTCAAGGAAGTCATGAAAACCTACTCCGGCGTCTTCGAAATCACCGACTCCTTCGACTCCGGAAAACCTGAAATCCAATACTCCATCACTCCCGCTGGACAAGCCGCCAACCTTACCAAACGAGACCTCGCCAGCAACGTCCGCGACGCCTTCTTCGGTCGAGAGGCTCAACGGGTCCAGCGCGGCCGCGAGGAAGTCAAAGTGATGGTACGATATCCACTGGAGAAACGCAGTTCACTCGAAACACTCCGCAAAATGCGCGTTCGTAAATCCGACGGCACCACCGCCCCCTTCTCGGTTGTCGCCACCACCGAATACTCCGACTCCCTCGCCTCCATCGAACGCTACGACAACAAACGCGTCGTCTCCGTCGAAGCCTCCGTCGACAAAGGCCAAACCTCCCCCACCGAAATCAATGCCCGCCTTCGCGACGAATACTTCCCCGAAATGCTCGCCAAATTCCCAGCCCTCTCCATCAGCCAAGGCGGAGAAACCGAGCAACGCGCCAAGTCCATGCAGTCCCTCACCACCGGCTTCATTCTCTCCATTATCCTGATCTATGTCCTCATCGCCATTCCCCTCCGCAGCTACCTTAAGCCGCTCATCATCATGTCGGTCATCCCCTTCGGCATCATCGGAGCACTCCTCGGCCACTTCCTCATCGGCATCCCTATCTCTATCCTCTCCATCTTCGGAATCCTCGCCCTCTCCGGCGTCGTGGTAAACGACTCCCTCGTCCTCGTCTGCCACATCGATGACCTCCGCGAGGAAGGGGTCTCCTACTTCGAATCCCTCGCCCAAGCCGGAGCCAACCGCTTCCGTGCCATCCTCCTGACCTCCCTCACCACCTTCTTCGGTCTCGCCCCCCTCCTCCTCGAAACCGAAGTCCAGGCCCAATTCCTCAAACCCATGGCCGCCTCCCTCGCCTTCGGCATCCTGTTCGCCACCATCATCACCCTCCTCCTGCTCCCCATCCTCATGCTCATCGCCCGCGACCTCCGAAACATCACCCGCTGGCACCTCGGCAAACCTCCCCTTGAGGATTAGCCCAAGTTTCAGAGCCTCAATATAATCTCCCTTATCGGGCCAAAGCAGACTCCTTCGCTTGCGAGAAACTGAGGTGGAAAACTCTAAACAGTAATTGTTGGTATCCTTCAGGTCACAAGTGACGACGACGTCAGGATAATAAAAGTTCTCATCAGAAAGTGTCCTTACCATCACTTTCACATCGTTAATATAGGATCGGCAACCCGAACCGTTCATCGCGTCGTCAAGTGCTCCAAAAATGTTTTCAGAGATTCGATTATGACTGAGAGATCCCCCCAACATCGCGAAAACCTTCCCGCTGACCAACTCATGTCGCACATCGGAGATCTTTTCACCTTGGAGACACTCTTCTACCGAATTCAGAGCCTCACTTTCCAAAGCCTGTCCCTTCCTCACTTTATACCCGTGAAAATAAACCGAAGCAAGCCCGCACGACTCAAGCCTACGACTCCAAACGCCCCTTCATCCACCCAAAAACCTTCTCAGCGGACTCCACCTCACTAGCCCCGGCCCCAATCGCCACCGGCTGCTCACTTTCCGGGACCGTATCCCGTCCATGCGACCCCTTCACTAAATTCGCATCCAGCGGAATGACGTCCATCAACCCGCGCATCCCCAATTTCTTCTTCGCAAGAAAGCCCGCGATTTTCACGAGCGGAAACTTGATCTCCGGATCCAAAAACAACTCCACCGGATCATACCCTGGCTTCCGGTGAATATCGATGCACCGCGCATAATCCGGAGCCTTCGCATCCTCCTCCCAAAAGTAATAAGTGAACCAGGCATCCTCCTCGGAAACTGCCACAAAGTCTCCTCCTCGTTCTCTCCCGACACCCTCGCCCCATAGTTCAGCACCTTCCCTAATTTCTTCCACTCCCTCGGTTTCCAAAACAAGCCTTCTCACCTCATCCGCAATGGCCGGATCATTCACATACACGTGAGCCGCCTGGTGATCTGCCACCGCAAAGGCCTGACATCCGCCACAATCCAGCGTCTCCAGGCCAAGCTCATCCTTCACCTGAACCCATCCCTTCTCCCGAAAAATCCGGTTCAAATGCACCGGCCTCGACACCTTGGAAATTCCATACTCCGACAGCACCAAGACCTCCACCCCTCGTCCTTCCAAAAAATCAATCAAGTCACACGTCACCCCATCAATCGCCTCATACTCCGCCGCCATTTCTGCCGCCCCTGGTCCAAATTTCTGAAGCCCGTAATCCAAATGTGGTAGGTAAACCAAGTTCAAAGCCGGACTCTCCTTCTCCTCGATCCACTTCGCGCTCTTCGCGATCCAATCCGACGACCCAATCCCCGCCTTCGGACCCCAAAACGACGGAAAAGGAAAATCACCAAGGTCCGCTTTCATTTCTTCCCGCATCCCCATCGGCTCGGTGTGAATGTCAAAAGACTTCCTCCCATCCGCCGGATAAAGCGGCCTCGGCGTCGCCGCGAAATCGGCCGAGGAATACATGTTGTACCACCAAAACATCTTAGCACACCTCACCCCAGCTACTTCCCAAACCTTCTCGCCCTTCACGAGATGGTTTGACTGCTTCCAAAACTTCACCTCCGCCGCCTCGCGATCATACCACCCATTCCCCACAATCCCGTGCTCTCCCACCGATTTCCCGGTGAGATAGGAACTTTGCGCCGTGCAAGTCACCGCCGGAAAGGCCGGCTTAAAACTTTGAACTTCCCGCGTCTCAGCCCACTTTCGCAATCGCGGCATCTCTGCGAGCGCACTCTTTGTCAGTCCCACCACGTTTAGAATTGCCACTCGTTTGTCCATCACGCTTCAAATACCTAAATCTCCCCCATTACAAAAGGCGAATTCTTGCTCTATCTCCGCTATCCGAAGAAGCCCCCACAACTTTTCTCGCGCAATCGGGTTTCCTCTTCTACCATTCCCTAAGATGTCTTCCCGTATTCTCATCGCCTCCTTAGCTCTCGTCATTGGCCTGCTCCTCAGTTGGCTCCTGTCGAGCACCCCGAATGAAGCCAAAGCCGCAAAACCCAATTCCCCAATCACCAAGAATATCATTGATCCGGTCGGCTCAAACCCAAAGAGCGACCGCAAGCTCACGCAATCGTCCGACCGCGATCGCGCGTTCGACCCAAATGCCGTTCCTTACGAGCGCATTATCGCTTTCTCCGACGAAGATGACTACCGCAAGTTCCTCAAAAAACTTGCCAATTCCAAGTTGCGTCACCTTGGCCAAATCGATGCCCTCCGCGCCATCCGCCTCGGATTTGACAACCTCACCGACTTCGATGGTCTCGACCTCGATCCCGACCAACTCGATTTCAACTACTCCGTCACCGTCCCCGAACTCCGCGAAGTCGCACCGCAGGATGGTCTTGTTGGCTTCGGAACCTCCGCCCTCGAATTTCTAGGCATCACAGTCGATAACTCCGAATGGGGCCGAGGCGTCAAAATTGCGATCATTGATACCGGCATCGAACCTCACCTCGCCCTTAGCGATCGCATTCAGCACATCAACCTCGTCGAACTCGCCGAAGGAGTGGAGCCCAACAGCCACGGCACCTCAGTCGCCTCCCTCATCGCCGGAACCCACCCCAATATGAAAGGAGTTGCTCCAGCAGCAGACCTTATCTCAGTACGAGTCGCAGACGAGACCGGCTACTCCACTTCCTTCCTCCTCGCTCAAGGAATCATCGCCGCCACCGACGCCGGAGCCCAGTTGATTAATATCTCCCTCGGATCCCAAGGTGATAGCACCTTGGTCCGCCAAGCTGTCGAATATGCCACCAGCCGGGGGGCCGTCATCTTTGCCTCTTCCGGGAACGAAGGTTCTGAAAATGCCTCTTTTCCCGCCGGGAACGCTGACGTTTATTCGGTTGGAGCGGTCGATGCCCTCGGCCAACATTTAAATTTTTCAAATACCGACGACGACCTCTCCTTCACCGCTCCCGGCCTCGAAGTCCGCGCCGCTGTCCCTGGAGATAATATCACCTCGTTCACCGGAACCTCCGGCTCGGTCGCCTTCCCTGTCGGAGCCGTCGCCGCCATCATGTCGGAAAGCCCCACTCGCATCACCGCCCAGGCCGCAGTTGAGATCTTACAAAACTACACCAACGAAGCCGGCTCACCAGGCAATGATCCCCAATACGGCAACGGCATCATCAATGTCGGTCGCGTCCTGCAGCGGGACACCCCAGGCATCGAAGACATCGCCGTCGCCTCTCAAACTTTCCTTTTTCCAACTGAAAACAACCCAAGCGGCGGTCTCCAAGTCAGCGTCGAAAACCGTGGCACTGAACCCCTCTACCAATCAACCGTCGAAATCGATATCGCAGGTGACCGCTACCCCGTCTCCATCCAAGTCCTCCAGCCCAACGAACGACGGGTTATCACAATTCCGACCGGACTTAACACCCTCCAAAATCAGGGGCAACTAAATGTGAAGAGCGATGTCAACCTGAACGATGGCTCGCGCGACGCCCAACCTGCCAATGATCAACGCGATGAAGTCATCACCCTCCCCGACAGTGGCACTTAAATTCCTCCTCTTTCTCCTAGGGTCAACAGTCTTACAAGCCGCCCCAAATTGGCTTGCCGCGCCCGTCCCCCATTCCCCGCCCGTCAATCAGCTCCGCACCGATGGCAATGCCTGCGGTCCGGCTTGTTTACTCGATGCCTTCCGCGCAGGCAGCACCAAATGGCAAACTTCCATCGCCAAGGTCGAAGGAAAAACCGACACCGCAAAGCTCAAGAAAATCATCCGCGTTTATGGAAAACGAGGCTCCCAACTTGACCCTAAAAGGGCCCGATGGAACGGTCGTTTTGGAGTCGGTGGAAGCGATCTCGCCGACATGGCCAATGAACTTCGCCGCGAACGATGGATGGGCACGGTCAAACAGGAGATCTTCTTCAAAACCCCCCGCGAAACCAATCTCACTCTTTTAAAACGAGCCCACAAGCGCCTCTCGACCTCTCTCAAAAATGGCCTTCCACCTATTCTCCGCGTCCGCCGCGTCGCCTATCGCGCGCCCCTAGGCTCATCTACCAAAAGCTGGCTCGCCGTCAAACGACACTATCTCGTCCTCACCGGCCTCCCCGCCAAACTCCCAAAAAACGCAACCTCCTTCGTCGTCACCTATCACGATCCTTGGGGCGGTAAAAGCTACCAAGGTAGCGTCCACATCCCCGACGCCAAATCAGCTGGCCTCGCCACCCTCGTTGCCGATTTCCCAAAGTCCACGATTGGCAAAACCCTCGTCCGCAAGGGCGAACCCACCTGCCTCTCCTTCTCTTCCGCCATCGGCGTCTTCTAGGTCCACCCGCTTCTTTTACAGAGGGCCACGCCGCTAATGTGACAAAGTTCCCCCACATTCGCGCTTGCTCCGCATCCCGTCCGGTCGGAGGGTTTCGACGTGATGAAAGTCTTCCTCGTCTTGCTTGCAACCATCGCCTTTTTAAAGGGCTCTGAAATCCGTGTCGCCACCTTTAACGTCCTCACAGGAATCGAAGCCCCGGGCACCACCAGCCACGATTCAGTGAAAGCCGTCCTCGCTCGCATCAACGCCGACGTCGTCGGTCTCCAGGAAGTCACCGGAGCAGACCGCAGCGGTAACCCCAGCAACATTGAATCCCTCGCCACCAGTCTCGGTTATCCCCACGTTTTTATTCCTTCCGGCATCGCTCTCGATACCAACTCCCGCGTCATTCTTCTCTCAAAGTTCCCCTTCACCTCGACCCACAGCATCGGCTCTCCCCAAGGAGCAAAGGATGTCGTCCGCGCCCACGCCGCCGCCTTGATCGATGTCCCCGGCACCGAGGCTGATCCCATGATCATCACCCTTCATTTGAAGTGCTGTTTTGATTTCGACGACTTCTTCCGCCGCGCGGTCGAAATGGAACGTCTCAAGCTTTTTCTCGACGACCAAAGTCTCACCGGTTCGGATAACATCATCATCATGGGCGACTACAATCTTCTCGGATCAAATTCTACTTACGAATCACTCCCCTCGGGTCTTCCCTCCACCTACGTCCTCGGATCAGACATCTCATTTCCCCTCTCCTACTTCAGTAATCCCGCCTCCTACCTCACCGCCTATCCTCTTCTCAATCCCCAACCCCGCCAGCAGGACGGCGTAAAATCAGGAACTCATTCCGGCGGCTCCACCCTAGACTACATGATGCTCTCCCAAGCTCTCATCGACCGGAGTCCCGTTCTAGAGATCTACACTAGCGAGTTCGAATCCAATCACCCCGGCCTCCCAAAATTCGGCCAATCCCTCGCCTTCTCCGTTTCAGACAATGCCTCAGATCACCTCCCCATCTTCGGCGACTTTGATCTCGAAGCCGGCTCCCTTCCTCTCTCCATCACCGTCGCCCCCTCCTCCATCACCGAAGGCGGAGCACCCGCAACCGCTACTATTACTCTCCCCAGTCCACCCGCTACCGGAGAAACCGTCACCGTTCTTTTAGCTTCATCCGATTGCGAAGAAGCAATGCCTACCAATCTCACTCTCACCTTCACCGCCGGAGTCACCACGCAATCAACCCCTATCATTCCCCAAGCCGACTCCATCATCGATGGTTCCCAACTTGTCATTCTCACCGCCTCCGCAACTGGCTTCCTAGGAGCGACCACCTCTCTCACCGTTCTCGACCAAGACACCCCCACCTACCTCCTCACCGCCTTCAACGAACCCGTCCTCGAAGAATTCACGGGCTATCGCGGCGAACAAACTGCCGCCCGCTGGACCAGCTCGGATTCCAATTTTCAGGGACTCGATGACGGCTCATCCTCCGCACGCGGCCCCCGTTCCTACGGAGTGAATCGCGAGGGCTCACTCGGAATCCTAACCGGTGAGGAAGTCCTCTTCACTAGCAATTACGAAAATACCACCGGCTCCGAAATCACCTCTCTCAACATCGCATACTCTGCGGAGCAATGGCAGTCCTTCCTCAATGGCGGACAAGACCAGCTGGAGGTATCGCTCATCACCCCAGGTGGGACTAGCGTCATCCCTGATCTCTATTTCACCGCCGCCAGTAATCTCCCAACCGGCCCGATCACAAACGGAACATCATCCGAGCTCGATGTTACGCTCACCGGTCTCGCCATCCCAGCCGCCGCTCAATTCCAAGTTCAGTTTCGCACCATCCCCGGAGCACCGGGAACCACCAGAGGAGATATCGCCTTCATCAACGAATTCCACTACGACAATAGCGGCGGTGATCAGGGCGAGTTTGTCGAGATCATCCTCGGTCCCACCTTTGGAGGAACGATTGCAGATCTCAGCCTCCACTTCTACAACGGTGCCAACGGTACCGAATACATGACCCACGATTTCACCGCCAGTGACCTCGACCAAACCCTTCCCTCAGGTCACCGCATCTACTCGGTAGCCATCTCCGGAATCCAAAACGGAGCACCAGATGGCATCGTCCTCGCCCACAATTCCAACGTCCTCCAATTCCTCAGCTACGAAGGCCAATTTACCGCCAACAATGGCCCCGCTTCCGAAATGACCTCCGTCAGAATCGGCCCATCCCAGAGTTCCGCCCCATCTCCCGGCACCGGTAGCCTGGGGCTTTCCGGCGAGGGAGCCGGGCCGGACGACTTCACATGGATCAAATCCACCGGAGCTTTCACAAAAGGCGCGCCCAACGATGGCCAAACCTTCGGAACCTCCACCCAAGGCCAAGGAATCGCCATCGATAACCTCCGCCTCACCGCCCTCCCTCCCACTATCGGAGTCAGCATCTCAACCGACTTCATCCTCACCTTCCCAACCGAAACCGGTACCAGCTACACCGTCGAAACCTCCACCGACTTGATCAACTGGTCGGTCTTCGCCACCCTTCCCGGCGACGGATCACCTGCCTCATTCGATGTCTCAAATGCCGCACCCCGCTGCTTCTTCCGTATCAAAAGCTCTCCGCTTTAGTCTTCGAGAAGGTCACGGGGAGATTGAGAATCTCACCTCCGTGCCCGCCCATCACTTTCAATTTCACCCGCTCTATCCCGCGAAAAGATTCTCAATCCCCACCTCTGGTCGTTCCTCACGTAAACAATCACGAAAAAAGGAAATCAAAGAATTTATCCGGGATATTTTCCCAGATCCTATCGATCACCGCGAGAGAATCCAGCGACCTTTTACCTCGTCCAAAAGAAAGAGCCCCCCTTCCAGCCTCAGTGCCCGCGCCGTCATCTTTCCTTCCTTCAAATCAACCGCCCACGGACGACTGCCCCTCATAAAAGATCCCGTATTCATCATCACCCGCCCCTTTCTTTCCCAAATCCCCGCCCGATGAAAATGGCCGCACACCAGCACACGCGCACCTTCCCCTGATTCCTCCAAAAAACGTAAGCCTTCCTTCCCCATTCCACCCCAAACCCGGATCATCTCACACATCCGATTCGGCGGCCAAAGCGCCGTCGCGAAAAAGTTAAACGGTGGCGGCAGCTTCGGCAGCGGTATCACCTTCAGCGTCACCGCAATCTCCTTGGCCCGGTCCGCACAAGCCGCCGCCAAATGACTCTTCCCTTCATATTTCTCAATGATCGCATTCACTTCTGCCCGATACCTCCCAATCTCCCGCGACCAAGGACTCGCATCCTCATAAATTGCATCCCCATGCGTCACCAGCACCGCCTTTCCCTCCAACCAAGTCACTCCTTTTCCACCCTCCGGATCATGATTCCCACGCAAAACCTCCACCTCAATTCCCCGCTCCTCCGCCAAAGTCAGAAGAGCCTCGTACTTTCGCCGCGCCTCCTCCCACCCCGTTCCCACCTTCCGCTGTTGCCACACATCACCCGCCAGCACCAAATGATCCACCTCTTCCAACACCGGCAACAACATCGCCGGATCCGTCAGTCGCGACGCCGAATGCCCCAAATGCAGATCCGATAGAATCCGCGTCCTCACGATGGTTCCCGCTGCCTCACCGCTTCATACAGACACACCGCAGCCGAAACACTCACATTCAAGCAATCAACCTTTCCCTTCATCGGAAACTTGATCAAAAAATCACACTCCTTCTCCGTCAACTGCCGCATCCCCTCACCTTCACGTCCCATCACAATCGCAATCGGCCCCTTCAAATCCGTCTCATAAAGCGACTGCGTCGCCCGATCCGAAGTCCCGCAAAGCCAAACCCCTCGCTCCTTCAAATCACGCATCGTCCGCGCCAAATTCGTCACCTTCACAAAAGGCACACTCTCCGAAGCCCCCACCGAAACCCGCCTCACCGTATCAGTCAAACCAACCGCCTTATCCTTCGGCGCAATCACCGCATCCACCCCGGCCCCATCCGCCGTCCGTAAAATCGCACCCAAATTATTAGGATCCTGCACACAGTCCAAAATCAACAAAAGCGGAGCTTCTTTCCCCTCCAAAATATCGACCAAGTCCCCCTCACCCCGAGGCTTAGCCTCACGCTCACCCCTCGGCCGCGCATGCCGATTATCCCGCGCTTCACCTGCTCTCTTTCGCATGATCAATTCTTAGGTCCCTCATCCCAAAATTCAAAGTTCATTTCCTCCCCGGCCATGCTTATCATCTCCTCATGAACTTTCTCCGTATCCCAAGTTTAGCATTTCTAATTTCGAATTTAGCATTTGCGGCGCAGCCGCCCAACCTCGTCTTCATCCTCGCCGATGACCTCGGCTACGGCGAACTCGGTTGTTACGGCCAGAAAAAGATCAAGACGCCCAACATCGACCGCCTCGCCAGCGAAGGGATCAAGTTCACCCACCACTACACCGGCGCCCCCGTCTGCGCCCCCGCCCGCTGCGTCCTCCTCACCGGCCGCCACCTCGGAAACGCTGAAATCCGCTCAAACGGCGACTCCAAAAACGGCCGCCAATTCCCCGGCCAATGGCCCATCACCGCCGCCGCCATCACCCTCCCCGAAGCCCTTCAAAAAGCCGGCTACGTCAGCGGCGGCTTCGGAAAATGGGGCCTCGGCCCCTCCGATACCTCCGGCTCCCCCATTAAACAAGGCTTCGACCGCTTCTACGGCTACAACTGCCAACGCAACGCCCACTCCTTCTTTCCTCCCTACCTAGACGACGACGAAAAGACCGAAACCATCAACAAAAACCCCATCCCCGGTCACGCCAAAAAACCAAAAGGCCAAATCAAAGCCGACGACTACCGCGACCAAACCTACGCCCCCGACCGCATCCTCGAAGAAGCCCTCGAATTCCTCGACACCAACCAAGACAAGCCCTTCTTCCTCTACCTCCCCTTCGTCGAACCCCACGTCTCGATGCACCCACCCCAAGAGTGGATCGACCGCTACCCCAAAGAATGGGACGACAAAAACGGCCCCTACCGCGGACAAAACGGCTACATCCCACACCCTCGCCCGCGCGCCGGATACGCCGCCATGATCTCCGATCTCGATGAACACGTCGGCACCATTCTCGACCGCCTCAAAAAACTCGGCCTCGAAGAAAACACCCTCGTCGTCTTCACCTCCGACAACGGCACGACCCATCCCGGCCGCGATCCCAAATTCCACATCGGAGGAGTCGATGCCCCCTTCTTCAACTCCACCGCCGGACTCCGCGGTTGGAAAGGCTCCGTCAACGAAGGTGGAATCCGCGTCCCCGCCATCGTCCGCTGGCCCGAAAAAATCAAACCCGGCACAACCACATCAGCCCCCTCTTACTTCCCCGATTGGTTCCCCACCTTCTGCGCCCTCGCAAAAACAGATGCACCGGAGAATCTCGACGGAACCGACCTCACCCCCGCCCTCACCGCAGGTTCCTTCAAAAGAACCAAACCCATGATCTGGGAATTCCACGGCTACGGTGGCCAACTCGCTGTCATCGACTTCCCTTGGAAAGCGATCCGCCAAAAAGCAAAAAGCAAAACTCCCGGACCATGGCAGCTCTATAACCTCCAAAAAGATCCAGCCGAAGCCACCGACCTTGCTAAAAAGCACCCCGAAATCGTCACCCGCCTCGAAACAGTCTTCAAAAACGACCGCACCAAAAGTGTGCGCAACAAGCTCCCCCTCTACGACCAATAGCACGCTCCACCAGCCAACAAAAAATCTGTGCTAATCTGTCCCTAATCCTCTCAAATCTGTGAAAAAATTCCCAGCACAACATCATCTTCCCCAACCAAGAAAACCCCACATCAATCCGCACAAATTCCTCTAAAATCTGCCTTAAAACTTCCCCCTCCACTTCCCCTGAAAAAATCCCCCGCAACTTCCGTAAAAGAAGCATGCGACTTTGGTTCATCCTCAGCCTCCTTGCCATTCTCCCATCAAGCGGGAATCAAGGAGCAGTCATCTACACCGAACACTGTGCCTCCTGCCACGGTGATCGCGGACAAGGCGTTGCGAACGAATACGACGAAGCCCTCGTCGGAAAAAAATCCGTCGAGTCCCTCGCCAAATACATTCACCGCTCTATGCCGGAAGATGATGAAGATGCCGTCGTCAATGACGACGCCCTCCGCGTCGCCGAGTTCATGCACGCCGCCTTCTACTCCCCAGAAGCCCAGGCAAAAATCAGGCCTGTCCGCAAAGACCTCCTCCGCCTCACTCAGCACCAGCACCGTCGCGCCATCACCGATATCGTGCAGTCCTTCCGCAACCGACCTTGGCAAGGCGAGAAGCACGGCCTCCGCGGCCATTATTTCAACAAGGAGAAAATGAATGACCGTAAAGGAAAGTTGCTTGAGCGACTCGACCCCGTCCCGGCTTTCGACATCAAAAGCAATCACGGCATCAAAGGCATTAATCCCAGTGCCCACTCCGCCTTCTGGACCGGCTCGCTCCTTCCGCCCGAAACCGGCACCTACCATTTCCGCATGACCTCGCCAAATGGCATGCGCATGTATCTCAACGAAGCCGACCACCAAAAGGACGCCTTCATCGATGCCTGGGTCTCCTCTGGAAACGAAATGCGCTCGGTCGAATCCTCCGCCTTCCTCCTCGGCGGCCACGGTGTCTCCCTCTTCATCGAGTTCCTTTGCTTTAAAGAAAAAGAATCCTCCCTCCGCATCGAGTGGAAACGCCCCCACGGAGTTTGGGAACCCCTTCCCACCGAGGTCCTCTACCCCGACGGAGCAAGCGAAGCAGCCATCATCACCACCGCCTTCCCACCCGATGACGCCTCCCTCGGATACGAGCGCGGCTCCTCCATTTCTAAAGCTTGGAATGGAGCCGTGGCCAACGCCGCCATCGAAGCCACGGCTCTCATTTTTGATGACATCGACGAACTCGCCCGCACCAAATCCGACAAGCCTGACCGTCGCGAAAAGTTCAAGAAATTCTGCGATGACTTCGCCTCCCGTGCCTTCAACCGCCCCCTCTCGCCCGCCCAACGCCAAACCTATATCGACAAGGTCTTCGCATCTGCCGGAGACGACTACGAGACCGCCACCAAGCGCTCTCTCATGCTCACCCTCACCTCGCCCTACTTTCTTTACCCTGCCCTTAATCGAAACAAAAAAGGCGAGCCCGACAAATACACCACCGCCGCCCACCTCGCCCTTGCCGTCTGGGATTCCATTCCCGATAAACAACTTCGAGAAGCCGTCAGCAGCAATCACCTCAACGATAAAAAACAGCTCCAGGACCAACTCTGGCGCATGCTCGGCGACCCCCGTGCCAAGTCAAAACTCCACAGCTTTTTCTACCACTGGCTCAGCCTTTCCGAAAAAGAAGACCTTGATAAGGATCCCGCCCTTTTCCCCGGCTTCAACCAGCAAATCATCGCCGACCTTCGCACCTCCCTCGACCTCTTCGTCAATCGCGTCGTCTGGACCGAGGAATCCGACTACCGCCGCCTCTTCACCGAGCAAAACGTCTTCCTCAACCACCGCCTCGCCGAATTCTACGGCACCGAAAAACCAAAAGGAAACACCTTCGAGCTCCTCCCCACCCCCGACCGCAAACGCGCCGGACTCTTCACCCATCCCTACGTCCTCACCGCCTTCTCCTACCACAAACAAACCTCCCCCATTCACCGCGGCGTCTACCTCAGCCGCAACGTCCTCGGCCGCTTCCTTAAGCCACCCCCCAATGCCATCGAGTTCAAAGACGCCGACTTCAAGCCGGACCTCACGATGCGCGAAAAAGTCACCGACCTCACCAAAGATGAAAACTGCATGGCCTGCCACTCCATCATCAACCCCGTCGGCTTCAGCCTCGAAAACTTCGACGCCATCGGCCGCTTCCGTACCCACGAAAAAAACAAACCCATCGACACCACCAGCGACTACGAGACTCCCAACCTCGAAACCATCCGCATCACCGGTCCCCGCGACCTCGCCAAACTCGCCGTTGAATCCCCCGGGGCCCACCGCGCCTTCCTAAAGCACCTCTTCCACCACCTCATCAAACAACCCACCAACGCCTACGGCTTCGGAAAAATGAACCACCTCCACGAAACATTCAAAAACACCAACTTCAACATCCGCAACATGATCGTCACCATGGCTGCGGAAACGGTGCCGAAGTAGGAACACGATCCATTCCCCCCCACGTAGAAGAGGCTCTATAGGGATTCAAGAGACTCCAGCCTCCTCAACATTTCCAAAAAGTAAGGCAAGAAATTTGGAAAACTCACCGTATCTTAGGCAACATGAAATCACGCCGTGACTTCCTCCGCCAGCTGGGCATCTCCTCCGCTGCCGTCCCCTTCCTTTCAGGACTCCCCGCCTTCGCCGCCCCCACTGTCGGAGCTCCCAAGAAGCGCCTCATCTTCATGTTCTCGCCAAACGGCACCGTCCCCGACCGCTTCTGGCCAAAAAAAGACGGCCTGCTCTCCAGCTCCCCCATCCTCTCCCCCCTCGCTCCCTTCCAAAATCAAACCACCGTTCTCAAAGGGATCTCAAACCGTGTCGGCGGCGATGGCGACCGCCACATGCGGGGCATGTCCTGTCTCCTCACCGGGGCTCGACTTCACCCCGGAAACATCCAGGGCGGTTCCGACAGCCCCGCAGGCTGGGCCTCTGCAATTTCCATCGACCAAGAGGTCAAAAACTTCCTCCAAGCAAATGAGTCCACCCGCACCCGCTTCGGCTCCCTCGAAATCGGCGTCGCCGTCCCCGACCGTGCCGATCCTTGGACCCGCATGTGCTACGCTGACTCCAACCAACCCCTTGCCCCGCTCGATGATCCCTACCAAATGCTCAACAAGCTCTATGGTCAATCAAAGGACCGCGAGACCTACGCCTCCGTGCTCGATTCCCTCGGCTCCGATCTCAATCGTGTTTCCAAAAGCCTCGCCAACCAAGACCGCGCTCTCCTCGAACAACACATGACCCTCATCCGGGAAATGGAACGCGAGATCGAAGCCGCCTCAAAATCCGGCCAACTTGTCCACCCCGAACCCGAACTCGATCCCAATATCGAACTCGTCAACGACAACACCCCCCAACTCGCTCGCATGCAAATGGACCTCCTCGTCAATGCCATGGCAAACGACATGACCCGCATCGGCTCCCTTCAGTTTATGCGTTCCGTCGGCCAAGCCCGCATGCGCTGGCTCGACATCAACGAAGGCCACCACTCCCTAAGCCACGAGCCCGACAAAAACGAAGACGCTCAAAACAAGCTCGAAAAAATTAACATCTGGTTCGCCCAGCAACTCGCCTACCTCGCCCAGAAACTCCGCGACACCCCGGAAACCGGCGGTAATGGCAACATGCTCGACCACACCACCATCGTCTGGGTCAACGAACTCGGCAAAGGCAACTCCCACACCCTCGACGACCTCCCCATCGTCATGGTCGGCGGCGGCGCAGGCTTCAAATCCGGCTTCCACGACCTCGGAAATAAGGTTCCCCACAACCGCCTCCTCCTCTCCCTCGCCCACTCCATGGGCCATAACATCCAGACCTTCGGCGAAAAGAAGTGGTCCCAAGAAGGCCCCCTCAGCTTGTCCTAAACCCACAACCTTTCCCAGCCTCAACGAGGCGATCTAACATAGCCCAGGGCATCGCCCTGGGTTTTCTGTTCCCGCATAACCAACCCAAGTCAAGCGTATCACCTGACCCTAAAACTCACCCGCAGGCCTCCCCTCAACCCCGCTGCAAACTCTTCTTCGACCGCCACGCGTAGATCAAAAACGCAATCCCAATCGCGATCATAAAGAACGAATAAAACTGCCCTTTCGTCATTCCCATAATCTCCTCAGCATCAGCCTCACGAACATTTTCCACCCCAATCCGGAAGATCGCATAAAGAATGAAGAACACCCCCGAGATCACCCCGTGCCAAAGCTTCGGAAAAGCCACCCGCAGACCGTAAAGCACCAAAAAAATCACCAGACCTTCCAGCACACCTTCATAAAGCTGCGACGGATGCCTCGCCGGAGTATGATCCGCCAGTGCCTGCAGAACATCCGGATTCTCCCGAGCAATCGGCTCGATCTGGGTTTCGAAGACCTGCCTCGGCAGCGCAAAATAACCATCAAGCTGCCCATAAGGCTCAAGAATCGTCCCCACTCTATCAGGATCTGCAACCGCCGCCTGACGCAGTGCCGCCTGCAAATTCTCGCCATTCCCTTCATAAAGCGACTTGGGAAACTTCACCGCCCACCACTTCGACTGGTCAGTCACCGTTCCATAAAGTTCCCCGTTGATAAAGTTGGCGATCCGCCCAAAAAATACGCCCAACGGAGCCACAATCGCAATTCCATCCCCTAAGCCCGGCCACGAAATCTTGTTCTTCCACGCATAAAAAAGCGTGAAAAACATAATCCCCAAAATCCCCCCGTGCGATGCCATCCCTCCATCCCAAACCGCAATAATCGTCAGCGGATTCTCAAGAATCTGCTCCAATCCACCCGACCGGGGCAGCATATAAAAAAGCACGTAGCCGATCCTCCCGCCCAAGAACACCCCAAAGATCGCGGTATAAGTCACGACATCCCCCACCTTTTCTTCGGCCACGTTCCAAAGGTTCCGCCGCGCTAATCTAAGCAGAATATAATAGGCCACCATAAACCCCATGACATAGGAGAGACCATACCAACGAAGCTTGATCTTCTCCGAAATGGAAAAGATGACCGGGTCCAAATCGTGGACATAAGTAGCGAGAACATCGAACACGTCCGGATTTCATACCATCCACCGGATTTCCGCAAGCGAGCAAACAAGTGCAAATAAATCCCATTCCCTAAAATTGTGGATCACATCCATAGGCTCGCCGCCTTAGGGCCCGTCACGCAATAACTTGATTGAAGGTGCGCAGGGCCAAGGTCTGGCACCAAGGCCGATTTTCAATGGTGTAGTAGACTACTCAATTGAAAACCGAACGCGGGTGACGGGCCTTGGAACAAGCAAATTTGATCAAGTTATTTCGTGATGGGCCCTTAAAACCAGATTCAACCTCACAGCGCTCTCGCACAGGGTCGCGAGCACCTGCTCCACCGGCACCAATTCTTGCTCGAACATCCCTTTATCTCCGGATTCCAAAATCTTCAAAAGCTCTCCATGGAGATCTTCCAACAATGGATTCGCGCTGAGCCGATCCAGGGTTTCCTTTTCCTTGGGAGAAAGCGGAATCGGTTGTGGTGAAGGGCGGTGATCCATCAGGAGGGGCAGGAAATCTCTCCCTGTTTTCTCCCGCAGATCACGGAGGATGTCAAAACCTGCTGGATCGCTGTCGCCGAAGTGAAGGAAGGTCATCTCCGGCAGGGCACCGATCAGGCCCCGGACGGCGGAGCCCGGGAAGCTCGTCTGGATGAGGAAGATGCCGGGATTTCGTTTCGCCAATTCAACAAAGACATCTTCGTTTTCCACGGTCAGGCAGATGCTCGCCGGGGTGGAGAGCGTGGCTTGAATGAGGTTTGTTTCGGAAAGGGTGATAGGGCCAGGGAGGCTGGAAAAATCAGTCGTTTCCTCCCCGCTTTTCAGAACCAACGGTCCATGGAACATCACGGAACGGGGCTTGTGGAAGATCCCAAACGCTTCCAAAGATACTTCTCCGGTGATCTCGGAAAGAGCTTTGGCTAATCTTCCTTCGAGCGCTTGGAGTCGTTTTGAATCCCCGCAGATTTGCGCGCTGGCGTAGCGAATGAGGGAATCTCCCTGCCAGTTGAGAACCCCGGCCAGCGCATCTAACAGCTCATCATTTTCAGTTTTAGAAAACGGTTGCACGGAGGCACCAGCCGAAGCCCGGGAGGCGAGTGCTTCACACCACTCTTTCCAAGCCGTAATCCATTTTTCAGGAACCGTTCTGCAAGCAGCATGTTTGAAAAAACTCGCAAGCTCTTCGCGCTCGCTGGTAGGGGCAATTCCTCCACATTTTGAGAATAACCAGGTTTCCCCTCCTTCAAGAGCAACTCTGATTCTTTCCGGGAGCTCAGACTTTTTTGCGCGGTCGATTGTCAAAGCCCCACCCGATTCCACGACCGCAAGACGCAGTTCCTTCTCGGCCAGTTCCCGTTCGTCACCGTCTGCGACCTTGGCGAGGCGGAGAAATTTCTCGTAGTCGATGGTGAAGTCCCGCTGCCTCAGCGGAGACTTCCGGTAGAGATCGGCGAGGGTTTGGAAAAGACTCATCAGCCTTCGATACCGGTTTCCTTGATCCATTCGCGGCCTTCATCGGAGTCCCGGAAGAGCACGACGGGGACGTTCCTCACGCCGACCCGCGTCCCTCGTCTCTCCTCTTTCCGCGTGATGATGATCAGTTCATCACATTGGCTGAAGGCGTAGGGGATGTTGCCGGAGGACATGGAGAACATGCCTTGGAGATCCAGCTCGGCCATCGCTTGGAGGCAATTCTGGATGCGCTCGCCGGAAAGTTTTGAGAAGGCTTCATCAATGGGGACGAGGGCGAGGGACGGTTCTTTTCGCCGCACTTCGTGGCGATTGTAGGCGTGCAGATAGCTGGCGAGGATGGCCACGAAATAGGGGCTTTGGTTCTCGCCGCCGGACATTTTCCCGCTCTGTTTATCGACACTGACCGGCTTCCCATCCGGATCACGGACATCGGTGACGAGCAGGTCGTAATCGAAATACTGGCGGTAGTCGAGAAGTCGCGCGGCCTCCGGGCTGTTGGCACTTTGGACAAGGGTTTTCAGGAAAAGTTGGAGTCCGTCTTTCAGCTCTCCACCCATGCTTGCGAAAAACAACTCGTCCTCATGGTGCAGGGCATTGAGATCGATGAGTTCGCGGTAGATGCGAAAATCGGGGTTGGGATTTTTGGCAATCTTGTAGCGGTCGTGGCCAATGGGACGCTTGAGCTGGTGGTTGAGGAGGGAGATAATATTCTCCACATTCTTGATCGCCTGCTGCATGCGGCTAAGAACCTGGGTCCGGAAAAGTGCTTCCCATCGCTTCTTCTCCGTCGCGGATTTCTTCTCAAACTTGGGAATGTCCGCGTCTTCAATGACGGCGAGGATGCGCTCGTAGGGCGCGGTGTCGCTGCCGTCCTCCGGGAGGTCGTCGAACTTGGGATGGAAGGCGTTTTTGAAATCCAGCATCGCGACCTTCAGTTCGCCCTTGGTTTCCAGTGCCAGCTCCTTTGCGGCAGACGAGGCCATCGCGAAATTTTTCGCGCGGACATCGGCGGCGGGAAGGGATTCCCCGGCCTCCTGTTTCCATGAGAGGTAGCGCTTGTGATGGAGGTGGATGTCGATGCGGAGTTTCGTTTTCAAAAAATCGTCCTCGCGGCGGGAGGCTTCCTCCTGACGGGTCTTGAGGTCACTTTCCGCTTGTTGGATTTCCCGATGGCCTCCCTTCCGCAGGATGGCGCGCTCTTCCGTGGCCCATGTCACGGACTGTTCCCTGAGTTCGTTGATCTTGTCTTCCAGCTCCGCAAGTTTGTCGTTGGAAATGGCGCTGAGTTCAGACATCAGGCGCTTATGCTCCCCCTTTTTGTGAGGCAGTTCTTCGGCGCGGACGAGTTCCCTGGCCAAGTCCGAGTGATCCGGGATGGCCTTCCCCCCGATGGAGATCAGGCGCTCGACTTCGCGTTCGATTGGTTCGAGCCGGCGAAGCTCGGCTTCGATGTCCGCGAGGCGAGCGCGTTTGATTTCAAGCTGCCGCCGGAGCCCGTTTTCCCCGATAAAAGGGGTGCCGTCGTAGGGTTCCGGGCGGGTAAGGAGTCCGCCACGTTTGGTAAGGCCATCCGGACGGACGGCTGAATCGTGCTCGGCCATTTCCCCGGAGTTGCTGGCACGAATGAGCTGGCCGAATCGCTGGTCGATGAAGGCACGGGCGATGGGATCGTTGCAATCGAAGACCTCGGCGAGCGAGTTCTTCTCGCGGGTATTTTTTCTGGAGATGAGCTTTTCAGGGTCGATGAGGCTTTGCGGGCCGGCCTTGAGAAGGTCTTTATCACTGAGTGCATCCAGGATCTCGATCGCTTGATCGCGATGCTCCGGGGGCACGATGACGGCAAATTTCTCCGCGAGCGAAATCTCGGCGGCTGGTCGCCAGGTCTCGTCGTTGATTTCGCAAAGCTCACGGAGGGCTCGGGGCTCGATTTCGCCGGGGAGCTGCGGGAGGGAATCGCGGAGAGCGGTGAGGAGAGGTTGAGGAACGGGCGGGAGGCCGCGCTTGAGGGAGTCAATCTGGGTATCGAGCCCGGCCTTCTCCGAGCGGAGGCGGCGGAGTTCTTCGGCATCACTACGGAAGCGGTCGCGGAGTTCGCGGGTCAGTTTGTTCGCCCCATCCGCAAGGAGTGCGAGGGTGTTGGAGGTCTCGTCGCGCTCGCAGGAATCGAGAAGCTTGATCGCTTCGTCCAGCGGGATTGTGGAAATTTTGGGTTCCACGGGAGCTTTCGCCATTTCCACCATCCAGCGGCGGGCCTCCTTGAGACGGGTTCCGATACCGGTATCGATTTTGTGGGAAATGTCGCGGAGACGTTCCAGGTCTTCCTCCAACTTTCGGATGCGCGCGGCGAGGTCTTTGTAGAGGCGGCCTTCGCTGGATTCATTGAGCAGGGCGGAAAGCCGTTCCCGCTGCTCTGCACCATCGGCGATCATCTTCCCGAGATCAGTCAGGCGGGCTTCGTCCTCGGCAAAGTCGGCGCGAAGTTTTTCCAGACGCTCGGTTTGGAGGTGGGCCTTTTCCGAGCTGTGTTGATGGAGGTTTTCCGAAGCAAGGTATTCGCCGACATCGCGGTCGCGCTCCGCATCGCGAAGAGTGGCGGCGAGCGTGCGGACCGAAAGGAGGCGGTCGAGCTGGTTGCGGAGATCGTGGAGTTCGCGCTCGTAAGATTCGAAGTCGCGGAAGCTGGAGATCACGTCATCGACTGGCACCGCCTCGTTCGGGAGGACGAAGCGGCGGCAAAAATCATCGAAGCTTTTGAGGTTCGTGAAGGACATCGCGCTGGGCAGCAGCCTTTCCAGGACGTCCTTGTTGAAGTTGAGATGGGAGGGGTTCGCCATGTCGCGAAGGTATTCGCGCGAGGAGGTAAAGATGCGTCCGCCTTTGGATTCGAGCATCGCCTTAAACTCGGCAAGCGAACTGGTGTAGGATTTCCCGTCCTCCGGGGAAACGGAAAGGAAGTCCTCACGTTCCAGCGGGGCGGGACAGAAAAAGGGGTGCGAAGTTCCATCATTCTCCGAAGAATTACGGAACTCGAAACGGAGGCCCCAGGTCTCAATCTTCGATCCATCAGGCCAGGTAAACTCTCCTCCGATATAAGTGGTGACGCCTTTGTGGTGGAAGTATTGCGGCTGGCCGTTTTCCTCGCGTTTCGTATCGAGCAGGCAGTAGCTCTTGATCGTACGGTCGCTGCGACCTCCGGTGGCACTGCGGTTGAAATGATGGCGTGCGCGCTCGGGACCAACGAGGACGAGCATGAGCAGATCCATCAGAATGGATTTTCCCGATCCGGTGACACCAGCGAGAACGAGGTTACCTTTGACCGGCAGGGTATCGCGATATCCATACCAGTTAAGCGCGTGGATTTTAGAAAGCTGGATGGCACGGCTCATTCGGTTTCCTCCTCTTCTGGATCTGTCGTACTTTCATCATCTGCGGTGAAAGCGGAGGCGGCTTCCGTCCACTCGGCGAGCTCGCGGAACGGGACGACACGGCGAATGGCAGGTAGCACCTCAATCCCGGAGTCCTCGAAAGACTCGGAGGGTTCAAAGCGGATGAGATTGAAGCGGGCGGCTTGGCGGAGAATTTCCTTCATGCGACCGCGTGGGAAAACACCGACGGCATCGGGGATAAGCTGGTCTTGGATGAGACCGTTGAGTTCCGAAACGGAGAGAAAGGCCTGATCCATCCCTTCGTCACGCCAGCGGACATCGCCTGCATACCAGAGGGCGAGCCAGACGAGGGTCGCGTCTTTCGGGAGTTTCAGGCGGAGTGCTCCGGTGCTGGGGATGGCCTGAATGAGGCGTTCCTCGTGGACGAGTAGCACTTCCAGCCCTGCGAGGGCCGCGGCTTCCTTGACCCACTCGAAATACTGGCGACACCAATGATAAAGTGCGGATTTGGAATTCTCCAGACCTGTGATGGAGCCGCTGGCGAGAAGCTCCTGGAGGGCTTCGCCGAGGCGCGCACGTTCACCTTCCGGCAGGGTGATGAGGCCGGGAGCTTCGCTGGTTTCGGGTTCGATGTGCAAGGCCGTTGGTGTCATTTCTTGATAATGGAGAATTTCTCTACCTGGCAACCGTCGAGCGGGTCGAGGGTTGGAATTTTTGTTTCCTCTGCCAAGCGCTCTGGCTCCAGGCGGTAGCGGGCCTCGGCGGATTCAGCGTGGAGGAGGAGGGAAATGAGGTCGGTGAAACCGCTTTGGCCGGAGATTTCGAGGTCGGCGCTGGCGATGCGGTCGCCCTTGGAGCCGGCCAAAGATTTTACGAATTTGTTGGCGCGCTGGATGGTGAGGGAGTCGCGGAGGGCCTTTCCCATAACGGTTTTTCCAGCCTCACGGTCGCCTTCGTCGGCCGTGTCCTCGAAAGCGTCCTGTTCGATTGGAGCACGCCGGACGGACGGGGAGTAAAGGGAATCGAGGCCCGCCGGGAGCTTGACCGCAGGCAGACGGAAGTCCGGGAGATCGGGAAGATCTGAAGCGTGATGGGAGATTCGTTTCCCGGTCAAGCGGCGGTTTACGGTCTCGAACATCGCCTTGATCTCGGTGCGACGCTCGCCGGTGACGTCTTGGAGATAACGGAAACGGGAGAGAGAGCGGCGGGTGAAATCCGCAGTGCGGCGGTCGATCTCATCGGCCATGGGCAGGACTCGCTCGACGAGGCCGATGAGTTCATCGAGAGCGTTGAGCACGGTGCAGCGGGCGGTTTCAGCGGACATCGCGGGATGGCGGCGGAGGACTTCGGTTTGCATTTCCGAGAGCGTGGAGGATTCGCCCATGAGGCGGTTCGCGATGCGGTTGACCGCTTCCGGGAGGCGGAGAGGCAAGCGGGCGCGGACGAGTTCCGCGTAGCAGGCATGGGACATTTGCTCGGAGTAATCGTCGAAAACAGTTTCGAGATTTCCTTTCAGCGTCTCCTCCTCCAGCTGGCGGCGGGTGAAACGCTGGACGGATTTCTGCATGGATCGGAGTTCGTTGATCCCCGCGCGGACGCTGGAGAGGCTGTTTTCGACTGTTTGCCAGGGGCGCTCGGAGATCTCTGTTTCATCGGCGAGCATGGCGCAGACGGCGATGAGCTTGTCGGTGAAAACGGCGGCATCCGGCCACGCGATTCTCCGTAATGCCGAAATAAGAGTAGCTCCATGAGCATCAAAATGGATGGTCCGCCGCCAATCTCGGCGCGGGGGTTCATCAAGCCAGTGTTGCTTGAGAAGTTTTTCCAAAAGCAGCCGTGCTTTCTCGCGTGGGGTCGATGCCGGATCGTGCCCTTCGTCGTCGTCCTCGAACTCGAACTGCGGATGATGCTCCAGGGTCTCGGCGATGAGAAGGATCACCTCTTCGCGCGACATCCCGTCGGGTCGGTCGGCGGATTCGGCCTCAAGCGCTGCTAGAACATCGACGTAGCAAGCTGCGTTCTTCCCAGCCAAAACGCGAAAAAAACCAACGCCGCGAGTTTCGCGGAAAAGGGCGGTGGAAAGGTGCTCTGACATCGATTGGAGGGAGGTGGGCGAAGTCAATCCGACACTGCGAACGGGAATGGTGAACGAGATTACCGTAAGCCCTCAGGCAGTCGAGGCTTTTGCTCCGTATTACACGAAAGGCGGGAAATTTAAAAAGAGGCGGTAACCCCGACACCTCCTACGCTCAACCGTCGAGCTGGATCGTCAAAGGTTTCCGCAGATAGCGACAAACTCCCTCAGGCCCTTCGCAGACATAGTAATAAGCTGCGCCCTCAATCTTAGCCGGAAGCATTTCCCCGTCCACAGGGCGCAGCTCAAACTCAATCTTCCGCTCCTCCGCGCTCGCCGCAATCTTCGGCGGACTCTCCGGACCTTGCACATCATGAACGGTAAATCCCTCCGTGTTCTCAAAATAAAAACTGACGTTCCCGGCATCATTCGTCCAATGAACCGCCCCTTTCGGAGAAGGCTTAAAACGTAAGTGAACCCGCACCGCGCCGCCGTCGCCCTTTGTCGTGGGCACCACCACACTTGAGAGCAAAACCATATCCTC
This sequence comes from Akkermansiaceae bacterium, assembly GCA_047629805.1. Taxonomy (GTDB): domain Bacteria; phylum Verrucomicrobiota; class Verrucomicrobiia; order Verrucomicrobiales; family Akkermansiaceae; genus SW10. The sequence continues at coordinate 5,720 of JBLHUR010000049.1, read as the reverse complement.
CCCGTCGACCGAAACCTTCCCTTCCGGATCAGGATGCTTTGCGGCCTTCTCCGCCCCCCCTCCTTTCTCAGGATAAGCAAACTCCGAACCTCCCGGCTCCGCCATCAGCGGGTGAGGAACCTCTCCCCGCGCCTTCAAATCCTCTCGAGCCTTATTCACCCAATCATAGAATGAATACGGCTTATCCAAACGCGGCCCATACTGCTGGATACGCCTCCGCCAGATATATTGGTCAGGTTTCAATTCCAGAGCCTTCCGCCACGCCTCGATGGCACTTCCAAAGTCCCCAGCCTTGCTATCCTTCGAATCAAACCTCTCCCGCAAAGCAACTCCGTATCGAAAATGAGCCACCGCACTCTTCGGCTTTTCCTCCATCTCTTTCTTCCGCGCTTCAAAGCTCCCATCGAAAGAAAAATCGCCGCTTTCAATCACCACCTTCGGATAATGCGCCGCCAAAAAAGCCTCCAAATCCTTCTCCGAGGGATTCCGATAACGAACAATCCCCGTCCCATCCACCAACAGCGTAATCGGCACCACCTTCACCCCCAGAAGATTAAAAGGATCCGCCAAAACCAGCCAATCCATCTTCTGCCACTGCATATAAAGCGCCGCCCGATCAGGGTGCTGTTCCTGCACAATCCCCAACGACTGCAACTTCCCCGCCTTCACCAACTCAGCCGTCTTCGCATGCCACACCGGCACCCGCTTCCGACACCCCGCTCACCACGAGGCAAAGATATGGAGAATCGTCTTCTTCCCCAGAGACGAACGCAGTCCCTTCGACTCCCCGCTCGAAATCTCCTCCAACGAAAAATTGGGAAACGGTCTCCCCACCGATAAATCCGGCACCGGCGCAGCGGACAAAGGCAGAATCAGTAATAACAAGATCAACAGCTTCATTCTGAGATCATTCTACCTCAGATAAGAAGTGTTGAAAGCCCCACCTGAAAAACGACTCGATTCTATCGTCGCAAGATCATCGAATTTTCAATTCAATCCCCCTCCCCTCAGATGCTCACCTTCCTCGATTCACTTCTCCAAAACGGTCAACCCGTTCTCGACCCCGGAGAACACAAGCCTCTCGCGTGGATCCAACGACAGATCAGCACTCAGCCGCCAAAGATCACAACTCGGCTACAACAACTCCACACCGACACCTCCCTCGAGTTCCCTGGCGCCGCCCCGCCCTTTGATGAAGCAGCAGCCTGGCTTGGACTTCGCACCCTCTTCATCCTCGTCAGCGCCACCGGTTTTCGCGAGATCGAGCTTCACGAAACCAAAGACGCTCTCAAATCCTCCAGCGAACCCCTCGCCACTCCCGCAGCCCATTACTCCGCCACCTTCCGGCCCTTCGTGAAACCATCATAAAAATCGCGGACGGCGACCCGCTCATCCCCCTCATCGACCACCTCGCCGTCCGACTCCCCCTCTCCTCAGTCGGCCTCCCCCTCTCAGAACTCCCCGACCTAAGCATCATCAATTCCCACCCCAGCCTCGCACAATTCCACGCTGAGCGCGTCATCGCGCTCAGCGATCACCACCGCGCCCTGAACCCCACCGTCTCAAAAATGATCTCCACCATCGCCGGCTCCCACCGTGACCAACTCATCCCGCACCTTCTCCATCCAACTTCATGACCGACTCACACCTCACTCTTGTCACCAAGCTCAAATCCCAACTGCTCGACCCCGTCAAAAAGCAGTTCGTCGGCAAAGACGAAATCATCGATCTCCTCGGCATCACCCTCGTCGCGCGCGAAAACCTCTTCCTCCACGGCCCTCCCGGAACCGCCAAAAGCGCCATCGTCCACGCCCTCGCCAATCGCATTATTGGCAAGACTTTCGACTACCTCCTCACCCGCTTCACCGAACCCAACGAACTCTTCGGCCCCTTCGATATCAGCCGACTCAAAGAAGGCGAACTCGTCACCAACACCGATGGCATGCTCCCCGAAGCCGAGGTCATCTTCCTCGACGAACTCTTCAACGCCAACAGCGCCATCCTCAACAACCTCCTCACCGCCCTCAACGAACGCACCTTCCGCCGAGGCCGCGAAACCTACCAACTCCCAGCCCTCACCTTCGTCGGCGCCAGCAACAACCTCCCCGAAGACGAAACCCTCCGAGCCCTCTTCGACCGTTTCCTCATCCGCGCCAGCTGCAGCCCCGTCTCCGACGACCAACTCCGAGCCGTCCTCTCCACCGGCTGGCAAAGCGAAGGCCAATCCCAAATCACCCCCGCCATCTCAGCCGACGAAATCCGAGAACTCCAAAACCTGATCCCCCAAGTCGACCTCTCCGCCTCCACCGACCCCTATCTCGAACTCATCCAAAAACTCCGCCAAGCCGGCCTCGACCTCTCCGACCGCCGCGCCGTCCGACTCCAACGCGTCATCGCCGCCAGCGCCATCCTCTCCGGCCGCCGCGCCACCCGCCCCAGCGACCTCTGGATCCTCCGCCACATCTGGGACCGCGAAGAACAGATCGAAATACTCTCCTCCATTGTCACCTCATCCCTCGCCTCCTTCGACGAAGCACCCGATGACCACCCCGCCGCCAGCCAATCCCCCGCCCCCGATCCCGAACGCCTCAATCTCCACCTCGACGAACTCCTCGCCCGCGCCGCCTCAGCGACCGACTCCCACGAAAAACAAACCCTCCCTGACGAAGCCCGCCTCATCGCGTCCCAACTCGAATGGCTCCCCGACTCCCCTGCAAAATCCGTTCTCCAGGAAAAAGCCGATCTTCTCTGGCAACAAATCCCCGACTAACTCGTGCTCGTCGTCACCCTCAAATCCCGCGACCTAGCCGCACTCGCTCCCCACCGTCATCGCGACGGCTGGGAAATCGCGATGTCCGAAAACGACACCTGCTTCCTCAAAATCCCACCCACCACCCAAAACGAAAACTCACTCACCCTCCTCCCCTGCCTCACCCGCTGGACCTTGGATCAAAAAGGCCAAAAAAACCACCTCATCCCCCTCGGAAAACAACTCCCCACCGCCATCCTCCCACCACTCCCTTGGCTCCCCCTCGCCAGCTTCCTCCCCCTCACCACCACCAAAATTCAAGAGAACGAAACCTTCTTCGGCCACCTCGGCTTCGCCCTAATCCCATCCCATCAAAACCAGCCCGCAACAGCCCTTCGCCTCCCATTCCAAACCTTCTCTACTTGGGCCGAAACCGCCCCCGCCCCCCGCCTCGCCCAACTCACCTTCGCCCTCTCCGACACCCAAGAAACCCTAGTCATCGGCTCACCCCTCCCACCACTTCCCGGACAAACCTACTACCAAATCCACCAACTCCTCATCCCCTGCGGCCTCGCCTTACCCGACTTCATCCTCGCCCAAGACCTCGCCACCTCCCCCGAGCAACTCCACCTCATCGACCGCGACAGCACCGTCCACTCCATCCCCCGCGAACTCTGCCTCCCCGCAACTCGCTCCACCATCCGAACCACCGCCCACGCACTCTGATCTATGTCAGACACCACCACCCAACACTACGCCATCCCTCCAGATGATTATTTCTGGAGATGGAGTCCTGACGGCACCGCTTTCGAATGGTCAAACGGCGAAACCCTCGCCTTCAATCAAGAAATTTTCGCCATTCTCCAATCCCTAGCCGACCAAGGCGGAATCCCCCCACTCGGCTCCCTTCTCCTCGTCCACGCCGCCACCACCGGACAAGCCGAGCAATTTAGAAAAACCCAAATTCAACTTCGAAAATCCCACCCTGAGGAATTCGACTCCGCCGAGTCCGTCACCCTCATCGACGCAGTAACCCACAGCCTCTCCCAAATCGAAAAGCTGCCCTCCGAACTTAAATCAGGCACCCAAGCTAAAGCCCAACTCTGCCACGCCCTTTTCAATCGCAGCACCTGGGCTCACCAAGATGAAAAAGCCCGCCTCATCGTCCGCGATTTCCAAGCCGCTCCCATCGACCAATGGCTCACCATTCAGCGACAGGTCACCATCACCCAGCGCTTCCTCCGCGACACCGCCGTCCTCATCAAAGCCACCGCCGGACTCGATGCCTCCTCTCTCGAACACCTCGTCCGCACCGGCCTGGAATTCACCGACCTCTCCGCCGCCCCCTTCGATGAAACCCTCACCGAAGAAACCGATGACTCCCGCTCCCTCATCGAGCAACTCGCCGGAAGCGGCCAAGACCTCAGCGCCCTCGCCAGCGTCGCAAAACAAGTCATCGGACTCATCGCCCTCCCCCTTCCCGCCGCCCAAAAAGCCGACCTCCCCATCGGAGGTGTCGCCGACATCGTCAACCGCGGCACCCCCGACAAACTCCTCACCAGCGAACTCGCCTGGGGAGACGACATCCTCGCCCTCCGCCTCGCCCAAAACGAAGCCCTCTTCTACCATCGCGAAACCCCACCCGAAAACACCCCCAGCGAACGCATCATCCTCCTCGACCACGGCCTCCGCTACTGGGGCCTCCTCCGCCTCTTCGCCCTCGCAACCCACCTCGGCCTCCGCTGCCACCAAGCCTCCGCCAAGCACCTCGAAGTCACAAACCTCATCGCCACCCCCACCGCCAGCACCCCCTTCCCACTCGACACCCCGGTCCACGTCCGCACCGCCCTCGCCAACCTCCCCATCCACCTCAGCTTCGCCCCCGCTCTCGCCGACCTCACAAATCAAATCACCCAAACCGAATCCCCCCGAACCGTCAGCGACCTCTTCCTAATCTCCACTCCCAGCTCCCTCAAAGACACCGCAACCAAAAATAACCTCCACCAACTCACCACCGCCGTCCGCCACGCCGGCGGTCGGCTCTACCTCATCGAAATCGCCCCCACCGGCCACCTCTCGATCTCCGAACTCCGCGCCCGCGGAAAACGAAAACTCCAAGAAGGCACCCTCGACCTCGACAAACTCCTCCCACACAAAAAAGACACCCACAAACAACAAACCCCAAAAGCCAAACTCACCCACACCAGCCTAGAAAAACTCACCGGCAGCAAGTTCTACAAGCACTACCCACCACCAGTTCTCTTCAAAGTCACTCCAAATTATGGACCCGCAATTCACCCCAACGATGATTCCGATACCCTCATTGGAATCGCCGGCGGAGCTCACATCATGAAATGGTTCGGCACTGCCAACCGCGCTAAAGAACTCTCACAGTCCATCCCATCCAGAAACCACTGGCTCGGTATCGATGAAGAAGGAAACCTAAAAGTAGCAGCCTCCGGTGAAAAGGCCGGTGAATCCGCCCGAGTCTTCGCAATCCAACAAGATGGAACGGCAGAGAAAATCTCAATTCAAAAAACAAAGCATGCCTTCCCTCGACGAGCAGTCTTCCAAGGCAATCACGTCATTTTTATTTACGCCGATTTCGCCGAAGCCATTTCGCTACAATCCGGACAACAAGTTGCCGCCCGCAAATCAACTTACAAAAATCTCCACGAACAAACCATCCGACTCGTCAACGGAGCGATTGGGGTCACTGCTGTCGCCCCCCCAGATCCTCGTCAAAAATTCCTCGATAAATTTAAGAACTTAACCCAAGAGCTTAATTTCCAAACGATCGAACCCATTCAATTCTCCTTCACCCAATTGGGCGCAATTATATTAGGAACCAAAGAAGACGGATCTTACCTTTTGAATCCAGAAAAGCTCACCTGGGATATCGTAAACAAGCGGTCTAATTTTAATCATACTCTCAAGGTTCTCTTCAAGGAGACAGGAGCACGGAGATTCT
>JBLHUR010000048.1:0-35835 GCA_047629805.1 Akkermansiaceae bacterium | reverse complement strand
TTTTACCCAGCATACTTTTACGCGTCGGGGAGTGATCATTGCAAGCAACGAGCAGGCCGTAGAAGCCTCCAAGATCTGCCCCGAGTTCAAGGCAAATTAGGACGCGCTAAATCCTTCAACTACGGGTGTTTTTAGGATTTAGCTTCTTCAACTCGGGATTGCTGATGGATCCGTGAGTTTTGATCGATTCGAGGAGCAATCCGGGATCAAACCCGGCGGCAAGAAATGCCTCAGGCAAGCGACCATAGGCAAAGTCTGACGCAGCATGGTGGGCCGGAATCAACTTGATGACTTTCAGCACCTCGACGGGAGCCTTCCCCGCCTTCGCCTGATCCATGGCATTGCGCATGCAACCCACCCACGCCGAGGAAGCTTGGCTGGCGGGCCATGACGAAATCGCTTCCGCCATTCCCTCGGTGTCATCCCAGAAGACGGCTGCCGTGATCAGCGAAATCGTTCCAGAATCAACCCCTTCACCACGCCATTTTTTCAACATCTTCCAAGCTGAATCGGGGTCCCGGAGCAATTCATTTCTGAGTATGCAATCACGTTCCGGGAGTCCCGGAATCGATGTCGCGGCAGATCGTGGAATCCTTCCCGCCAAACCGGAAGTTCGCTCTGAGCGCTTTCCATTCCAACCAGCACTTCGTGCCCCTTCCTGACTCTGATTTCGCGAAGTGTGAGAGGACGGACGAAAATGAAAAACTGCGATCACCAGCAAAACCAAAAAAGCCGACATCATAGAAACCCGAATGACCCGTTTCTTGAAATTCAGAGTCAACATTCTAATCAACCTGTTCGGAGTATTCCTTCAATGCTTCAGCTTTGTCACTAACGACTCCGGCTACTACCGCCCGATCAACTAGTTTTCTAAGGCTGGGCTGATCCAGATCACGACCTCGTTCCTCCAGCAATTTAATTAAGATATCGCTATTTTTCATCGGCGACTCCGACGGGATTTCACCATCAGACCAAGCGATCTCCCCCGGCGAAGTTTCAGCATCAGGTATGGCGATCGAACCTCGGAAGGAAGACGCAATCTGGTCGCAAAAATGGTTTAACCTTACAGGATCCTCTGATTTCAATGTATAGGCGACAAGGTCATCGATCCTGTCTCTTCCGGAAATCATGACTCCGGAAATAAATCGCTTTGAGTAATGTCTAAGGGCATCTGGGTTCGTACTTCGTTCTTTAATTTTGGAAAGATAGGCATCCACCGTTTGATCGCCTTTCTCGCCTGCCCAAAAAAACAAGTCACCGCCAGCTGTCAATTCCTGGTCGAATGAATCGATCTCTCCACTGACAATATCAAGGCATCCCTCAAAATTATGCCCTCTCGCCGCCGCCAGGAATTTTCGGTGGAAAGAATAAGTTTCGTCTACCGACAGACCTTCGCTGTTTTTTTTAATGAACGCGCGCATCGACTCAAGCTCATACCCTCCAGCAAGAAGCTTTTTGTCAAACCTCTCACGATCCGATGCTCCAGCATTCGCGACTGAACTGATCCCTCCACTAGATTCGGCTTCAGGAGCGGCCAGAGGATTGGTCTCTGAAATCTCTCCGCCTGGCGCATCCTTAGGAGCGTTGGGGGCTCTTGGACTATCATCGCAACTCCATACGAAAAAGAAAGTCACAGGAATGAGCGCGGCCAATTTTTTCATAAACCTGAGATTAGAGACTTTCGTTGGGGGAGCCAATTTTTTCCGGTGAAATTTTCGGCTGTAAATCGTCTGACAATTTGAAGACAGAATGGCGATGATTCCGCTAGAACTTGACCACCTTAGCGTGTCATCACTTCGCTGCTTGCGACCGCCTTGCGCTCATCTGTGACCTCGACATACCAAGCGGTCGCGTCGTCCGGCGGGCCGTCGCCCTCGATGCGTTTGCCGTCCAGGGTGAGATCTCGGGTCGTCCACGTGCGGGAGTTGTTCTTCTTGTGCGGACCGGTCGTGAAATGAAGTCGTGCGGTCAGAAGTTTTGTGGAGGAGACGACCTCGGTGCTGATTTTTTCGTCTTTCAGTGCAGGTCGTGACACGACGGGCATGGGCGTTCCGTTTTTGAGATACTGATCGGCAAAGATGAAGAACTCTGGGAAGTCGAAGATGTGGCCATGGCGCATCTTGAGTTGAATGCTGTAGTTTTTTTCGCTGCGAACGAGGGCGCAGGATTTTGCGTAGCTGTCCATCGGGTAGGCAAAATCGTTGGTGCCGTTCAGGAAAGCTACCGGCATGCGTGCCGAAGCAAGATACTGCGAGGGATCCCACAAGGTGTGCCATTTGTCGGATTGCGCAGCGCTCATTTTGCCGAATTCGGAATCCGTCCAGGCGCTGTTATCGCGCAGGAATCCGCATCCGTAAACGGGCATCGCGAATTTGAAACGCGAATCGAGGCCCGCCACGAGGCAGGTGAGGTAGCCGCCCCAACTGATCCCGGTCACGCCGGTGCGCTCGACATCGACCTCCTCGAAACTGCGAACCAGCGAGTGTGCAAGTAAAACGTTTGCCACGGCATGATACGACCACTGGTTTTCGTGAGGCTCGTCGATCGTGGCAAACTTCTGCTCGTGGCCTTGTTCCGGCCCACCGTCTGGCAAGCGCTTTCCATCGGGGCCGCGGCCGGAATGGTCCATCGCGATGGCAGCATAGCCACGCTTCGCCCAGAGTTCGACCCACTGGGAAAAGGCCTTCCCGCCGCCGCCGTGTATCAGGACGAGGGTCGGGAACTTACCTGACTTGTCGGCCTTGATGCCGAAACTTGTGGGTGACGCGTAGTAGGCGAAGACGCTGGTGGGCTTCCCCTTATATGGCAGCCCGCGATAGGTGAGCGACTTCACCGGGCTGTCTTCCTGCAACCACTCGTGAGTCGGCGGCTTCGATAATGCCTCCACGTCCCACGGAGTGGAAGCAGGCAGTGGCAGTGGCTCGGCTGCGTGAACAGGGAGTCCGGAGAGGAGCAGCAGGATGACATTTACGAATTTGATCACACCCGAGTGAACGGCGACGGCCTCACGCCAGCAAGTCTGCAATGACATTTTTGAAAAACTCCGTGAGCCTGATTTCTCGGCATTTTGAGAGGGGAGTTCACCCTTCCCTTTGGACTCAGTGCTGACGATGATCCCGGCGAGCGGAGCCGCCCCACTATGATCCGAGTGAAATGGTCCGTTTCCAAGTCTCTCTCCAGGTCGCAGATTTGTGTTGGGCAACCTGCAGTTCAGAGCCTTGAAGGCGGATCACGAGGAAGCCTTTGGGCTCGGCGACCTTCCCGCCGAGGGGGGATTCAGTGCCCGGAAGCTTGTTGAGAATTCCGATCGTCTCTTCGGTTCCGGCGGTGCCCCATTTATCGAGATGGATCTGTGGATCAGCCATCACGAAAAAGGTCACGTCATCCTCCCTCTTCTCGGCCCCGAGGAGCGAAGTGTGAGTGAGGACGAGGCTACTGAGAGCGAGACGACGGAGGGTCGCACGGCGGGAGCACCCTTCGAATTTTATTTCTTCCAGATTTCGAGTTCGGTGAGACCACTACGGGCCTCGCCGTTATTGCGGAATACGAGGCGGAGCTTTGTCACCTCAACAGGGGTGAAGCTGAGCTTGTTGGCCATATTCCCGGTGGGTGTGGCAGGCGCTTTGACCTGGTCGGCGAGAGCTTTCCAGGAGCCCTCAAGCCACCCTTCGATCTGGTAATCCAGCGGAGCCTGCACGCCACCACGGTCGTCGTAAATGTGCAGAACCGCGCTTCCAATTTCGGTAGGATTTTCGAATTCCAGTTCGAGGGTGTCGATTTTATTGGGCGAACCGTAAGACGTCCAGCGGTTCATCGGAGTCGCCTCGAAGATGATCTTTCCATCAATGGCGCGCTTGGCAATTCCACCAAATTGATCGGAGAATGAAGCGGTGATCTTCGGAAAGCCTTCGCCGTCTGGATTGAAGGCCAAATTCCCCGCCGGAGGGGAGGCCGGCACGTAGGGACGATGGCCGGGGCCCCAGGCTTCGAACTCGGTGAGCCCCGAGCGTGATGAGGCGGTATGGGTGAAGGTGGCGCGGAGGCGTGACGTTTTGAGCACCGGAAAGGTCACGGTGTAGGGGCGTTTCCCGATCGGCTTAGCGGCGGAGAACTTTTGCTTGGGGATCGCTTTCCAGGCGGAGCCGTCCCAGGCTTCCAGAACAATCTTGGAGGGTGCTTTCACGAGGCCACCTTCTGTTTCTTCGTCGTCATCGAGCAGGTAGAGTTTGACGGTATCAACGGGACGTTCCGTTCCAAAGTCCACCTCGACCCAATCCACCAAATTTGGAGAATCGATGGTGGTCCAGCGGTTCGTCGGACGAATGTCGTAGCGGTATTGCCCGTCGCTAATTTTGGCGAGCGAGCTGCGAGGATGGACGAAGGATGCTTGATAACGGGGATAGTAATCACCGTCGTTATTGACGGCGTAATTCATGGCCGGACTCGCTGTGATGGGGATCATTTTAAGAGACGGGAGTTGCACCGTAAGAGTGCCGAGCTTTTCAGAGTGCGCGAGTCGCTTGCCGTTGACGAAGAGCTGAAGCCCCTTGCCCTTTTTATAGTGTTCGCCCGTGCGATCCCAGACAAGGGAAAGGAGGTGCCCATGGTAGTGGAGTTGATCGAGGGCGAAGTAATCCCAGCTCGGCGGCGCGAGCGGCTTGACGGTGAGTTCATCGTCCGCCGAAGGCTGGATTCCCACAAGTCCGGTAATGATGAGGTCGTTGAATCCGGAATGAAAATAATGCTCGCTGCGGTTGGCCATGTCATGACCTTTCCATGATCCTGTGAAGGGATTCAGAGCTTCCGCGATGTAAGGTTTTCCATTCTTGCGATGTGAAATGGCGAAGGTATGGAGGAGTTCGGCATAGTCATCGCGGTCGAGGTGTTTTTGGGGATAGTTTTGTAAGACATTGGCCATCGCCTTGAGGGTTTGCGTGGTCGCAAAAGGCCACGATTGTCCGCTCCACCAACAGCAGCCCTCTTTCAGCGCGAAGAGGGGATCCTTTTGCTCCACGGTGGTGGGGCCGAAGGGCGCTTTGAAAAAATCCTCCTCCATCAGGAACATCCAGGCGTCTTCAAATCCGGGATCGGGCATGTTGAAAGCCCATGGCACGTAGCCGTGAAGTTCGCGCCCGTGCATGCTATCGGCGAACTGCCCGGTCTCATAAGTGAGGGTGTGTTTTTCAACGACGTGGCCGTCTTTTTCATGCCGTTGATTGCTCATGGGAAAGAAAAAAGCGCGCGAGGGATCCCAGAGTTTTTCTTGAACCTCGGTCTTGATTCTCTCCGCTCTTGTTGCGAATTTTTCGCTCGTGTGGGCGTCATCTTTGAGCGCGGCAATCTTGGAAAGAGCCCGTGCGTCGGCCCACATGTAAGCGTTAAAACTGGGACGAAGGGACTGCCCACCTCGAAGAATATCCTGGGTCTGCTGGGCGTTAATGTCGAACTCCATGCCGTCGTCGTGACCGAGTTGCCAAAACAGGCCCATCTCCTCGACCCATCCGCGTTTCTCCCACTGCTCGTAGTTGTTGACGAGGTCCGGAAGGAGGCCGGTGATAAAATCATCGTGCGGGTTCACTTGATGCACGGCCCAGGCCGAGTCGGCCGCCCAGAAGGAATAATTAAGGGGCTGTGCGCCGGGATGACGCATCCAAAAATTGACATAGTCGCGGGCGTAGCGCGGGTTATTGAGCCAGCGGACTTCCTTGAGTTGATGTCCGGCGGGACAAGCAATTGTGCCATAGGCGCCGGACCAAAAAGGACGATTCGAGAACTCGGTAAAGGCGTAGCCGAAGTTGGGATTCCCGTAAACAAAGTGCCGCGTCACGAGTTCCCAGCGGTAATAGTAAGTGGTGTTGATTTCTTCATCCGGGCAGTCGAAGAACGGGATGTTTTTCTCAAACCATTCGAAGTCTTGGTTGACCCAAAAATCCTGACGTTCAAGTAATGCGCGCGAATCGAGAACCGTCCCGGCTGCGAGGGAAAGCGTGGTGGCTGGAAGAATGAGGTATGACGTGAGTTTCATCGTTAGTTCTTGGCTTAAGATCGGTGCTTTCGAACTTTGCTTCCTAGTGGCGGGAGCCATCGCATTTCCCCGCCGTGATTGCGAGGCCACCGGTGATTACTTTGGCCATCCTAACCGAAACAGCCTCGCCGAAGGAAGTCCATTCTTCACCATCGGGCGAGGCCGAGGCGGAGAAGAGATCGCCCACAGGTTCGAGTTTAAGGCGGAACGGGAGTTCAAGTTTGAGAGGCTTGCTGAATTTGGTTTCGCCGCCCGCTTGCTCGCGACTGAAGATTCGGAGGCCTTGCTTCGGTGAGTAGAGCAGCGACATCGCGCGCGCATGAGTGTCGCGGTTTTCGCGCAACATGTTCCTGGCGAGAGGCTGGCGAGTTTTGCCTTCCATCGAAAGAAGACGAGAGGTGAGGAGGGTGTCCTTTTTGGCGGTCGAGGAAGCGTATTGGAGGTTGCCAATTCCTTGGCCACGCTCGCCAATGTCGCGCCCGCTTCCCCGAAGGGTGATGACACTCTGATCGAGATGGTCCTCATCCCACGGACCTTGCTCGTAGCCGATGAATTCGGTCTCCCAGTTTTCAGGAAGGAGGCCCCTGGTCATAATGGTAATCGGAGTAGGCGTAGAAGGTAAGATTGGCGGCACTTGCTGGACCGGCAGCTCCCAGAATCAAGAGTTCAAGAAAGAGATGAATTCGGCGCGGTGGCAAATGAAACCTCATTGTCTGTAGTTGCGGGTGGGGGGCGATGTCACTGCGACCGAAAGGCTCCAAGAGTTTCAGTTCACGTAATTACTTCGTGGCTCTCGGGGTCAACGCGAGAGTCCCAAAATGGGTGGCAGGGTGATCAAGATCTCGCCGTCTCCATCGCCAAGGGTGCTTCGTCTTTGAGCCCCAGATTACCAGCCTTTCCTCCAGTTAACTCGGAGTCTTCCGGACTCACCATCCTGAAGCGCGCTCTGTGCCACCAAGATGCCCTTCAAAACCACCAGCGTGATACCTACTCCGAAGAAGATCAGCATTCCAGACTCGACCAAAAATCCCAGAGTCATTTCTACGGTGACCCTCCGCGTCCGGTTGAAGCGGCCAGCAGCGACACTTTCACACCCACCTAAAGCCCCACGAAGAGTCCGGGCTCTTCGTCGTAGAGAAACGGCCAGATTCTACCTGAAACTTTCCTTCAACGACGCCCTCAAGTGCCTCATCCCAAAAGCAGACTCCTAGGAGTCAGTCAAAGGCGTCGAGAAGTGCACCATGCACTTTTGACTTGTCGCTATTTGGTATATCCAGTGAAATGATCTCCCATCCATGGCTATCCTTCATATTATCTGTCAGCTAATCCTAGGCCTGGGCATCCTCAATGTCTGGTTTTTGAGATCAAAGAAGAAGACCTCGTATCGCGGTTGTGAAACCTCCAGTCTGAAGGAGGAATTTGCGGCTTACGGATTGCCGGGCTGGGTATTCTTGGTCGTGGGGATTTTTAAGGTGGGAGCCGCGCTGGCTTTGCTTGCCGGAATTTTCGTTCCCGAATTGGTGAAGCCGGCCGCGATAATCATGACCGGACTGATGGTTGGAGCCCTCTCCATGCACGTGAAGGTGAAAGATTCTCCGAAAAAGTCGCTGCCCGCAGCCGTCATGCTGACGCTCTCACTGGTCCTGATCCTCACTTAACAATCTGCCCGAAGAACTGGACGCAGAGCCAGGCGTTGATCAGCAGGTAGGCGAAGGCCGGGAGGCTCTGCAAAAAGTGGTCGCGAATTTTTAGCCTGACGCCAAATCCGATCAGCATCTGCAGGGCCAATCCGCCCGCGGCCAGAGCACCGATTATCGGAAATCGGAAACCGATGAGCAGACCGACCGCTCCCAGTAGTTGGAGAATACCCGTCAGCTTTCGGTAATTGGGCAGTCCAAAGCGCTCGAACTCCCGCACCATGTGCGCAGCCGCCAGACAACTTACACCGTAGGCGATGAACGAGAGTGCACAGAAGAGATTGAGAATGTGAAACATCAGGTGGATATGCGGTTTGCTACAAACCCGGTTTCGGACTCACCCCTCGCGGCATTTCGACGGATCAACAGTAGCAATCCAGAGTTAACCCTGAATTGTGAAAAAGCCCACTATTTCCGGAACAGCCGTTGATCACTTGATCCGGATAGTATGGCCCGACTTCCCTGGAGGAGATTCGAACCAAACACGCCAAGGAGGCATGCCTTAAGGAGAGTCTCAATGATCCCTGTTGCTTTCATCTCCCACAACCTGACTCCATCGACCTTAACGCGAAGACGAGCTTCTCTCTTTTTTGAGGATGCTTGTTGAACCGCAAAAAAAAAAGATTCAACCTTTTTGAATCCAGAACCAGCAATCCAACGAAGACCTTGTTGTAAGCCCCAATGGGCCACAATAAAACCAAACTCAATCCAAGAAAAAAAACCATGAAAGCAATTGCCACCTCCATCATCGTCGGATTCTTCGCCCTCGTCTCGACTGCCTCGGCAGATCATCATAAGGAAGCCAAGAAAGATATCGTCGATACCGCCGTCGCCGCCGGTTCCTTCAAGACACTTGCCGCTGCCCTCGGAGCTGCCGATCTCGTTGAAACCATGAAAGGCAAAGGACCGTTTACGGTCTTTGCTCCCACTGACGAGGCTTTCGCCAAGCTTCCAAAAGGAACGGTCGAAACCCTCCTGAAGCCTGAGAACAAAGACAAGCTGGTGGCAATTCTGACCTACCACGTTGTTTCCGGGAAGGTGATGGCTAAGACTGCCGTCACTCTCAAAAAGGCAACAGCCTTGAACAAGAAGGACATCGCTCTGGCCGTAAAGGGCAAGTCTCTCACCTTGAACGATACGGCCAAGGTCATCAAAGCCGATATTGAATGTTCCAATGGAGTAATTCACGTTATTGACACCGTGATCCTTCCCCCATCTAAGTAGTAAAGCGGATCACCTCACTATCTCGGATTTCAAATATGGGATCCGGGATAGACACGTCTTCATCTGGGTCATAGCATTCAGCTGTTCGTGACAGATCGACTGCAAAATGCTTCAGACGAGATGATCCTCCTTCAGGTGGCTCAAGGTGACGAACGTGCCATGGAACTATGCATCAGCAAATACGGCCCTCTTGTTTGGTCCATTGCCAAGCGCCATGTGCAGGACCACTCATCAGTGGAAGACGTGGTCCAGGAAACCTTCACCGACTTGTGGAAATCCGCCAAACGCTACAACCCCGGCATTGCCACCGAAGCCACCTTCGTTGGGCTCTTGGCCAGGCGGCGTGCCATTGACTACGCCCGCAAGGAGAGTCGTCGCCCGCAATTGGAACCTCTGCCCGATGCCGAATCACTTCCCCATGCTACGATTGATTCCGCGGCCGTCCTACACTGCGAGAGCGAGGATGTCCGCACCGCCCTCAAGGAGCTGCCCGCGGAAACCCAACAAATTTTTTCCCTCCACTTTGACGGGGGAATGACCCATCCCGAAATCGTTGAAAAAACCGGACTCCCACTCGGCACCGTGAAAACACGGCTTAGGCGCGGCTTGATCGAGCTTAGAAACAAACTTCGCCACCTTGAGAGTGGCCTGAAATCCCCCTCCGCGACCCCATGAACAACCAAGATATCTTAGACCGCTTCGAAGAGCTCGAAGCCGGACGTATCCTCGGTGATCTTGATTCCGATGAGATCAACGAATGGGAAACGCTTTCCGCTGACCCACGTTGCAAGGAGGACCTCTCACTTGAATTGATGGCAGCGGCTCTCGAAGTGGAGTTTCTTGAGAGTCACGACACCGATCTTCCCGAAGGATTCCTCGAGCGGCTCCAGGAGGGAATGGCAAATGATGTGACGCCCGAACCACAAGAGGAGGTCGTCATCCGTCCCGCAAGATGGCAAGCGGTTCTGGCCGCTCCCAAAACCGGCTGGGCCATCGCGGCCCTCTTCGCGATTCTCTTTATCGCCCAATCTTTCATCGAAAAAGCTCCTCTCGGGCCAGGAAAGACCGTGGTGACATCCCCAGAAAAAATCTCTCTCAAAGAAAATCGAGACACCCTGATCTTCGCGGCTGGCGACCTGATCAATTCTGAGTTCGGGGGCAAGGGGGAATTCAATCAAATGTCTGGAACCGTTGTCTGGAGTGACGAGCTTCAGGAAGGCTACATGAGCTTCACAAATCTTCCGGCCAATGATCCTGGCGCCAAGCAATATCAGCTCTGGATCGTCGACCCTGCCCGGGATGAGAAGCCCGTAGACGGCGGTGTTTTTGATATCTCCGCAAGCGATGGCACCGCGATCATCCCGATCCGTAATCCGCTCGTGGTAAACAATCCCCAGGCCTTTGTGATCACCCTGGAACAGGCCGGAGGGGTCGTGGTTTCCAAGCAAGAAGTCGTGGTTGCAGTTGCCAAGCCTTCCTAATCACAAGGCCGCTCATTTCAGTCAAGATGTCCTAGGGACCAATCAGGCCTTAAAGCTTCTAGTCAGATCCTCTCAACAATCGCACACCCTGCGGGATCATCCGTCTTGTTTTTCAGTTGCTGCGGGGCTCGGAGAAAAATTAAGTTTTTTGAATCTAGTTTCCGACATGAGGCGAATACTTCCATGAAACCCAAACCCACTAAGATTCATGAACCCTTTTTTCATCAACAATTACTGTTTTCCAGGAATCCGAAGCTTCATCAAGCGCAACCCGATGTTTCAGCAAGTGAAGACGAAAACAGCCAACTCATCATCTGAAGTCATCGCCTTTGCAAACGAGGCCTTTCAGAGCGGGCGCTTGCGAGCCGGAGAGCGATTCCCGAGTCCAGACGAAGTTTCAAAGCTTACCGGAGCATCAATCGCCGAAAGTCTGGAAGCGGTCACAAGACTCCTCAGAGCCGGATCGATACAGCAGCTCCCCTCCGGGCAACTTTCGATTTCCAAGCAATCCAGAAGGCGCTTGGAGAGCGTTGGTTTTGGGGCGTGAGACCAGGGAGCAGCGCAGCAGAGACAAGTGACGGGATGACTTTGTGACCGGGCAGAAAGCCCTTCATCTTGCAAAAGCACCCGGCTCTTGCCACTTTCACGAGTTTCTTGAAATGCTACTCACCGGCAAGGATCACTTGGACATCCGCCCATTCGCGATGAACATCCCAATGAACATCGGCCGACTGCTTCATACGATAAGCCTCTTTGACGGGAAAAGGCTCTTCCTTCCCAGCAGTTCGCCCTTTAGTCACTGATCTTTCAATTGTTCTGTTGGTCTAAAAGTTTCCCCGTCGGATTGTCCTGCGGGCGACTCAGACTGACAAGCCTTGGCGATTTAATTTCCCCCTCCGAGGGCTCTCCCACTCTTCTCCGATGAGATTCCAAGTGATTCCAGACCTCCCATAAAGAAACAGAATCGTCTCCTCTTGCTGAAGATCCCGCATCGCCCAAATTCCAGAAAGCCCCGCGAGGTCTTCCCATTCCATCTTTTCGATTCGATCCAAAACGCTCCCGACTTTTCGACATCCTTTCATGACTTAACGGGATAGATCCTTTGCCTGTATTTCCAACTTATTTACGGAGCGAAAGTGCTAGGTTTTTTTTAGTAATCGCACCGATACGATCAAAATAAAAATACGACTGCGATTTTTCTAGATATCAAAGAAATAGATATCTGTGAGCAAGTTCATCATACCCAGCTAACTGTTAGGAGTTTGACTTTTTGGGTTGATCGCTTGAAAGCGTCATTGAAGGGACCCGGAAAGGGGGAGAAAGCAAGGGCGGTATCCGTTTCCTTCTCCACTGACAACATGTGGCGCTGATCTGGTTCACTCCGGAATGGCCCGGAGGGTGAAGTAGGCTTCCAGGGTGTTCCAGGATGCCGCACCTTTGAGGAGTTGGTTCGAATCTGGAAGCGCGATGTGATAGATCCGATCAAGCCATTTGTCTTTGGTTCCGAAGTCTGTAATTCCCACATGGAGGACCTTCCGGTTGTTGGAAATCTTCACTTCGGCGAAGGCCTCGTCACGAAGGTCGTGCTCCGGCGAGCCATACTCAGCGGTGTTGGTGTAGAACCAGGATTTTATTTGAACGGTTTTTTTCAGGTGCTCGTTTGTGATCCCTTTCTTCAACGGCGCGGTGAAGTGGATGTCGAAGCCCTGCGGGGTGGCCGTGACCCGCAGGATATCGCCCGGGATCGTTTTTTGATCCCAGATAATCTGTTGGAGACCTGCCGGGAATCCCCCGGTGGCATACCAACCGCGACCGGTTTGCCCCACGAGCATGCTGCCGTCGGAAAGGAAGCAGGGACGCATGACTCCGGAGGCCAGTCCTTCGGCGAAGGGGATGACGCAGCCTTGATCGACCCCCTTGACTTGCTCGGTCACGATGCGGAAGAGTTGTGAGAGAGTTTGGTCTCCCATGAAGACCTGCCCTTCATAGAGCCCGAACTTTCCGCCGGTCACGTCCCAGGCCGGGTTCCCGGGAGAGTTGGCAATCTTATTGTGCGGGAGCCAGACCGCGCCTTTGCGTAGCTTGTCGGCCCATGCTTTTTCATTGATTTGCGAGGCGGGTGTGATGCCCGGTAAGTTAATGAGGCCCGAGGGATGGCCATAGAACTTGCCTTGCTCCAGAGGGACCCACTTGGAAGAACCAACGTATTCCCCCTGATTCTCGGAATACCAAAGGCGACCATCCGGAGCGAAGCCCATCCCGGCCGGGCTGCGCAAGCCGTTCGCAAAGGGTTCGAAGACACCCTCGGGGGTGACCCGGCAGGACCAACCCCGGTAGCCCCCCATCGTCCCCATGAACTTGCCTCCGGCCCGCCACGAGACCCGCTCGTTTTTACTAAAGTCGGCAAGATTCAAATTGAAGTAGTAGTTGCCCGCCTCGTCGCGGACCGGTCCGTGGGTGTATTCGTGGTAGTTGCCATGAATCCCAAAATCATCACAAACCGTTTCAAAAGTGTCGGCGCGGCCATCGCCATCGAGATCGCTGATCCGGGTAAGCTCCGGCTTCTGGGCGATGACGATGCGGTCGCCCTTATCATCCTCGATGAAGACGCCGAGCGCCTCAAAGGTTCCCTCCGCAAAGAGGGTCCATTTTTCATCCCGGATACGCCACACGCCCGAGGCGCGGGTCGCCAGCACGATGGTCCCGTCCTTGGCGACCGCGATTCCGGTGGCGGCAAAGAGTTGCGGTCGCCCGTAAAGATCGACTGGAGCTTCCCAGGTCTTGACGGAATAGCCCGCTTGCACTGCGAGTGGTTTGCCGGCTCTCCGGCGTCGCTTGAGATCAGGTTGGAGGATTACGGTGGGGGTGGAGACGAGCGGTTGCGGGGCCCGGTCTTCCTGACGCTCGACCTTGGGACGGGCCAGTAATCCGCCCGGAAGTTTGGCTTTCAAGCGGTAGACTTTCGAAGTCTTCCCAGCGGGCAGGGTCCAAGTCCCCTTATCGAGCTTTCCGCCGTCGACCTCCACTTCGGTCAAGTCACGGGAGCGGAGTTGGAAACTTTGGGCCTGAAGAACTTTTCCCTCGAGCGCGATTTCGATCCGTCCGTCGTCGCTGAGGATGATCGTTTCGGAAAAGAGGTTCCGGCCGACGCGAAACTGGAAGCTGGGCACTCCGGTCCCGGGTTCAAGGCGATGACCCAGGAATTCGGCATCGAGCCCGGCGAGTATTTCGCTGAAGTCGGTGGGGTCCCAGAGGTATTTCTCGATGACCGGGTAATCTTGCACGTCGGGTTCCTTGAACTCGAAGTCGACCACTTGACCCTCCGGGGTGAGCGGGGCGAGAACGGGTTTCTGATCGAGAAAGACGAGGGCATTGCGTCCCAGTTTGGAGGGGCGTTTGCCACGGCCCGAGCGTTCCTCGCGGAGGTTCAGAAACCCTCCGCTCCAGACTCTCCGCACCGAAAGCAGGCGCGCATCAAAGGTGTAGTTCATGCCATTGGGGAACCCCACGTGGAGGGCGCGCGCACTCAGACCTGCCAGGGGAGCTCTGAAAACCCGCGGCCGGGTCGTGACCGGAATCTCACCGGGAACATCGATCAAGTTCGCGATGACCGCTTCCTTCTTTTTGGTAAGCAGGACCTTGCTCGGTCCGGCCTGATCCTTCTCGGCGAGAGTCCGGAGATAGTGCCAGAGGGAATCGAGATCCTGATCCGGGAGGATCTCGGCACGATACTGAGGCATGATCTGTAAGTAGGTCGTTCCCTTGGCCGGTCCGCGCTCCGCGACGGCGAGTTCGTGCCACGATTGGCGGACTGAATTCACGAAGTAGGCCTTGTCCGCTTTCACCATTTTCCGTGCGCCCACCGGGCCGACTTCGCGATTGCGTGCTGCTGTCAAAAAGAGGCCAAATAAATTGGGCCCGGTCTTCATCGAGTTGTCGTCCTTCTCGATGACGTGGCATTCGACGCAACCCATTGAGGAGAACACTTCCTTTCCGTGGGCCACGGCATCGAATTTTTCTTGTGCCACGACGGGGACGGCGAAGGCGGCGAGAGTGAGGAAGAGGGGTGTTTTCATCGGTGAATTTTTGGCGGGATACCTCGGATTCGCGAACGACCCAAAGTAAAACTTTCGGCTCCTTTTCTCTCGCGGTGAAGGCAGACGAAGACTCCTTGCGGGATTGATCGCGAGATGAATTCCCTCCTCAGCGGTTGGCAGCTTCGCGTCGGAGCTTCGCGACGATGAAATGAATTCTTTCGGTGGGGATCGCGAGGGAACGATGGCGGAGGGCGCGTGCGATATTGATTCCGACGACCTTGCCTTCGAGATTGACTAAGGGCGTGCCGGTGAGGCGAGGGCTGAGGGCCTGATCGTGGTAGAGGCAGTAGGGGAAACCGTTTCGTCTTTTACTGAGCTTTCCGCCGCGTGCGCTGAGAGAGGAGAGTGCTCCATCTCGTTGGGAGGCGGTGCGATCGAAGGCACCGGCGGCGGTTGCGGGCCGGAGGTCGAGGATGGGCTCAAGGGTGATTTCTTTTTCGCCACGTTTCACGATGAGGGTCACTTTTTCTCCGGGGACCCGCTTGGAGATACGTCCGGCGAGATCTTCGATCGTCTTGACTAAAGCGTCCTCGAATTCGAGGATTTCGTCTCCTTCGAGAAGGCCCACTTTGTCGGCTGGACTGCCAACTTCGATGGTTTCGATGACTGGGCTGGTGGATTCCGGCGAGAAGGTCACGCCGAGATAGGCGCTGGGTTGGTCTGAGGTGTGATTGAGTTCGAAACCCTTTTTAGGAGCGACGCGGGCAGGCTGGGTGATGACGCCAGTGAGAAAACTTTTGGAGGTGGGAGTGAGGAGAAGTTGACCGACTTTGGGCTCCTTGAGTTCCCATGTTACCGGGACGAGACCAGGGGCGCGGATGCGGATGAGGGCGAGGTCGTTCTCCTCATCGACGGCCATGATTTCGACAGGGTAATCTTGTCCGTTGAAGGTGGTGACGAGTCCCTCGATGTCCTCGATTTCAGATGCTTTGGTGAGAAGTTGGCCTGCTTGTTCATGAATAACGGTAGCGCTGACGATGGTCCGTCCGCTGCTGTTTTTGAGCGGGAGAACCGAGCGGGCGAGGCTCTTGCGTATCTCCTCCAAGGAAGACAGAAATTCGCGGGCGGGAACTCGTTCGGTGTCCGGATCTTCATCGGAATCGATGACCATCATGTCGATGACTCCCGCGACGGGCTGGGGGAAATGCGCTCGCTTAATCACTTCGTCGGGTTTTAAGGTAACGGTTTTTCCATTGCTGGTGGTGAGGGTGAGTTCTTTCCCGGATTTCAGTTTGAGAGTGAGGGAAATGGTTCGGCTGATGGCTTCGCCATCGACGGCGGTGATGACATCGCCTTTTGTGAGTGCCGCTTTGGCGGCGGGGCTGTCGGGAACGATTGAGACGATGCGGGGTGCGAGGGCTTCGAGGGTGAAGCCGTATTGCGGGGATTTTTCGGCTTCGGGATCTGGCTCCAAACGATTCAAAAGGGCCTGCATGTGGTGGGGATCGAGCAGGCGGGGGCGGGCGAGTAGTTCGTCGGCTTCGGGGTCGTCGGGGTGTTTTTCCAAGGTCTCTTCAAACTTGTCGCGGAGAGAGGCGTAAGGCTCATCGAAAAGATTAGTGGCCTGTTGTTGCATCGATTGCATGGGGCGGCCGAAGGCTTCGCTGTTCATGAGGGCGTCCCAACGTTCGATGATGGCGGGGAGGGGGACGTGTTTATTGACGCGCCAAGAGCCGCTGATGTTACTGTTGATTCCGATGACTTCGCCTTTGAGATTAAAGAGCGGGCCGCCGGAGTCTCCTGAGATGACCATGGCGTTGGTGGTGATGGCATCGCTGAAACCGCTCTTGGTTCCGGCCTCGCTAATGCGGCCGAGACGGACGGGCGAGGGGCGGCCAACCACGGGGCCGCCGGGGTGTCCGGTGGCGACGACCCAGTCTCCGACGTTGTAGGTTTTTGTTTTGACATAGGGCCGGAAAGGGAAGGGGCCGGTGCCATTGATTTTGAGCAAGGCTCCGTCTGATTCGTGATCGACCCCGAGGCTGGTAGCGGCGAGTTCGCGGCCATCGGCGAGGAGGACGGTCATCTGCTTGCCGGGATCTGATGTGACGTGTGCTGCGGTGATGACGAGTCCATCGGGTGTCACGATGACACCGGATCCCGAGCCGCCATCGAGCATGACGGCGACGGTCGCTTCGACGAGGTCGGGCGAGAGCTTGCGGACGATGCGGTCGAGTTCCTGGGGAGTTTGCGCGCGGAGTGATCCGAGGAGGAGAAGGGAGAAGAGAAGAAATTTCATGGACTTAAAAAGCACGGGTTTCGGCGAGGAGTCTCGCGAGGGCGGCGCGGACTTCGGACGGTCGGAGAGCGAGAGTGCGGGTGGGTGAAAGAGCGGCAATGTTTAATCCGAGGGCGCGGCCTTTGAGGTCAAAGATTGGAGATCCGCAGTCCCAGGCATTGAGCGGGATGGTGTGGACGAGGACCTCGGGAAAAGGCCCACGGCGGACGCTGGGGATCATCGAGATTTTAGGAGCTTCGATTCCAGTTGCCGGAGGGATGATGAGAGCTGAGGTTAGTTTCACTTTAAACTCCTGGCTTTCTTCTCCGCGTTTGATTTTTACGGTGAGCTCATCGCCGACGCGGTGGCTATCGAGGAGGTCGGTGAGTTCGGTTCGGAGCGTGATGGATTTTCCCTCAATGGTTTCGATGAGATCGCCCGGTGAGAGTCCGGATTCGAAGGCGGGGGTCTCGGCTTTGATGGCGGCGATGACGATGCCGTTTTCTATTTGCTCGGTGACGAGGCCGAGGCTGGTGATTTGGCTGGTAGCGTGGACGGGAGGGGTATTTTCCTGGAGGATTTGCGTGAAAGACCCGGTGTAAGAGGTCGGTTCGGCGATCATGTCCTCGGTCGCTTCCTGGAGGAGGACGGGAGAGACGAGGGTGGTTCCAGGCTTGGGTAATTCGTCAGTCCATCGTACCACGGGGAGGCCGGAGGCGGCGATGCCGACGAGGGCGAGATCCGTTTTTTCGTCAGTCGCGAGAAGGACGCCGGGGTGGCTTTGGCCGCCAATCCGGACGAGCAGGTCGGGGCCCAGTTCGCTGGCTTTGGTGAGGATCATGCCGTCCTGTCGAACGACGGTTCCGATGATGGAGTGGGTCGCTTGGGAGCCTTCGTTAAAAATGAGAGCGCAGGGGAGAGGCAAAGGATGGGTGCTTTGGACAAAGCGCTCGCGTGCTTTGCGCAGGGGGGAATCGGTGAGTTCTTTTGCTTCGTCTGCGTCGACGACGGGAGCGAGAGGAAGCGAGGGGAGATTGGATTCTGTTTCGTTTGGAAGGATGGCATCAAGTTCGGAAAATTCTTCAAGGATGCGGGTGATAAATAGAGCAGGGGTGTTGCTTTGGCGAGGTTCGAGGGTCATCGCGATGAGGCTGCCGGAGAGATCGAAAACCGGAGTGCCGGGTGAGTGGAAGATGCTATCGAGCCGGAGGGCGGTCGCTTTCTCGGGTGGGGTGAATTCGAGGTGCTCGACATACATCCCGGGAGTTTCACCGAGTGAGGCGATGGGCGCGCAGGTCGGGATAATGACGGTGTGATCGACGACTTTGGAAATGCGGGTCGGTAAAAGAGACTCGTCTTTTTCTTCGAGCTTGAGGAGGGCGAGAAAGCGCTTGGGCTTTTCGGCGACGGTGGTGAGTTTGATGCGGGACCCGTCTGGTTTATAGAGAAGATAGGGCGCGTCCTCTTCGTCGATGCTTCGGAGGTAGGGAGAGAGGAGGTGGCCGTCTTCGTTGATGACGACGGCGACGCGCGTGGTGGTCAGCCCGGTGCGCCCAATGATGACGGTTTGGAGGGGGAGCTTATGGGCGAATGCGAGGGTGCTTTTTTCGATGGCAGCCTCGTGGGTGCCGTTCCAAGTGATGGGAGCGGCGAGGGAAGATGCGGCGAGGGCGGCGGTGAGAAGGAGGGCTTTCATTTACCAGACTTGTTGGAGTTCTTTGACGGGGAGCCAGAAGCTGCTGTCGGATGATTCCACGCGGGCGTGGGTCGTATTAATTTCAGCAATGCGAACGATTTGGCCGGCGCGGAGGGCGGGGTAGTCCCAGTCGGGCGTGCCGGCAGTGGGCTCGCGCGGGAGTTCCTCGGCGATGACCATATATTGTTCGGAGGCATAGTTGTGAGTTTGACGCCAGGCGGCGGTGCCGAGGAGGAGGAGGGCTAGGGAGGTGAGGACAAAGCCAGGCCAACGTGGGAGAATTTGGAATTTACGAATCGCAAAGTAGAGGAAGGAAATGACCCAGATGGTGGCGGCGATGATGATCCATTGGTCGGGACGGAGATCGAGAAAGCGATTGCGAGCGACGGTGAGGTCGCCGAGGCGTTCGCGGATTTGGGTCATGAGATTACGGCTCTCTTGGTCGAGTGGATCGAGCAGGAGGGCGGTGTGGCAGGCGGCGCGGGCACGGGCTGGCTCGCCGGCTGCGAAGTGGGTTTGGGCGAGGTTGAAGTAGAGGGACGCGCGGTTGGGATCTTCTTTGATGAGGGCATTGTAGGTGGCAATGGCCTGACTGTAGTTGGTCTCAGCGTAGAAGGTATTGGCCTCATCCAGCGTGGCTCCACGGAGACTCGCGAAGGTGAGCATGAGAAGGAGGGAAAGCTTGGCTAATTGGGTGGCGAGAGCTTTGAAATCGACCGGAGCTGCGGTGGTGGAGAAAGATGATTCGGCGTGCGTGAGAAGGCTGGCCGAGAGTTCGGGGTTATCGAGCACTTCTGCAATTTCGCGCACGGTCGCTCCGGCGGGGAGGTCAAGGCGGGTGCGGAGGATGGGGAGGAGATCAGAGTCGAGGGCTTCAGGGGTGCCATTGCCGGACTGGAAATCCTGGATGAGTTTCTTCAAAATGCGTTCGCGTTTTTTTGCTTCGGGATCGCGGGTATCGAGGCGCCTTTTGGCGAAGCCGAAGAGGAAGGGAAGGAGTGGGGCGAGGGCGAAGGCTCCGAAGGTGGCGGCGGGGAGATTGAGGAGAACAGGGCGGGTGATGGATGGGCCTGCCTTGGCGCGCGGGCTGAAGGCCGCGGTAACATCGGTGAAGCCGGGGAGGGTAATGGCGGGCGTGATTTCGTGGTAACGCCACTGGTCGCCGACGGTATCGAAGGAGGCCAGAGTGATGGCGGGAAGGGTGCCAACTTTGCCGGTGGGAAGGAGGGTTTGGACAAAGTCACCTTCCCAGAAATCGTAATTGTAACCAACGCGGGGTTGGAACTTGGTGCCGACGGAGGGGAAGCCATCGGCTGAGAGATCGAGTTGATTGCGGAGGTCGGGGTTGCCCTGTCCGGTGATGGCGATCTCGATGTCGAGAGGTTTGGCGGCCATTGGTTTGCGAGGCCTGATTTGGGGCTCGAATTGCCAGTCACCCACGAGGCCGGTGTCGATGGCTTGGTCGTTGGGGAGGGCGGGGATAGGGAGGACTTCGATCTCAAAAGGGAGGACGTGGGTGCGCTTGCGGGAGAGGGCGCTCGAAGTGCCGAGAGTGGCGCTGAGGTGGCCGGTAGCCTTTCCAAGTTTCGTGAAGTAAAGGCGGGCCTGGTAAGTTCTCACGTAGTAATCGGCTCCTTCAATCTCGTCTGTGCTTTCATCGTAGGTATCGCGGCTGCTGTAGGGATCTCGCCGGAACATGGACATTCTATACCGGGGATCTCGATTAAAGAGTTCCGACTGTGAAGAAAGGAAGTAGTCACTGGGGTAGGGCTTGCGTTGACCTGCGTGGGTGAAGGCGTGCCATTGGCCACCGGTGACCCGGTTGGAGGGAGTTGAGAAGAATGCGCCAGCCGAGTAGTTTTCTCTACGCTGGACGATCATCTCGACGAACTTGATTTCGACGGCTTCTCCGAGGTGCACTTGCTTCGGGATTTCGAGTTGGCCGTTCCAATAAACCTCCAAGCGGGTGTCGCTTTCCGAGGCTTGATTTTCGAGGACGCGGAGGTCGCCGATACGGATGAAGAATTCCTTGTTTTCTAGGACGATGGGGATGGGGGGGAACTCGATAACCCCAGGTGCGGTTGCAATAAATTCGATACGGTTGTCGGTTTGCATCTGCTCTGTCCCGTCCGGAAGTCGGAGGTTGCGAAGTCGGACGCTAGAGTATCCAAGCCAGGTGATTTTAGGATGGTCGGGGAGGTCGCCCAGTTCCATCTCGGCCTGGGTGATGATTGTGATCCGCTGAATCTGATCGGTGGCGATGACGCCGGGTGGGCGTTGCACATCATAGTTCTGTGCCTGTGCAGAAAGGGCAGTCAGGAAGAAGAGACAGAGGAGGGAGCGGAGCATGGGAACTTAAAAAAACTAGTGGTCTTTGCGGGGGGGGACGCGCTTACCATTGCGTAAGGCATCACGACGGAGACGGTTCATAAGACGTTGACGGAGGTCTCCGCTTTCTTTCTCGGCGCGGCGGAGATTGCTTTCGGTATCACCCTCGCCTTTTTCTTCGCCAGGGTCGTCGCCATTCGGACCTTTTCCGGGTTCGTCGCCTTCTGGTTTGTCACCCTGTTCATCTTGGCGGCCGCCTTCACCCTCGCCTTCTTCTTCCCCTTTGCCTTTTCCCTCACCCTCGCCTTCCCCGCCTTCTCCTTCACCCTCCTCGTCACCTTCACCTTCACCCGGTTGGGGCTGTTGTTGCTGCGGATCGATGAGGTGGTCGAGGGCGTCTTGAATGTGCTGTTGGGCTTTCCGGAGTTCCCGTTCGCGGTGAGGCGAGGGAGCGAGGACAATGTCTTCGTCAGCGAGGCGATAGTCGCTGAGGCCTTCCTTGGCGAGGATCGTGGGTTGGTCTTCGATGACTTCGGATTTAGCGATGAGGTCTTGGATGGCGGTGGCGGAGTCAGCGATGGCTAGTTTGTTGACTTCCAGACGAGTGGTGACTTCGCGGTCGAGGCTGTCGGCAAAGCGCTTTTCCTGAGCGACGGCGATCATGGTGTTTTCGATGGCAGCTTGATAGGCTTCGAGATAGTCGAGGTAAGCTTGCACGCGGTTCACGTTTTGATAAGCGAGAGCAAAGTTGCCGCTGAGTTCCTGATCGTTCGGCTTAAGGGGAGCGGCATTTTTATAGTGGCCGAGGGCGTTTTTAAGAGAGCGGCGTGCTTTTTTGAGAAGGGGGATGGGCTTCAATTTCTCCTTCATGGACAGCATCATGAGATCCTCTTGTGACTTGGGAATGAGGGACTGGCCTTTGCGGTGATGGAGGAGGGCCATCTTGTGACGTGCTGAGAAGATGAGGTCGGGCCGGTCGATGGGAGCGAAGTTGACGGCCTTGTTATAGAGGTCGAGGAGGAGTTGGAAACGGTCCTTTGATTCCAAGGTGAGCTCTCCTCCGGCCTTCTCCATTTCGAGGGCTTTGTTATAATGTCTCACGCTACGTTGGGCGGCGGTGAGGTTGGGGTCATCGAGGTTATTGCGGACTTCCTTGGGGAGATATTCGATGGAAGCGGCGGTGTCGGATGCGGCTTCTTCGCCAGCGAGAATGGCGTTGGCTCGCTTGGTCCAGGAGTCGGGGCCGTCGGGGTCGTGAGTGAGGGTCCCGAGGATTTGCTCCTTTTCATCGAGGAAGACGGCCATGGGGTAGCTTTCGACGCCGAGTTTTTTGGCGAGGGCGCGTCGAAGGTCGCGCTCTTCAGCGGCGATCCCGACGCGGGGGAGGTCGATGAGGGCGCGGACGACCTTGGCGTTGGCCCATTTTTGGAAGACTTGATGGCTAAGGATTTCGCGCTCGAAGGTGATGGAGAGCTTTGACCAATCGGAGCCGGTGAAAATGACGAGAAGCGGAAGTTCCTCGGCCTTGGCGACTTCGAGAGCTTCTTCGTATGTGTCGAATTGCTCGGCCCGGATGGATTGGGGTAAGGTGAGGGACAAGACGAGCGCGGTGGTGAGGGGCCGCCAGATTTTGGTGCGGAGGGGGAGGAAGAGGTGGATCATAAGACAGAGGAGTGCGAGTGCGAGGGGCCAGAAATAGAGGTCGAGTGGTCGTTCATAAATATCGGCGGCGATGTTTTCCCCATTGAGTTCGATGGTGTCGACGCGCTCGCTGAGCTTGGCGACTTGGGCGTCGACTTCCTTTGGAGAAGCGGCGAGGAAGAGTCCGTTTGTTGAATCAGCGAGATTAAGGAGGGTGGCGTGGTCCGCTTTGGTGCTGAGGTTGGTTCGGGGAACGGCGGTGTCAATGCCGTCTTTTCCAACGGCGACGGCAATGATGGGGATGCCCGATTTTTTCAGCTGGGCGAGGACTTCGTCGGGTTTGCGGCCGGTGACATTGTCGCCATCGGAGAGGATGACGATGGCGGAGCCGGGAGGCGGTTCATCGGTGAGGAGCTTTTGCGCTTCGCGGAGAGCGCTATCAATATCGGTGCCGCCAACGGGGATCTGACCGGGTTGGATCTTGTTGACTTTGTCGAGGAGCCTGGAGCGGTCGAGGGTGACGGGACTTTCAATAAAAGTGGCACCAGCGAAGGAAAGGAGGCCGATTTTATCGGTGGGTCTTTTGTTGATGAACTCGCGCAGGAGGAGCTTGGCGGCCTCGATACGGCTGATGCCATCGGCGTCGGTGGCGGTCATGGAATTTGAGACATCGAGGAGGACGACAAGGTTCTTGGCAGGGCGACGGTGTTCGCTCATCTCGGTGCCGCCGATGGGGCGAAGAACCGCGATAAGGGAGAGAATGAGGGCGCTGAGCAGAACGGCGAAAAGGATGCGGCGGCGGATGGGCGAGGCGTTGGAGCGGAGCTTGCATTGCTCGGCATTTTGGGTGAGCAGGGCGATGGCGCGGCGGCGTTGGGAGAGGGCCCAGAAGGTCACCGCGAGAGCGATGATGAAGACGGGAAGGACCCAGGAGAGGTATGTGAGAGAAATGAATTCCATGGCGGGGCGGGGTCAGGAAATTTCTCGAAGGAGGGTGTGTCGAAGGAGGAAGGCGAGGGCGAGCGAGATCACTCCGGCGATGAGAATATTAGGATAAAGGTCGCGTTCATAAACGAGAGCCGGAGTTTGCTTCGAAGTGGTTTCAAGAGCATCAATGGTGTCCATGACTTCCTCGAAGCCCTTGTTATCCTTGGCACGGAAAAAGCGGCCGTTGGTGATGGCGGCGATCTTTTCGAGGTTACGGGTGTCGAAGCGAATGAGGGCTCCGATGCGGGCGAGGTCGGCGAGAAGGTAGGGATCATCACTGCCGATGCCGACAGTGTGGATCACGATGTCTTCGCTGCGGGCAGCCTCGGCGGCGGTCACTGGGGTGAAGACTTCATCGGTCACGGTGTGATCGCCATCAGTGATGAGGACGATGGTTCGACGGGTTTCCTTGTAATCCTTGAGCGCGTTGATGCCTGAGCTAATGCCACCGGCAATGTTGGTGCCGCGTTCGTGGGTGTAGAGGAGGGCGTTCTGGAGCTGGTTGACGTAGGAGATGAGGTAGTCGTGGTCGATGGTGGGGGGGACGACGGGGTAGCCATCGTGTCCGAAAATGACGAGTCCGATGCGGTCACCGGAGCGACGTTTCACGAAGCGGATGATCTGATCGCGGGCGACGCCGAGGCGATCCTTGATGCGGCCTTCGCGGATCGCTTTACGAACGGCGAAGCTATCCATGGTGGAATCGGGGTCGAAGGCATCCATGCTGTTGGAGTAATCCAAGACGAGCATGATGTCGGTGCCTTCCTTGGTAGAGGGCATGAGTTCGACATCGGATTGGGGTCGGGCGAGGGCGACGATGAAGGCGGCGGCGGCAAGGACTTCGAGAAGAAGAAGAATGTGGCGCGGGGCGAAAAACTTCGACGGCGCGGAGCGGGTGTAGTGATCCGTCGAGGAAACTGCGATGGAGGAGGGGAGGCTGAACCAACGCCAGATGAAACCGCCGATGAGGGGGATCCAAAGCCAGAGGACGTGGGGATGTGCGAAGTTGATTTCAGACATCTGAGGAATCGGATTTTGGTTGAGGCGTGGTGACGTTCACGAATGAGCGGACGAGTTCGAGCGATTTTGGAGCCTCGGTGGCGTTGGGAATACGGTCGGCGAACTTCACGGCATCGGCGAGGTTGGCGAAGGTGGCGAGGGCGTCGAGATTGTCCTTGGGAATCTGGGGGTGATTGCGAAGAACCTGGATGAACTCGATCGAGGTTTTGGAACGAGCGCGAACGGAGAATCGTTCGGAAGTGTATTGTTTGAGAATGTCGGTGAGCTTCGAATAGAACGCGATGGGCTGGGTTTGCGGATCGAGTTTGTCAAGCTTGCTGAGGGCCTTTTCCCAAGGCGGGGTGCTTTTTAAGACCCCGGTTTTCCGAAGGATGAGGAAGATGACGGGAATGAGAAGAAGGGCGAGGAGAGCCCAAAGCCAGGGAGATCTTTTGCTGTGGATTTCGGGGCCGTAGTTGGGGGTTTTCTTGGGCTTATCTTCGGTGAGGAAGGTTTCGGGATCGTGGGGAGTTTCAGGAACCTCGGCTGGCGAGATGATGGTGAGAGTGGGAAGTGGAAGGGTGACCGAGTTGGGGGAGATTCGCTTGGTCGACTTGATGGGGAAGGAGGCGGTGAGGCCTTCGAGTGATTTGATCTCGGTGGCGACGAAGGGGACGCGGAGATTCCAGGAACGTTTGCCGGTGAGGGTGAGGGAATCCTTGGTGAGGGTAGACTTTCCGGGGACGGGGACGAGGAAGGGTGGGTAGGAATTAGGCCAGGCGTCGGAGACTTCCCGATGCCAAGGGCTCACGATGGTGAGGTCGAGGATGGCGTCGTGACCAAGGATGACTTCCTCATTGTTCCAGGCGCTTTCGGTGACGGTGGGGCGTTCGTTTTTTTGCCAGACCCGGAAGAAAAGATAGCCGATGGCGAGCCCGATGAGGAGGACGGCCAGGAGGACGAATTTGAGGGTTTTGAAGAAGGATTTCATCGACGGGAGATACGGCGCTGAAAGAGGGCGATGATGGCAGGGAGGTAGTCGGTCGCGGTATCGAGCGGAACGTAGTCGATCTTGGCGCGGCGGCAGGTTGAGGCCACTTCTTCCGAGGCCGCGGTGGTGCGGGCGGCGAGGGCCTTGGCGTCCTTGCGAGTGAGACGGGTGACTTTACCGGTTTCGAGATCGCTGATGGAGAGAGCTGGGATATTAGGGAGTTCTCGTTCGATGGGATCGGAAATGTGGAGGAGGATGACTTCGTGTTTCCGGGCGAGGGCGCGGAGGGGTTTGTCGAAAGATGGGGTGATGAGGTCGCTCAAGATGAAGACGATTGAGCGCTTGAGAGTGGTCTTGAGCAAGTGCTCGATTCCTCCGGCGAGGTCGGTGCGGGGGGACTGGGGTTCGAAGGCCAGAAGCTCGCGAATCATGCGGAGGACGTGGCGATGGCCACGGGCGGGATCGAGATGGAGTTCTTCCTGATCAGAGTAGAGGAGGAGGCCGACTTTGTCTTTATTCAGGGTGGCTGAAAAGGCGAGGACGGCGGCCACTTCGGCGGTGTATTCCGCTTTTGTAGTGGCTCCGGATCCGAACTGTCCTGAAGCGGATCGATCAACGAGGAAGAAGACGTTTTGCTCCCGCTCTTCGGTGAAGAGCTTGATGTAAGGGGTGCCGAGACGGGCCGAGACATTCCAATCGATGGAGCGCATTTCGTCGCCTTCCTGGTACTCGCGGATCTCGGCGAATTCGATGCCGCGCCCCTTGAAGGAGGCGTGCCAGGCACCGGCGGTTTGGTTTTGGACGATCCGGCGACTCCGGATTTCAATCCGACGTACCTTTTCCATTAACTCTGAAGCCAGCATGAAGGACTAAGGTGTTCGGAGGGTATCGAGGAGCTGAGTGATGATGGCATCCGAGTCCATATTTTCGGCCTGCGCTTCATAACTAGGGATGATGCGGTGGCGGAGGATGTCGGGTGCGATCGCTTTGACGTCTTCCGGGAGGACGTGGGCGCGGCCATCGAGGAAGGCGAGACAACGTGCTCCGCGGATGAGCTGGATGGTGGCACGGGGCGAAGCACCGGCGGTGATGAGGGGGTCAAAGGCGGAGAGAACGAGGCCGCTTTGGCGTTCGGAAAGCTGGGTGCGGCCTTCTTCACGAGTGGCGAAAACGATGTCGAGAATGTAGTCCTCGATCTTGGAATCGACATGGATTTCATTGATCAAGGCGCGCGCGGCGGACACTGATTCGAGGCTCGTAACTGCAGAAGCGGAGGGGACGGACATGGTGGAGGCCATGCGGCGGAGGACCTCGCGTTCTTCGTCGCGTTTTGGATATCCCACGATGACTTTCATCATGAAACGGTCCATTTGCGCTTCGGGGAGAGGATAGGTGCCTTCCTGGTCGAGCGGGTTTTGGGTCGCCATGACGAGGAAGGGATCGGGAAGCTTGCGGGTTTCGCCACCGAGGGTGACTTGCTTTTCCTGCATCGCTTCGAGGAGGGCTGATTGGACCTTGGCAGGAGCGCGGTTGATCTCGTCCGCTAGAAGAAGATTGGTGAAAACAGGTCCATCTTTGGCGGTGAATTCTTGGGTGCCGGGATTGTAGATATGGGTTCCGATGACATCGGCGGGAAGGAGATCGGGCGTGAACTGGATGCGGCCAAAGCGAGCCGAAAGAGTCTGTGCGAGGGTGTTGACAGCGAGGGTTTTGGCGAGACCGGGGAGGCCTTCGACGAGGAGGTGGTTACCGGTGAGGAGGCAGACCAACATGCGGTCGACGAGGTGATGTTGCCCGATGAGGACGCGGGCGATTTCCGAACGCAGCGGGGCGACGAAAGCGGAACGGGTTTGGATTTCAGCGGAGAATTCTTCTGGAGTCATGAGAGTGTTTCGAAAATATCGGAATGGGAACAAAAGCAACCTAGCACCGTCCTAAAAAAGAGCGACCGCGCAATTGGGAGAACTCCCGCGTATAGAAACGTTGTGAAGGAGCAATTCTTTTTAAGAAAGGTGGGGTTTTTCAGGCTTGGTGCGGAGGGAGCATGTTTGGGAACTTGGTCGATATGAAATCCACGACCGCTGTTTGCTCTCTTTTGCTGGGAGTTCTGGGACTTCCACTTCACGCCCAATGGCCGGATTGGCGGGGGCCAAACGGGAATGGCTCGGTGAAGGAGGGCACCTTGCCGATGGAGTTTGATGCGGAGGGGAAAGGGGTTTTTTGGAGGAGAAAGCTGCCCGGGCGGGGGTGTTCTACTCCGATCGTTTCGAACGGGACCCTTTATTTTTTAACGTCTCCGATTGAGGGGCAGGATTCCATTTTGGCCTATGATCTCGATGGGAAATCAAAATGGATCCAGAGTTATGGCGAGCAAACTCCGGGTCGTGGTCAGAAGGTAGGCAGCGGGGCGAATTCTTCAGCGGTGAGTGACGGTGAGACGGTGGTGGCTTACTTTAAAGTAGGGCTTGGTGGCGGCTTGTTCGCGTGACGGGAAGAAGCTGTGGGATAAGAATCTTCAGAAGGAATATGGGAAGGATACCCTGTGGTGGGATCAGGGAACGTCGCCAGTGCTTTTTGAGAAGAGCGTGATCATCGCGGTAATGCAGACCGAGGGGGATTCCTACTTGGTTTCGTTTGACCTGAAATCGGGGAAAGAGAATTGGAAAATGGATCGGAATTTCGAGACCGCAAAGGAATCGGGCGATAGCTACACCACTCCCCATTTAATGACTCTTGAAGGCGTTGCGACGGTTGTCAGTTTTGGCGCTGATCACGTAACGGGCCATGAGGCGAAAACGGGGAAGTTGCTTTGGTCTTCCGCTGGGATCAATCCAAAGACTGAGGGGATGTGGCGTACGATTGCCTCGTCAGTGACGACCAACCGACTGGTGATCGTTCCTCATGGACGTGGAGAGTATTTAATGGGCTTGAAAGCCGGAGGGACAGGAGATGTTACTGGTGACTGGTGATCTATCGGTAAATCGGGAGAAGTTTTAACCACAGAAAAGTTGTCAGCAGGGAGCAGAAGCTTGGGTTGAGGGATTTCACCTCAGAGAAAGCCGAGGCGTGGTTGAGGGTGGGTGGTGAGAAGGCAGCACCTCCGTTGAGCCGCCGTCAATCAGCGGGTTCTTCCCCCGATAGCGTCACGGAGCGGCGTGCGTCTCGCCGCCGACCCCATGACATCGCGGCACTTATTGCACGCCTCTAATTCTCCCTAAAGCGATCCGTGCAAAGGCGAGTTTAGGTTAATGAGGGTCCGGCGGAAATTCTACTTGGCAGTGAGGTGCGGGAGGATTTTGTCCACGGCATTTGCTGAAGTGAGGCCGTGCTTGGCGCGAAGGATCTCGGGCTTTCCATGCTCCACGAATTCATCGGGCCAACCGATTCGCTCGACGGGAGTATGGATGACTTCGTCGTGGAGAAGTTCGATGATGGAAAGGCCGAATCCATTGAAGAGGACGTGGTCTTCGAAAGTACAGACGACGGTCGCTTTTGTGGCTTGTTCGGAGATTGTTCGGGCGTCGAGAGGCTTGATCCAACGAGGATTGATCAAGGTGACACTGTAGCCTTTTGATTCCAAGATTTCCTTGGTCTCAAGAGCAAGCTCCATCATGTTTCCAAGTGGGATGAGGCAAACGTCGGTGCCTTCCTGAATGACTTCGGCTTGGCCGATGGTGAGGAGGACTGGTTTGTCCTTGATCTTAGCGCCAGGGCCATTACCGCGCGGGTAACGGATGGCGATGGGGCCGTCTACGTAGTTGGCCATGGTCCAAAGCATGTCGATGAATTCATCTTCATCCTTTGGCTGCATGTGAACGAGACCCGGAACGTGGCGAAGGTAGCCGATGTCAAAAAGTCCGTGGTGAGTCGGGCCATCATCGCCGGATAGTCCGCCGCGATCCATACAAAGACGAACGGGAAGGCTTTGCAGGGCTATGTCATGAATGATCATGTCATAGGCACGTTGCATGAAGGTCGAGTAGATGGCGAGGAAGGGCTTGAGCCCCTCGGTGGCGTGTCCGCAGGCAAAGAGGGCTGCGTGTTCCTCGGCAATGCCGACATCAAAGTAGCGCTCGGGAATTTCTGCTTTAAAAGTTTCCAGCTTGGTGCCGCCGGGCATGGCGGCGGTGATGGCGGTGATCGTCTTGTCCTTCTTGGCAAAGTCAGTGATGGCGCGACCGAAGAGTTCGGAAAAAGTGGGAGCGCCCGAAGCGGTGGAGCCGTCTTTGACATTATAGGGTCCGAGGCCGTGGAATTTTCCGGGCTTGTCGAGGGCAGGTTGATAGCCTCGACCCTTTTCGGTGATGATGTGAAGGATGACAGGTTCGTCCTGCTCCTTGAGATGTTCGAGGCTCTTGATGACGGAGGGAAGATCGTGGCCATCGATGGGGCCGTAGTAACGCAGGCCAAACTTCTCGAAGAGAACGTTTGGAAGGAGCATGTTTTTGGCGTTCCGCTCGATTTTGTGGACAAATTTTCGTGCGCCGGGTCCGGCGACCTTTTCAACGAGGGAGGCCGCTCTTTCCCGAATGCCGTTATAAGCGGGGTGGGTCTGGAGGGCGTTGAAATACTTGGCAAGTGCCCCGACGTTTTTGTCGATGGACCACTCGTTGTCATTGAGGACAATGATGCACCGCTTGGTCGTTACGGCAATGTTGTTGAGAGCCTCCAAGGTAGCGCCACAAGTAAAAGCAGCATCTCCGGCGACGGCAACGACATGGTTGTTGGCTTCCTTGATGTCGCGTGCGGAACACATCCCTAATGCGGCTGAGACGGCGGTGCCGGCATGGCCCGCTCCGTAGCAATCGTATTCGGATTCGGTGCGAAGGAGAAAGCCATTGAGTCCCTCATACTGGCGAATCGTTCCAATTTGCTTCGCTCTTCCGGTAAGCATTTTGTGGACGTAGCCCTGATGGGAAACGTCGAAGAGAAACTTGTCTTCCGGTGAGTTGAAAACGCGGTGCATCGCGATGCTCAACTCGACCACTCCCAGGTTGGGCCCAAGGTGGCCGCCGGTATTTGAGAGCGAATTAATCAGAGTCTCGCGAATTTCCTCCGCGAGAATTGGGAGGTCTTCGCTTTCAAGCTTTTGAAGATCGGAAGGTCCTTGGATTTGGTCAAGGAGAGGAGTATTAGAGGAGTCGGACATCGTCGTCGTTGAGGGCTTTATTTTTCTCGAAGGAATTGTCTAATTCTTCTTCGGTCGAGTCGGCCTTGAGTTTTGCTTCGACTATGTCGAGGCGTTTGTGTGCGGATTTTAAAGTGATCTGGCAGTAGCTCAGGAGAGCTTGGCCTCGTTCGAAGTCATCCAGAAGTTTGGCAAGAGAGGTGGGTTCTTGTTCCAGAACTTGGATAATTTTCTCCAACTCGTCGGCTGCGTCCTCGAATGATTCGGCAACTGGCGGGGTAGAGGCTTCTTTCTTTGCTGGCATAGGTCAAGTTACCGCTGTTGCTGAAGAATACGTTTCTTGGAGTAGTAAATGACACGCATTGGAAAGAGATGCTTAATTTCAGGGTAGTCAGCCATTACTTTGCTCAGCACTGGGGTTCTCATCCGCAGGCCTCCACTTCCGAGCTGGCCTTCGGTCACTCCCGAGGCAGCGCCATCCAGCATGAGAGCTGCGAATTCTTCGTTGGCTCCGAATGGGGCCGCCGAGTAGAGAGGGTTGTCTTCGAAAGAGGTGGGAGTCATCAAGATCCCTGCCGTTTCCAGCTTTTGATTTTCGGCGAGCAGTTCTAATGATTCGAACTCCTCGACCTTTCGGGGAAGCCAGATCGAGGTGCGATCGGCATACCAAGCGACGGCCCAAGGCTGATCTGAGAAGATAATATCATCTTCTTCGGTGGCATCGTGAAGGGTCTTACTGAGAAGAGAGGGCCAGTAGGGAGGCCAAACCGGACGTTGATTGTCTCCCACGGCCAAAGCGATACGGAGGGCATTGGGGATGGTCAGAATAAGTGGTCCTGCACTAATGATGATGACAATGACGAAGTGGCCATAGCGCATCAGGGCGCTTCCGGCGGGCAACTCGATCCGGCTCCAGAGAATCGAGATGAAGGCCAAGCCATAGGCGGACATGATGGGGGCAAAGAGGATGTGGAGCTGGTTGGCGTCAGTCGCACTTTCGGAGAGGCCGAAGAGGGCCATTCCCAAGGTTCCCATCACCCACATAAGCAGGACGATCCAACGAAATTTGGCGATGGATTCTCGCTTAAAAGGATGAATCAGGGCCAAGAAGAACAGAGGCGCAGCAATGATGGCTCCGAGATTGTTATAAAGGCGATTGGCCTGCTGGAGCATGTTTGTCGAAGTGTTGAGAATCAGCGAATTCAAGTTGTGAAGAACTTGGTAGGTTTCTTCAGTTGGATCGCTCGTTCGCATAACGTTGCTTTCCGATTCCGTTAAACCCCCATAGAGGGTGAGGAAAGCAGTTCCCCCGGGATTACCGGTCCATTCGACATTCTTGGCCATGAAGTAGAAGCTGAAGGCCAGGAGGACACCGAGAACGGTGAGGCCGGAAATCCCCTTGGGTCGGAAGAAGAAGGCGGCGTAAATGACGAACCCAAGGGTAATCCAGATCGTGAGCCAATGGGAGAGGGCAAGGAGCGCCAGAAAGACGGCGGCAACGATGATGGAGCCAATCGCAACTCGATTTTCAATCGAGGCTTCCAAGGCCCGATAGATGAAGAAAAGAGCGCAGGAAAAGAGCAAAAGCATGAGCATTTGCGGGAGCCCGGATTGAGTGAACTTCCACATCAAGTCACTAAGTGCCATGAGGAGAGCTGAGACTCCTGCGATCTTTATGTCGAAAATACGTGAGATTAAGAGGTAGTTGATTCCGATTGAAATCAAGAAGAGAATTACGGCTACTGCGGCAATGACACGGTCTAGGCGGTAGATCGTTCGAGAATCTTCGACCATCTGAAATTTATCAAAGTCGTCCCCACCAACTGCTTTGAGGACCGCTCCATAGAGGAATGGATTGAGCGGAGAGTGATAGGTATCGTAGAAGGCATCAAGCTCGACATTGTCATTCTCACTTTGCTGAGCCTGCCAAATGGCGGCAGGACGAATGACCTTTGTGGTGGAGTTGTGCCCCCGTGCGATCTCCCGACCGATTTGGGCTTGTTCCATTCCTCGAGCCGAGGTGAGCCCTTTGAAGGTAAGAACCAAGTAAAAGAAGACGAGGATGAAAAGAAGGACGAAGAAGAGAAGACGACGGATAAGGACGGCTGTATCCATGCCGCCGACTTTGTTGGAACTACTCATAATGATTTTTGCTCGATAAGCGGAATATCGCGAAGTTTTCGTTGAAGGGTGCGACGACTGATTCCCAATAATTCTGCGGCTTTTGTCCGATTTCCATCGGTCTCCCGCAGAGCACTCTGAATGGCCCGTCGCTCGAGGGCATGCAAGTTGAATTCCTCCTCAGGAGCAAGGGTGTTTTTTGAGGATTGGCTTTCGAAGGTGTGACCACCTCCGGTTATGAAGTCGGGGAGGTGTTGCACATCGAGAGTGCTCTGATTGGACATCACGACCGCATGTTCAATAGCGGTGCGGAGTTCACGGACATTGCCGGGCCAATCGTAGGCATAAAGCAAGCCCATGGCGGCCTCTGTAAGGGGCTTTAGAGGGCGATTATTTTCTTTTGCAAATTCCTCCAGAAATGAGTCCGCAAGGAGAACGACATCTTCCTTTCTCTGCCGAAGTGGCGGCATTTCGATGCCCAGGACATTAAGCCGGAAGTATAAATCCTCCCGAAAGGTTCCTTCTTTCACCATCTCGGCAAGTCTCCGGTTCGTCGCGGCGATGACGCGGACGTCGATCTTTACCGGAGTATTGGATCCCACGCGTTCGATCGTTCGCTCCGAGAGTGCGCGGAGAAGTTTGACTTGGGTCTGGGCATCAATTTCGCCGATTTCATCAAGGAAAAGAGTTCCACCATGGGCTTGCTCGAAGCGTCCGACTCTGCGCTGTGAGGCTCCGGTAAAGGATCCCTTTTCGTGGCCGAAGAGTTCGCTTTCGAGAAGTTGGGACGAGAGAGCGGCGCAGTTGACGGCAACAAATTTCTCACCGGGTCGGCCCGAGAGATCGTGCAGGGTGTGGGCGACGACTTCCTTACCCGTTCCTGATTCCCCTTCGATGAGGACCGTGGCGCGGGTGGGTGCGATCTGTTCGATTTTAGAAGCAACCCGGGCCATTTGTTGCGACCGGCCGATGAGGCGCTCCAGTCCGTATGAGGCCTTTGCTTTGCTTTCTTTTAAGACTTCGTTTTCAGCGGTGAGCTTGACGTTTTCCTTTTCCAACGAGCGGCTCCGAACCGCGCGCTTGAGGAGCAATTCCACCTCATCAAGGTTCAGGGGTTTGGTGACAAAGTGCCACGCGCCCCGGCGCATTGCCTCGACGGCGGTATCGACCGAGCCGTAAGCCGTCATCATTAACGCGACCGGCGGGTGGGGGAGCGAGAGCGCGACGTCCAAAACATCCATTCCCGAATCCGCTCCTAGTCGAAGGTCGGTGAACAAGAGATCGATATCCTCGGACTTCAGCACCTGCGTGGCCTGTTTCAGGTCGGCCGCAAGATAGCAGTCGAAGCTTTCTTCGAGTGCCATGCGAAGGGCATCGCGGGTGGGTTTTTCGTCATCGACGATCAGGAGAGTTTTCACGTTCTAAAAATACTATATTTCAATAGGAGCACGATCCTCAAGGAGGCGCACCTTTTTATCGGTTCTGGGGAAGTAGAGGGTCACGGTTGTGCCAACCCCTTCCTCGCTTTCGACCTCTAACTCGCCGCCATGTTCACGTAAGATTCTTCGAACGATGAGCATTCCCAATCCGTTCCCGTCCACCTTGGTTGTTTGAAAGGGCTCAAACATTGAGCCCATCGTCTCCGGCGAGATTCCCGTGCCATTATCGGAGATCGCAAGAGTCACCTCGAAGTCGTTGGCGTGGGTTTGAATAAAGATATTGCCGTCCGGCTTGCTCACGGCCTGAAAGGCATTCCTAATAACGTTATAAAGTGCCTGCTTGATTTGGGTCGGATCGAGATCGAGCGAGGGAAGATCCGGAACGAGGTCCGCCTTGACTGGAATCTCGCGGCTTTCGAGTTCCGGGCTGAGGGCTTCCAGACTTTCCTCTAAGAGCTCGTGCAACTTCGTCGGAACGCGCTCGGGTTTTGTCGGGCGCATCGCTTGCAGGAATTGCTTGAGAATCATGTCTAGGCGCTCGATTTCCGTGCGCGCGGTCCCCAAGTGTTCCGCGAGCGGTTTGCGGTCGCCCTCGGGAAGGTCACGGACCCGACGTTCTAAAAGCTGAAGGTGGAGAGAAAGGGAATTGAGAGGATTTCCAATTTCATGGGCCACTCCGGCAGCTAGGAGAGTGAGGGCATTGAGCTTTTCGGATTCCAATTCCTTCTCGGCTTCTTGACGCGAGCGGGTCAGATCCCGCACCAGCATGACGTGTCCCAGATCCGCTTCGCCTTCTTCCGCAACCGGTGAGAGGTAGAAATTAAGATAGCGATTTTCGGGATAAAAGACCTCCAAGTCACGGCTCACCGTGCTTCGGTTGGATTGCATCAAGGCTGACCAGTCAACGCCGCGCACCACCTCTTCGAGCGGTTTTCCCTGGGCTTCGTCAGGCGTGGTTCCGAAGAAACGACACCCGGCATGGTTGATGAAACTGATCCCGCCAGCGGGATCGAGTAACAGAACTCCTTCCTGCAGAGCTTCGAAGACCTTTTGCAAAAACCCCTTCTCCCGCACCAATCGTGAGAGTAAAGCCTGCACCTCTTCCGGCTCGATCTGATCGAGCCGGGAGAGGATCTTTTCTAAAACTGCCGACTTCAATGCCGCGACAGATTGGCACAGCGGAGCGCTGATGGCAACTCATCGCTTGGGATTGAAGTGAGTTTTGCAGCCTTGACTCCTTCTCACTCCCTGCTGGCTTGCTGGAAATGGGGGAGGAATTTGCTGCCTTAACCCTTGAGTTGGCTTTGGGATTTAGGTATGAAAGACGGGTTGTGAAGAGCGGAATTCAAGCCCCAATCAAGCACTCCCTTCATGAGTCAAAGAGAAGAGATGCAAAGCGCTCCTCTCCGAGCACTTCTGCCCCGCTGTGCAATCTCCCATCCTACGCCTACGGCCTTCTGACGGTTCCCGCCCCCTTACGATCCGCTTCTCACAAGGTGATCACTACGATGGAATCTTCGCAAATCGCTCCAAAGCTTCAAGCGATCAGGAGCGGGCCGGGATTCCCTTCGGTCGCCGGCTATTCAAATACCGCTACGACTCCCACCTCCCGCCTCTCACAAGGATTGGGACTTCAACCCCGATACTCTTACGAAGTCCCGCTGCTCGCGTCACCTCCTTCAAGCGGCCCTCTCTCAAAATCCGCTCCATCGCAACGATTAAAGGGGGGGCTGACGCAGAGAAAATTTGAGAGAAAAAACGCC